>NZ_JBIOOG010000001.1:2407500-2775000 GCF_051712125.1 Enterococcus sp. DIV1444a
TCGTGGTGTGACGGGCGGTGTGTACAAGGCCCGGGAACGTATTCACCGCGGCGTGCTGATCCGCGATTACTAGCGATTCCGGCTTCATGCAGGCGAGTTGCAGCCTGCAATCCGAACTGAGAGAAGCTTTAAGAGATTTGCATGACCTCGCGGTCTAGCGACTCGTTGTACTTCCCATTGTAGCACGTGTGTAGCCCAGGTCATAAGGGGCATGATGATTTGACGTCATCCCTACCTTCCTCCGGTTTGTCACCGGCAGTCTCGCTAGAGTGCCCAACTGAATGATGGCAACTAACAATAAGGGTTGCGCTCGTTGCGGGACTTAACCCAACATCTCACGACACGAGCTGACGACAACCATGCACCACCTGTCACTTTGTCCCCGAAGGGAAAGCTCTATCTCTAGAGTGGTCAAAGGATGTCAAGACCTGGTAAGGTTCTTCGCGTTGCTTCGAATTAAACCACATGCTCCACCGCTTGTGCGGGCCCCCGTCAATTCCTTTGAGTTTCAACCTTGCGGTCGTACTCCCCAGGCGGAGTGCTTAATGCGTTTGCTGCAGCACTGAAGGGCGGAAACCCTCCAACACTTAGCACTCATCGTTTACGGCGTGGACTACCAGGGTATCTAATCCTGTTTGCTCCCCACGCTTTCGAGCCTCAGCGTCAGTTACAGACCAGAGAGCCGCCTTCGCCACTGGTGTTCCTCCATATATCTACGCATTTCACCGCTACACATGGAATTCCACTCTCCTCTTCTGCACTCAAGTCTCCCAGTTTCCAATGACCCTCCCCGGTTGAGCCGGGGGCTTTCACATCAGACTTAAGAAACCGCCTGCGCTCGCTTTACGCCCAATAAATCCGGACAACGCTTGCCACCTACGTATTACCGCGGCTGCTGGCACGTAGTTAGCCGTGGCTTTCTGGTTAGATACCGTCAGGGGACGTTCAGTTACTAACGTCCTTGTTCTTCTCTAACAACAGAGTTTTACGATCCGAAAACCTTCTTCACTCACGCGGCGTTGCTCGGTCAGACTTTCGTCCATTGCCGAAGATTCCCTACTGCTGCCTCCCGTAGGAGTCTGGGCCGTGTCTCAGTCCCAGTGTGGCCGATCACCCTCTCAGGTCGGCTATGCATCGTGGCCTTGGTGAGCCGTTACCTCACCAACTAGCTAATGCACCGCGGGTCCATCCATCAGCGACACCCGAAAGCGCCTTTCACTCTTATGCCATGCGGCATAAACTGTTATGCGGTATTAGCACCTGTTTCCAAGTGTTATCCCCCTCTGATGGGTAGGTTACCCACGTGTTACTCACCCGTCCGCCACTCCTCTTTCCAATTGAGTGCAAGCACTCGGGAGGAAAGAGGCGTTCGACTTGCATGTATTAGGCACGCCGCCAGCGTTCGTCCTGAGCCAGGATCAAACTCTCATAATAAAAGTTAGAACAATCTTGCGATTGTTAAGCTCAATTTGTTTGCTAGCATATTGCTTGCTTGTTAAAAATGTTTGTTGTCTTGAATTGAATCAAGACGCCCTACACATTTGGTTCGTCTATTCTTTGTTCAGTTTTCAAAGGTCTACGTTACCTCGCAGCAACTTTTATATCATAACAAACTTTCGTTTGAATGTCAAGAACTTTTTTGAAAAAGTTTTTTTAAGTTGTTTTGCTCAGTCGTTGTTGTCTGTTGTGACAACTTCTATATCTTATCATCTCGTTTGTTATTTGTCAACAACTTTTTTGTTGTTTTTTCAAACTTTTTCGAGAGATTTGAAATCAAGAATTGTTATTTAATTATTGATTTCTAAATCGCTCAGCTGTGTGACTCGCCTTGCGACATGTAATAATATATCAAGATTTTGATGTTTGGTCAACACTTTTTTTCAAAAAAATTAAAAGAAGTTTTCAATCTGTTTTCATTATTTTCAATTATTTCGTTTTTTAAACTTTCCAAAGTCTGATTATCTATCAAAACAGTTTAATTCCTTATTAAAAATCGAACAATTTGAATCATATATTTAAAATAGTTCGATTAACTTTTTTACATCCAACGTAAAAAAAGAAAGAATCTGTTCAATTATCGACAGATTCTTTCTTTTTTGTTTAAAACATTGGGACACCCTCAATATGATATTTTGACCAAATCGTTTTTAATTCTGCAGGTGCTACCCATGTATAGTCTTTATCCATTTCATTTTTAAGTGCTTGTTCATCCATCTCGAAGACAAACAGCGGAACGTTTTCTTTATTGATATGCGCGTTAGTTAATTCTACTAAGCTAATTGAAGTAACGTCCAATTGAACCTCTTCTTTGAACCATTGTAGCATACTAGCTAAACCCGTCATCTCATCAGAAACTTTTGCCATCGCAAACTCAATCGCTTCACCTATTGGATGCATCAAAAATTTTTTACTACCATCGTTTAAGTTCAGTATGATTGTTCCAGCGACTTTTTTGTTAGACACGACATCCACCTCAATTAATTTTTAGATTCACTAACAAAAGAAATTGTAACACACTTTCTGAAAAAATACAGAATTATTTTTCAAGCAACTTGTCCATGGCTTCATCAATCCATTCTGGAAGTTCTTTGTCTAAGGTTGCAAAGCCAATTTTTTTATTCTTATCTGTAAAATATTTTTTGCGTCGATGGTTCACTGAATGAACTTTGTCTTCAAGGGTCCGTAAAGATAAGCTAATCTTTTGAGAATATTCATCAACATCAATAACTTGAACGGTTACTTTTTGTCCAACGGTTAAGAGTCCATGGATATTTTTAGTAAAGCCAGCTTGTACTTCCGAAACATGAATCAGTCCTTGTGTTTCTTCGTCTAAAGAAACAAATGCGCCATATGGTTGAAGTCCGGTAATTGTGCCAGAAAGTACCATACCAATTTTGTACTTCATCAAATTTCCTCTTTTCATACGATAAATTTCTTTTTCCGTTTCTATTCATTTAAAATAATAGCATTTTTTCAACGTTTGTGCATTATTTCTTCCCTAGTTGTTAAAACTATTGTTTCATCTTTCAAGCAAAATCTACTATACTATAGGAAGTAAGACTTTATATAGAAGAAAAGGAGTTATCTTATGTTTAATTTTAATGAAACCATTGATCGTCGCCACACGAATTGTGTTAAATGGGACACCGTTGAAACAAGTTACCACGAAAAAGATTTACTACCTTTATGGGTTGCTGATATGGATTTCAAAGTGCATCAGCCCATCCTTGATGCCTTGTCACAAGTTATTGAACAGGGCATTCTAGGATATGCAGTTGCACCTAATGAACTGTATCAAGCAATTCAAGCTTGGCAACGGCAACACCATCAATTGATTGTTGAAAAAGAAGAAATTTTGTTTAATAGTGGCGTGGTACCCAGTTTGTCCACAGCCGTTCAGGCTTATACAGCGCCTGCGGATTCTGTCATGATTTGTGATCCAGTCTACCCCCCTTTTGCAGATGTCGTAAAACAAAATGAGCGTAGACTTGTGCGACATTCTTTAATAGAAGTTAACGGACATTATGAAGTTGATTTGGTTAAAATGGAACAACAGATAATCGTAGAAAAGGTGAAACTGTTACTTTTTTGTAATCCCCATAATCCTGGAGGACGTGTTTGGACAAAAGAAGAATTGCTAGCAATTGGGCGTTTGTGCCAAAAATACCAAGTAACTGTGGTTAGCGATGAAATTCATCAGGATTTGATTTTTAAACCGCATACCTTCACTTCCTTCACTGTCGCTGATGAAGCATTTAAGGAATTCACTGTTACCTTAACAGCGGCAACGAAAACCTTTAATTTAGCGGGGATTAAAAATTCAATGCTGTTCATTCCTAATGAAAAACTACGGCAGTCTTTCGTATCTTTACAAGACAAAAATCATCAAGGCGGTATCAATACTTTTGGCTACGTGGGAACGGCAGCTGCCTATCAAACAGGGGCAGAATGGCTAACGGCGTTACTTGATTATTTAAAAGAAAATATTGATTTTGCCCTTTCCTTTTTCCGTGAAGAGATGCCTGGCGTTCGTGTAATGGAGCCTGAAGGAACCTATCTTTTATGGTTAGACTTTAGTTCTTATTCATTAACGGATCGAGAACTTCGCGATACCTTAATTCATAAGGGAAAAGTAGTTCTAAATCCAGGAATTAGTTTCGGTCCCCAAGGTTCTCAACACATGCGTTTAAACTTAGCTTGTTCAAAAGAAACTCTCGAAGAAGGCCTTTTACGCATCAAAAAAGCCTTTAATTAAAAACAGCTGTCCTAGTTTTTAGGACAGCTGTTTTTAATTCTTTCTTTTGCGTTTAGCTAAATAAACTCTGACGAACCAGATACCTGAAAATAGAAGTAAAATTTCTCCAATGATTATTGTATAAAATCCTGGTTCATGAACGATTCCTTGCTGATCTACATACGTAAAAAACGTTCCTATAAACGGGAGTATTACTGCAAACAAAGTCAAGGCAATTGGATATCTGTATTTTTCTAACAAATTTGCTTCCTCTCCTTCTATTCTTTAACTCAGTATCCTATAAAGACTTCATTAAAAAAAGTGATTTGGATGCTTTTTAAAAAAAGTTAGTTGTTTTAAGAAAAAAATAAAGAGTACCAACGAATTTGTACTTCGTTGGTACTCTCTTTTTCGATTGGTTAAACTTATTCACCAATGATTTCAACTGTATCCATCACGACATCAAATGTTGGACGGTCTTGGGCATCCCGTTGGACTCCGCCAATTTCATCTACTACATCCATGCCATCAACAACATGACCAAAAACAGTATGACGGAAGTCTAACCAAGGTGTTCCGCCTTGTTTGTAAGCTTCAATAATTTCTTCTGGAAAACCAGCATCTTCTAACTGACTCATCATTTGAGCTGGAACATTTTGATTAGTAACAACAAAGAATTGGCTACCATTTGTGTTAGGACCAGCATTTGCCATTGACAATGCGCCACGCAAATTGAAAACATCTCGAGAAAATTCATCCTCAAATGCTTCTCCATAAATACTTTCGCCGCCCATTCCTGTTCCGGTTGGGTCACCGCCTTGAATCATAAAATCAGGAATCACACGATGGAAAATAACGCCATCGTAGTAGCCCTTTTTCGCTAATTCAACAAAATTTTCAACCGTTTTAGGCGCTTGTTCTGGGAATAATTGAACAGTGATGTCGCCTCGGTTTGTTTTAATGACCGCTTTTGGGCCTTTAGCATTTTCTAAATCTAATTGTGGAAATTGTGACATGAGAATGTCCTCCTAGATAATTATTTTATAGTTCCATCATATCGAAAAATGCTGAAAATTGCTATGATCTTTTTCCAATGATTAAAGAATGCTTTGATTCGTTAGCCAAACTTGCTTTTTTCGAAAAGCCGTGCTATTTTGTGAAGTGTTCGCAAAACGATCAATAGTTGTCTCAACCCTAAATGAATTAGGAGGAATTTGCAAATGTCTGATGAAAAAGATATTTATGATTTAACGATTATCGGCGGCGGTCCTGTCGGATTATTTGCCGCTTTTTATGCGGGAATTCGTAAAGCGAAAACGAAAATCATTGATAGCCTGCCACAATTAGGCGGTCAGCTAACAATGCTGTATCCCGAAAAATATATTTATGATATTCCTGGATTCCCTGCTATTAAAGCGGGTGAATTAATCGCCAATTTGGAAAAACAGATGCAGCCATTTCAGCACGATGTTTGTTTGGAAGAAGAGGTCACACACCTTGCACAGGAAGCAGATGGACTTCTGCGCTTAGACACAACTAAAGGCACACATTATTCTAAAACGGTTATCTTTGCGATTGGTAACGGCGCTTTCCAACCTCGACGTTTAGCTATCGAAAATGTTGAAGCCTTTGAAGGTGAGTCAATCCATTATTATGTGACTGACATGAAAAAATTCGCTGGCAAAAAAGTTGCGATTGCTGGTGGCGGCGATTCTGCAATTGACTGGGCTTTAATGCTAGAAAACGTCGCAGAAGAAGTATCTATTATCCATCGTCGCCCACAATTTCGCGGCCATGAACATAGCGTGGAACAACTGGAAAAATCTAGTGTTTCTATCAGAACTCCTTATATCATTAGTGATATTTTAAAGGAAAACGAAACGTTCACAGGCATCCAATTAACGGAGACAAAAGGTGACCAAACATTGGATCTCCCTCTGGATGATTTAATTATCAATTATGGCTTCACTTCTTCTTTAACACACCTCAAAGAATGGGGATTAGACGTTTCTAGAAATGCTATTAATGTTCATTCCGATATGTCAACTAACATTCCTGGCGTATACGCTGTAGGGGATATCTGTTCCTATGAAGGAAAAGTGAAATTAATCGCTACGGGCTTTGGTGAGGCACCTACTGCCGTAAATAATGCCTTACATTACTTACGGCCCGATGCTCGACGTCAACCAGTTCATAGTACAAGTTTATTTGAAAACGGCGTACCTAAATAAGGTTAGCACTGGACTTTAGCAGTTTTTAAGCCAAGGACAAAAATCTATTTTGGATTTTTGTCCTTGGCTTTCTGCTTTACTGAAAAGCCTTTCTTTTTCTCTTTTAAATTTATTTTTGATACAATAAAAAGTGCTAGGAGGAAGAAAGATGAACCAACCAATAATTTATTTAAATGAAGCATTCAACGAAGAACAAATGGAACAAGTGAAAGCTGTGGCGCCCAATTATCTAGTTAAAACATCTACCGATCATTTATCCTCTGCTGAAGAAGAGTCCATTGAAATTATGTTAGGCTGGCATCAAGAAATTGGTCCGTGTTTATTAGCCTCTGATACTAGTCACCTAAAATGGATTCAGCTAATTTCTGCTGGTGCTGATTATATGGATTTTGATAAATTAAGAGAAAAAGGTATTCTGTTGTCTAATGGTAGCGGAATTCATAGTGTTTCTATCTCAGAACATGTTTTAGGCGTTTTATTAGCACATACCCGCGGACTGCAAGAAAGTATCCAACAACAAATGCAACACACATGGGATCAAGCAGCCCCTTCCTATCAACAACTTTCTGGGCAAAAAATGTTAATCGTAGGCACGGGGCAAATCGGACAACAATTAGCTAAATTTGCTAAAGGTTTAAATCTTCAAGTTTATGGCGTGAATACCTCTGGACATGTGACGGAAGGTTTCATTGAATGCTACTCACAGAAGAATATGAGTAAAATTATCCATGAAATGTCCATTGTTGTGAACATTCTTCCTTTGACTGAAACAACAAAACATTTATACAATCAGGCGCTTTTTGAAAAAATGGCTCCTGAAACAATTTTCGTAAATGTTGGTCGCGGCGCCTCAGTAGCAACGAACGATTTGATAACTGCCTTAAACAATAAAACCATTGCTTTTGCTGCCTTAGATGTCTTTGAAGAAGAACCTCTTCCCGAAGATAGCCCTTTATGGGAGATGCAGAATGTTTTATTAACACCTCATATTTCTGGCATGACACCGAAGTTCAAATCAAAATTACTGGCGATTTTTATTCCAAACTTAAATCAATTTGTGACGGATCAAACCCTCGTCAAAAACCAAGTTTCCTTAAAAAAAGGCTATTAAGTCAAAAAAGGCCTTCAACCATCTTTCAAGTAATTGCATGGTTGAAGGCTTTTTTGCTATTTTTTTACCAGATAACCTTGAAGTTGTCATTTGTCGACGCTTGAATGATTGGATGTTTTTTTAAATATTCTGCAATCAGTTCCGTCATATCAATTTGGATTTCTCGAATAATTTTTTCAGGTTGGAACATTTGATAGTTTCCGCCACCGACTGCTCGGTATTGATTTGTCACGATTTCCAAAACATCTTCTGCTTGCACTGCTTTGCCATGATAATTAAGTTTCGTCACTCTTTCACCAAACGGTTGTCTTAAATCAAGCGTATACTCAATGCCTTCATACATATCATAATTATAGTATTGTGGTTTTGGATCGACATATTTCGGGTTAAAAATTGGTTGGCCTTTTTCTAACACAAAATAAGTAGCGCTTTGTTCTAGCGCTTCACGGAGGTCTTGTCCAGTGACACGCAATACAGCCAAGGTATTTGGATAAATGTAGTTGGTAATGATATCGCGCATCGTAATTTGGTTATTAAACCCTTTGCCTTCATTGTTAAAAAGTGCAGTCCCTGAAATATCTGTTCCGCTTGAAGCCATTTGGACGTTATTAATAAATTCTATATATGGATGTTCTTTGAGGCGTACGGCATTCGGATCTTGAATCGTCATGTCCCCTTCCACATTTCCTACTGGTTGGTCAAGCCACTCTTCTACCTCGTCATGTAACGCTGTTGTCAAAGCTAAAATTTCTGCATCTGGTTGTTCGTTTCCAACAGGATGAATAGCTGCGTCACTTTCAATAACGCGATAGCCTTTAGCCATAGGTTCAATTTCTAAAGTAATTTCTCCAACAAAAGCTCCTCGAAAACCTGGTTGAATCACGGGTATCCCATTCAGTTTTGTAGCAATTTCTCGATGTTGGTGACCAGTGACTAAGGCATCAATCCCAGGAACTTTTTCCAATAAATCATAGCCTTCATTTTCTCCTGTTAGTAATTCCGTGGGTTCCCCTGTTTCTAAATCTTTTTCAAACCCGCCATGGTAAGCGACAACAACTAGATCCGCTTCTTCCCGTAATTTTGGCACGTATTCTTCCGCTGTTTCAACAACACTTTTAAACGTTAAATCTTTGACTGTTGCCGGCTGTTCCCAATGAGGAATATATTGGGTCGTCACGCCAAGGATGGCTACTTTAACCCCTTGTTTTTCTATGATGACATACGGCTGACCGAAATAAGGTTGTCCATCTTTACCAAGAATATTGGCAGCTAAAACTGGCTGTTGATAACTGGCAATCGTTTCTTTTAAGTAATCTAATCCGTAATTAAATTCATGGTTGCCTAAAATACTAACATCATACTTCATTTGATTAATGATCTTAGTGATGGCAGCCACTGAATGTGTTTCTGCTTTTCTTACGTAGTAACTAAGTGGCGAACCTTGAATAAAATCCCCATTTTCAATTTGAAAAACTGGACCTTTGGCAGACGCACGTAACTTTTTCAGCATGGTTGCTGCTTTTGCGGTTCCAAAAGGCAAATCCATCTTTTTTTCACTATAACTTGTCGGCATAATATATCCATGCATATCACTTGTTGCTAAAATTTTTATTTGCATTTTGTTTCTCTCCTTCTTCCGCCCAAAAGAACAGGAAGGTTAGAACACGAGCCATAACGACTCAGATCCCAACCTCCCACGTCTGTTTATTTATTGATTATTGGTTCCATGCTTGTTCAAATTGTGACGTTGCATCTTTCAATAATTTTTTCGTGTCTTTATTTGATGAAGCAAAAATACTTTCCATAATTGTCCGCATTTCATTATAGGCTGAATCAGCATTTTCTTCTACTGGGATAGCGAATAAATCTTTTACTGCGTTTTCAAGTTGTGCAGGTACTTTGGTAGTCTTAGAATTTTTGTACTCGTCACTGTGTAAAACAGATTCTAAAATTGGCATATAACCTGTTTGTTGTGCCCAGTACAATTGTGAATCAGGCGTTGCTAAGAATTTCATGAATTCAAATGCCGCTGTCCGTTGTTCTGGCGTAGCACTATCGAACATATAAATATCTGTTCCTTGTTGTAAGTTAATTTTTTCCGGACGTGGTGCAACACCGTATTCATAGCCACCAGCTTCAGCATCTTTTTGAACAAAACCAGCACCAGCAATACTACCGACAAACATTGCTACTTTTTTGTTTGCAAATGGGCCAGATAAATATTTATCTGAACCAGCTGTGCGGAAGTAACCTGCTTCGATACCATCACGGTAATAGTCCACGACTTCTTGTGAATCTTTGCTTGTTAAATCTAAGTCTTTATTAAAATCAACGCCTTTGTTTTTCATTCCAATTGCGTAATAGTTATTTAACGAGTCAAAACCAGCACCAACGACTTCTTTGTTGGATTTTTCGTAAATTGTTTTAGAAGCTTCTTTTAATTCCTCTAATGTTTTCGGTACTTCAACACCATATTCTTTCAACAAATCAGCATTATAGAATAACATTTCTGTTGATTTATTAAATGGAATTCCGTATTGTTTGCCGTCGATTTTGGCGCCGTCTAACAATACTTCACGAATTGGTTCTGCATCTTTCCAGCCGATTGTGTCATCATCCATATATGGTTTTAAGTCCACTAACATTTCATCTTGTGCAGCATTCCATAACCAGCCTGGGTACGCTTGCGTAATTGTTGGTAAATCTTTTGGTGAAGTTAAAGTCGAATTGATTTTGGCTTGTAAATCAGGGTAAGCAGATTGATTTTGTAATTCCACTTTAATTTTTGGATTTTCTTTCATGAAGTCTTTCGTTAATTTTGTTAACGCTTCTTCTTGAACTCCATTCATTGCATGCCAGAAAGTAATTGTCGTATCTTCCTTCACTTCTTTCACAATATCGTTTGATTCTTTGGCCCCATTACCGTTACCACAAGCCCCCAATGCGAAAATAGCTGCGGTTGCTAACACTGTTGTTGCTAGAGTTTTGAACTTCATTTTTTTCTCTCCCTTAAAAAAATTTATAAAACAATTTGCTCGCCACGTTCTGGCAATATTCTTTCACCATACGGGTTTTCCAGTTTTTCTGGTTTTAACGTATGGATTGGAACCAATACTTGAGGTTCAATCAATGCAATAATTTTATCCAGATCTTCTGGAATTGCATGTCCTGAACAAGCTAAGCGGACAAAAGTAATGTCTTTTTTAGCCAACAAATCTAAAAACACGCGATACTGTGGATCAAAGTCCCCTAACGGTTGTGCATCACTGTGAATGTATAAACTACCTTCTTGGAGGTTGTCAAACTGGTTCACAACTTGCCACAAATAGTCTGTTTTGTCCTTTAGTAACGTGTCATACGGGATTTCTAACGCTGGATTCAATTCTGGTATTTTACCAGATTCAGCATAATAATAACGAACTTCTATTCCAAATACTTCAAGTAACAACGCAGCCATATTTGCTTCTAAAACGACTGTACGAGGTGACTTTTCAATAATCTTAGCAAAACGTTCCACGTTTGCCGGATAGCCATTAAAGGTAATTTGTCGATTTGGGTTTTCTAGTTCTAAACGAACCAAGTGCTGAACAAGATCTTCTTCACTGACAACCGCTATTTGAGCTGGATCTGGTTCACGTTCTGGGAAGCTAATGCTTACGCCTTCCATCATTAATAATTCAGTATGTTTGGCTTTTTCACAAAAAGCTAAAGTCTCTTCACGATTATGGCCATGTAAGCGCAAATCACCTGTGTATGTGATGAAATGGTTAGGCGTACGAATCAGTAATGCCGAAGCACCGTACGCATCATGATCAACAGGTACGATTTCCACTGAAATTTCGCCAACTTTAATCACATCGTTTTTATTAAGACCAATCATTTCTCGGGTAAAATTCTTTTCTTCAAACGGTGATGGAATCAAAAAATCACCTTTGCGATTTAAACTATTTAGAATCATCTTCGTTTCTTTTAATGTGTACAAAGGAACAGCTGGGTCTAAATAATTAATCATGCGCGAATGATCTAAATGGGCATGAGATAAGAAAACAGCTGTGTGTTGATACTCTTTGTCTTCTGCACCATGATATTCATAACCTAAACGCGGATCGTATAAATCTTTTAATTCTGGCACTAAACGATTAGTAATTAAGGTTTCAATGTGATCATCGGGCAAATCTAATTCTGGTCGAAATTCTGTACCAAAATCAAAGAAGATGTGGGCATCTTTATATGCCACTTCAATCACGGTTCCTCCAATTGTTAAAATGCCACTGTGAAAAGTCACAGTTGTTTTAGCCTTTGATTCCATTTTTTGCAACTCCTCTGATAATTTCTTTTCTGAAAATCAAGTAAATAATTAAAATTGGAATAACGGTTAATGTTGCAGCAGCCATTTGTAAATGTACGTCACTACCGCTCTCTGTCGCAAAGGCTGATAGTCCATTATTCAATAAACGGTATTTTTTCTCGTTCGTCACCAGCAATGGCCACAAGAAAGAATTCCAACTAGAAATAAATGTTAAAATCCCTACTGTTACTAACGCTGGCTTTGACATCGGTACTAAAATACGCCAAATATATTCTAAATCACTAGCGCCATCAATCTTGGCAGCCTTATAAAAAGTATCAGGAATGCCTTTTAAATAACCGTTTAAATAGTAAATATAAAAAATACTCGTTAAAAATGGAATAATTAAGGCGCTGTAAGTATTTAGCAAACCTAATTGCGCAATCGTTTGATAATTGGTAAAAATAATAGATTCATACGGAACCATTAACAACGAAATCATCAAAGCAATGACTACATTTTTAAAACGGAACTTCAAACTCGTTAACGCAAATGAAGCTAAAACGGCGGTGACTACCGTAGCAATCGTTGTAGCGCCTGAAACAAAGACTGTGTTCAAGAAATACCGAAGAAATGGTGCTTTTTGAAAGACCTCTGTGTAGTTTTGCCATTGTGGTTGTTTTGGAAACATGGTTGGCGGCATGCTGGTCGCTTCAGAGTAACTCATTAAACCAGCTAAAATCATATAGACAAATGGAAATAACGTAATAACGGCTAAAATGCCTAAGAAAACAAATGCGATAATCGTTAAAACTTTTTTCATTGGTTTATTGCCCCACTTTCTTTAAGAGTTTATTTTGTAAGAAAGTGACCACTAAAATAATCACAAATAAAATCACTGTGGCTGCCATCGCAATTCCGGGACGTCCTGCAATGTGGAATTTGTCATAAATATAGTACACTGCGGTTGTGGCACTATTGGCAATCCCCGCACGGCCACCGAATAAAGCATAAACTTGTGTATAAACTTTAAAGGCGCCAATTAAATTGACGGTTAATAAAAAGGCAATGGTCGGGACTAGCTGTGGAAACGTAATACGTCGAAAAATTTCGCCGTTTGAGGCGCCAAACATTTTCGCTATTTTAAAATGTTCTTCATCAATATTTCTCAACCCAGCCAACAAAATAATAATATTAAATGCTAAACTCGTCCAAACCCCAAAAATAATCAATGTCGGCATACTCATTTGAACATTATCTAGCCAGTTGACAGAAGGAATGCCGAAAAATCCTAAGACGTAATTGACAATTCCATAATCGCCATTAAAGAAGTAACGGAAGACAATCCCAATGGCAATCGTACTCGTTACATAAGGCATAAAGAAAATCGTTTCAAAGAAACTCTTATGTTTAACTTTTTCAAAGATAATCCAAGCAATTGCTAGGGAAATTATCAAGGCAATCGGTACCACTGCAAATGCATAGAGCGCTGTATTTTTTAACGCTTTATAAAAGATTGGATCATTCAATACACGTTGATAATTTTCTAAACCAGCGTAACGTTGGTTAATTAAGGAACCTTTTTGGAAGCTCATCCACAAAGAACGAAACAGCGGATAAACGCTAAACAGTAAAATAATTCCTAATGATGGCAGAAGGAAGAGCCATGCTTTTGGTTGATTTTCTGGATTGTATTTTTTCATTAGTAAACCCGGTCTCCCGCTTCGTTAAAGATAAATACTTTTTTATATGAAAAATCAAAAGATAAAGTGTCTCCTTCTTCAATCGCTTCTTCTACACTTACAATTGATTTCACTTGTTCATTTCCTAATGTAAATCGTAAAATACGTTCTCGACCAATCAATTCGACTAAATCTGCCGTTGTGGTAAAGAGACCTGTTTCAGTTGGCACCACATCTTCTGGACGAGAAGCAAACGTATATTTCCCATCAGTCATTGGCATTTTAAAGCGTGCTTGCTCAAAACGCTCAAGCGGAATTTCAAAACTTTCGTGGTACATTTTGCCGTCTTTCACTTCAACAGACAATAAATTAATAATTGGGTTACCTATGAACTGAGCAACAAATAAGTTATTTGGTTCTAAGTAAAGGTTTTGAGGTTCATCATTTTGTTGAATAACCCCTTCGTTTAATAAAATAATTTTATCACTAATTGATAGCGCTTCCTCTTGATCATGCGTTACAAAGATGGTTGTAATGCCAACTTCTTTCACCAAGCGACGGATTTCTTCACGAATTTTCAAACGCAAACGTGCATCCAAGTTACTTAAAGGCTCATCTAATAATAAAACATCTGGTTTTTGAACTAACGCCCGGGTAATCGCAACACGCTGTTGTTGACCACCAGAAAGTGTGCCTGGCTTTTTATGACTTAACTCTTCAATATTCGTCAGTTTCATATATTCTTCGGCAATAGCTTGTGCCTCTGCCTTAGGAATTTTCTTACTCCCTACCGTCAAAGGAAACATCACATTTTCTAGAACAGTCATATGTGGATATAAGGCATAGTTTTGAAAAACAAACCCAATGTTCCGATCTTTTGGTGCTGTTTTGACAACCGATTGCTGTCGAAACTGAATATCTCCATCACTTGGATGTAACAAACCTGCAATTAAGTTTAAAATCGTGGATTTACCACACCCACTTGGCCCTAACAAACAAACCAAGTCCCCCTGCTCAATCGTAAAATTGACCGATTTTAACGCTTCAAACCCATTATCGAATACTTTTTTCAAGTCGATAACTTCTATCATGACCCAACCTCCAAAAAAACATTTAATAGCATACTTTTTGATTTTAACATTTATTTCTTGCAACCGCGAGAGCAAACCTGTTTCATTAAGATAAAAATAGGTAAAGTTAATGTATTTTTTATGTAAAAAATGTTGTTTTTCTGAAAAGCTTGTTCATATTTTTTTAACATATAACAAAAAAGCAGAGAATTTTTCTCTGCTTTTTTGGTTATTTTTTAGAATCTTTTTCTGATTCCTTTACAATATAAATTGGTCGTTTTTTCGTTTCTAAGAAAATTTTGCCGATATATTTACCAATAATTCCTAAACATAATAGTTGCAAACCACCTACAAAAAGTACAATACAAACCATTGAAGGCCAGCCACTTGTTGGATCACCATTGACTAATGTTCGAAAGATAATCACTAACATTGCTAGTGCAGAACCAATACATGAAAAGGCACCAACGTATGAAGCAATATTCAATGGTGTTTCTGAAAAATTGACAATCCCATCAATTGAATAACTTAATAGACTCCAGAAAGACCAAGAGGTTTCTCCAGCAATTCGTTCTCGATTTTTAAATTCAATATATTCTGTTTTAAAGCCGACCCAACTAAAAATTCCTTTTGAAAAACGATTATACTCAGATAACTCTAAAATCGCATCGACCATTTGGCGGGTCATGACACGAAAGTCACGGGCACCATCTACCATTTCCGTCTCAGCAATTCGATTAATGAGTTTATAGAACATCCGTGCAAAAAAGCTACGAATGGGTGGTTCGCCGTCTCTTGTTATGCGGCGTGTTCCAACACAATCTAAATCTGTACTGGTTTCAATCATCTCAATCATTTGAGGTAATAACTCAGGCGGATCTTGTAAATCAACGTCCATGACTGTCACTAGATCACCTGTTGCTTCTTTTAAGCCAGCATATAAGCCCGCTTCTTTCCCAAAATTGCGTGAAAAAGAAAGATAATGTACCTTCTCTGGATGCTCGTGATAAAGCTGTCTTAAAACGGCTAATGTATTATCTTTTGAGCCATCATTCACAAATATATATTCTACTGAATGAGGCAGTTGCTGGCTAATTTTTTCTACTTCTTCAAAAAACAGCGGAATCGCTGCTTCCTCATTATAACAAGGGACAACAATTGATAACATTTTATTTCCTCCACACTTCAGTTAATTATCATTATACCATATAATAGCCTTATTAAATAACGATATCCAACTAAAAATAACTTAAATAGAAAGAACCTGAGAAAAATCTAAAACGATTTTTTCTCAGGTTGACTAGCGGTTAAACGAAAGCAACAGAAATAGTCCTACACACTACTTCAGCCTCTTCTGTTTAGCACTAAAATTATTTTGTTAAATCTTCTTGGTTTGCTTCAAATTGATAACGCGGTTCATCATTCTTTTCATCATAATCAACAATCAAATCATACCCTTTAAAGAACCAATCATCTGTTTCTTCAATAAAATAGGTAATCCCATCTAGGTTCTCTTTAATCATTGGCTCATCTGGCGCTTCTACAGACATCGCAATGGAAAAACCGTCATGAACAGGTGTTTTTCCGTAAATTTTTCCGAAAAAACGAATGCCTGTCTCAGGCTGAACCCCGGTTTCTTCTTTAAACCATTGTTGGGCTTTCGGTGTCACTTCTAATTTCATTCTTTGTTCCTCCTTCACATCTCTGTCGCCATTTATTGTAGCACAGCGCAGTGCTTTTAGAGAATAAAGTGCTTAGCCATTCATTTTTTCATCTAATAAATCAACATCTGCGGTATCACCGATAACTAATAAATTGTCGTTTTCTCGAACAATTTCAGAAGCATCTGGCGAAGCAATTACTTCTGTTTTCGAGCGGCGAATCGCTACCACAGTTAAACCAAATCGTTGACGGAAATTTAATTCTGCTAAGGTTTTATTGTAAAATTTAGGATTGGTGACCCGAACCTCAGCTAATGAAAATTCGCTAGATAATTCAATATAATCTAAAATATTGCGTGAAACAAGTTTGTGGGCAATTCGAATGCCCATATCCCGCTCTGGGTGAACGACCATATCTGCCCCAATTTTATCTAAGACACGGGCATGATATTCATTGACGGCTTTGGCTAAGACATTGGGAACCCCCATCTCTTTGACCATTAGCGTCACTAAAATACTCGCTTGAATATCTTCGCCAATCGCCACCACTACGTGATCAAAATTCCGAATTCCTAAAGAACGCAACGTCATTTCATCTTGGGCGTTGGCCACCACTGCATGCGTTGCAATATTCATGTATTCATTGACACGGTCTTCACTGCTGTCAATGGCCAAAACTTCTTGACCAGCTTCCACCAAAGTTTGGCATATGCTGCCGCCAAAACGTCCTAAACCAATAATTGCAAAATTTTGTTTCATTTCTTCTGACCGCTCCTGTCTGTTCGTTAAACTTAGTATAACAAATCCATAAATAAATTCCTAGAAGGATTTCCTAGAATTTATTTATGGATTTATCTGATATTTATTTGGCTAAACCGTGTTGAAATGCATAAATCGCCGCTTGGGTCCGATCATCCACATCTAGTTTTGCTAAAATGTTTGAAACATGTGTTTTAACTGTTTTCAAAGTGATAAAGAGTTCATCAGCAATTTCCTGATTACTTTTACCTTGTGCAATCAGCATTAAAATTTCGTGTTCTCGGTTTGTCAAATCTTCGTGTAGCACCGGCTCTTGTTTTTTTGTTAACCGTTCCATCATCTTATGCGTCACTTCAGGTTCCAACACACGCTCTCCGCGATAAGTCGCCCGAATCGCATCAGCAATCTCATGTGCTGTTGATGTTTTTAATAGGTAGCCCGCTGCACCAGCTTCAATTGCCGGATACACTTTTTCATCATCAATAAAACTCGTCACAATAATAATCTTGGCTTCTGGCCAATCTTTCAAAATCGCTTTTGTTGAATCAATGCCGTCCATTTCTTCCATTACCAAGTCCATCAAAATAACATCTGGACGTAGTTCCAATGCTTTTTCATAGCCAATCTTACCGTTTTCTGCTTCGCCTACGACTTCTATATCCTCTTGAATAGATAAATATGATGAAACGCCTAAACGGACCATTTCATGGTCATCCACTAACATTACTTTGATCACTTGCAGTTTCCTCCTTTATGACAGGAACTTTAATTTCAACGCTGGTTCCCTGCCCTTTAAAACTAATAATTTTAACTGTACCGCCCATGCCGACAACACGTTCTCGAATATTATTTAAGCCATAACTACCGGCCTTATTACTTTGTTCCTTCATATCAAAGCCGACACCATCATCAACAATGCGCAATAAAACATTTTTATCGACTTGGTGTAAGTATACCTCTAATTCTTTTGCTTTGGCATGTCTTAAGGTATTTGAAAGTAATTCCTGAACAATTCGGAAAAGATGATCCTCAATGCTGCTATTTAAATGAACATCTTCAACATCCCAAATCAATTCAATTTTAATTTTTGTTTGTAGTTCTTTCAATAATTGTTCAATGCCTTTACGCAAACTTTTCCCTTCTAGACTAATAGGACGCAAGTGTAATAGTAACGCGCGCATTTCCGATTGGGAGGCATTAATGATTTCTGCCACCATGGCTAGTTGTTTACGATATGGTTCAGGGGTTTCTGTTCGTTGTGCTTGTTCATTTAAGGCAGACAACATCATCATGGCTGCAAAAAGTTGTTGACTGACTGAATCATGCAACTCCCGTGCCAAACGATGCCGCTCGTTCTCTAAAATTTCTTCTTTTGTTTGCCCATCCATTAATTGCGGTCGACTGTTTAATAATTGCAATTCTTTAGACATCTCTAATAATTTATTTTTAATCGACCAAATATCTTGTTCGACTTCGATTAGATAATGGTCTTGATTTTCACTAGTCATTGGTTTGTTTAAGACTGGACTTTCATAATTGCCATTGGCTAATAACCGAAGTTTTTCTTCAATCCGTCCATATTGGCCTTTTTGGACCAACGAAATCAGTAAAAAGGTCAATAAGCCTATTAGTAAGGATATAAGAACAATATGCACAATTAGTGGCAGATAAAAGACTTTTCTCTGAAGAAGTTCTAAGAGCCACCGGTTTTGTTTAATTGAATGAAAATATGAAAACAAGGTAATTAAAATAACAATAAAGGTGCTAAGGGACGCATATAATGAAATCATGCGTCTTGAAATCCGATCGGTCATACACGGATCACCTCAACATCTCCTACTAAAGTGTTCGTCATAATTTTCAAACGACGAAGATTGGTATCATAATCATTGCTGTAAATTTTTAATGATTCGTTTTTCAATTGATATTTTTCTTCTTCAAAACGCACTGTTCCGTAAAACGTTGAATGTTCTAACAAAATAGCTACACCTAACGGCACTAGAATTCGCGTGCGGCCAAAACCTTTACGAATAATAATAATATTATCTTCTTTCGGAAGTAGCGTATTGCCTAAATCAATAATAGTATCCCCAGAGATTAAATCAATATTGATGTCGTCCCATTCATAGATATTGTTGCCAATACGTTCGTTGGCAAACCAACGGCGTTTAAATCGTTTGCCATTTTTCGGTTCTTTGGCCGCCGTTTCCACCATAATCATTTGTTTTTTACGCCAAGGTGCTCGCTCAGCTATATCCACGCCTGAAATCTCAAAGCCTTTTAAGCCGATAAAGAGTACGCCAAAAATCAACATAAACCAAACAGCCGTGCTGTTCATTGCGCCAATGACAATAAAAACAATGCCAAGGACGAATTGAAAGTTGTTAAAATGTGTTTTAGATGCTTTCCTGGAAACATAGGCAACAAGTAAAACGCCAATTGTTAATAAAACAGCTAATCCAGGATTATGTACAATTTGCCATAACGCTAGAATAAAAAGTAATGCTTCTGCGACGATAAAAAAGCGCCAAGGGTTATTCATAGATTTGCCTCCTCCCTTATGTCATTTATTTTACTCGTTTATTTTATTTAATCATAGTGGTTTGCGCCTCAGGTTACCATAGGACTTTAGCCCTAAATGTCATAGATTGCGAAAGGACAGGCCTTAGAAGCTGCCTGCCCTACTCAATTATTTAGTTTGCTTCAACTTTGGTAATTTTAACTGTCATGTCGCCACCAGGTGTCGCAATAATTACTTGGTCGCCTAATTGTTTACCAATTAAGGCTTGCGCAATCGGTGAATCGTTAGAAATTTTACCAGAAAACGGATCGGCTTCGGCACTTCCTACGATTGTGTATTCCTCTTCTTCTCCATCAGGTAATTCTTGGAAAGTAACTGTTTTACCGATAGAAACTTCGTCTTGGTCCACGCCATCATTATCGATGATTTCTGCAAAACGAATCATATTTTCTAACGTTGTAATCCGTCCTTCAACGAAAGCTTGTTCATCTTTAGCTGATTCATACTCTGAGTTCTCTGAAAGATCCCCAAAGCTACGAGCGATTTTAATACGCTCTACGATTTCTTTACGTTTAATTGTTTTTAATTCTTCTAGCTCTTGTTCTAATTTTTCTTTTCCTTCAAGAGTCATTGGATATACTTTTTCTACCATGTTAATTCTCCTTTTTCGCTTAACGATACGTAGTTCTTGGTTGGTTATTGAAAAAAATTCCGCTTTCAATCCACAAAAGAGTACCACGCTTTTTCTAAATTGTAAATATAATTATTGAAATTTTGTGATTTTGCTAAATTTTATTTATATAAATTTCTAGTTGCTACTCTTTCACTCTGTTAAACAGATTACTTTTTGAGTATCTAAAAGCTTGGTGAATCATGCAAAATTGATTCACCAAGCTCTTTTATGTTTTAATTTTATTCACTACTTGAATTATTGACATACTGATCTACTAACACTTGATGTTCTTCATATGTTTTTGAGAAGTATACTTTTCCTGTAGAAATATCTGCTACAAAGTATAAATAGTCACTTGGTGTCGGATTCAAGACTGCTTTAATTGACTCCTCACTTGGGCTATCTAACGGTCCTGGTCCATAACCAGTATTTTTATACAAGTTATAAGACGAGTCCACTTCCAAATCAGCATACGTCACAGTTTCTTTGTGTTCTCCTAGAGCATACAAAATAGAAATATCTGATTGGATTGGCATATCAGCAGCTAAGCGGTTAAAGAATACTTGCGCAATTTGTTTGCGGTCCGCTTCTTTGACTCCTTCTTTTTCAACCAGTGAAGCTAACGTTAAGACTTGCTGATTGGTTAAATTCTTTGCGTGAATTGTCGGCGTATATTGTTCCATTACCGTGTTCATTTTAGCAATCATCTGTTCGACAAATTCAGGAAGTGTTGCTTTTTTGTAGTAATCATAAGTTGCTGGGAACAAATAGCCTTCTAAGCGATAACGAACACCTTCTGCGGTTGCAGCACTTTCAAGTAAATCAGGATACTTAGCCTTCATTTGATTGAAGAAGTCTTCGTTTTTCATTAATGCAATGAAATCTGCTTTCTTGAAATCCGTATTTTTTTCAATGGCTTCGCCAATTTTATCTATATCGTAGCCCTCAGGAATCGTTACTTTGCCATCTGCGATTTTAGTTGGTTCTGGCGTGCCTCCTTCTTTTAGCATTTCACCAATTTCATCGAGTGTCATGCTTGGAGACATTTGATAATAGCCCGCTTGAAAATCTGTTAAGTTTTTAAATTTTACGTAGTAGTTAAAAACCATGCCGCTTTTAATAACGTTGCTTTCTTCTAAAACTGCAGCAATTTGCTTATTAGAAGATCCTTCTGGAATATGCACTTGAACAAGCTTCTTATTGTTCTTGTCTAGTGGTTGTAACCCAGCATCTACATATTTATAAAAAGTAAACCCAAAGATTGCCATCATTAAAACCAATACAGAAACTACAATTAACACAATACGACCGACTAAACGATCTTCTTTTTTACGTGTTTGTTTTTTTGTATTTGTTGGCTTTTCGTCTGTTTCAATCGGGGTTGGTTCTTCGACTGTCTGCGTTGTCTTGTCTTTCCCACGTCTTCGAGCAGCTCTAGAACCTGCACGTGTTTGTGTTGTGCGGCTCGCTGTTTCTTGTGATTCATCAGATGAAGGTTGGGGAGACCTATCATTTTTTTCAGAGGAATCAGGTTGATCGCCATCATTTCTGCCTTTTAAAGACCCAGTTACTTGATCTCTAAGCGAAGATTTGGGATCTTGGTTATTTTGGTTATCATTAGCCAAAACTAACCCTCCTTACTATTCTATCGTTTATGACTGAAACTATTATACATGAAACCTCTTTAAAATTAAATGTTTTTAATAAAAAGACCGTCATTCCCCGATAAAAAATTCATCATTGACAACGTTTAAAGCCTATGATGGCGCTTTTCTATTGAAACGATAATAAATCTTAAAATCCTCCTAAATTTATCGAAAATCCATTTTCTATTAAGGATTTTGCAGCAAAATAACGCCTAAGTCTTTAGGCGATTGCGCTAGGAATCTCGCTCCTGCCTCTTGTAATTCTGTCTCTTCGCCAAATCCATACAAAACACCTATACTATCTAAGCCATTTTGTCGGGCACCAAGAATGTCATGGTTGCGATCACCAACCATGATAATCGCTTCTTTGGTTGGGTCTAATTGAGCTTCCGTTAATGCATACTGAATCACATCTGCTTTTTTAGAGCGTTGACCGTCCATGCTCGCTCCATAGATGCCTGTGAAATAACGATCTAAATCAAAATGAGTAATAATCTTTTTAGCAAACTCTTCTGGCTTGGAAGTCGCAACGTATAACTTTGCTCCCGCTTCCTTTAACCTCGTTAACACTTCAGGAATTCCTGGATACACATGATTTTCAAACATGCCTTTTTTCTGATAATACTCTCGATAATAATCCACGGCTTGTTGCGCTGCTTCAGCTGAAGGCGCCACGTGCAAAAACGACTCGTATAAAGGCGGCCCTATGAAAGAACGTAACGTCTCCTCGCTAGGAACTGGCCAGCCTAATTGTTCTGTTGCGTACAAAATAGAACGCATAATGCCGCTACCAGAATCCGTAATTGTGCCATCCCAATCAAATAAAATCGTTTGATACATCTTCACTTCACTACTTTCTAGCATTTTTTTCTAATTGATTCTTCAAAAATAAGATACGCAAAAGAAGCACATTTTTCAGCGCTTCTCTGCCTTTTTATTTATTTTGCTGTAAACGTATCTGGTTTTTTATCTGATTGCTGCATTTCATAAGCAATGGCTTCAACAATTCGGCGGCTAGCTTGACCATCCCCATATGGATTTTGTGCATGCGCCATCGCGTGGTAAGCATCAGAATCAGTCAACAATGTTTTCGCCTCTTGATACACTACTTGTTCGTCTGTACCGACCAATTTCAACGTTCCAGCCGCTACGCCTTCTGGACGTTCCGTGGTGTCTCGTAAAACTAAAACTGGCACACCTAAGGAAGGAGCTTCTTCTTGCACACCCCCAGAATCAGTTAAAATTAACGCACTTTTCGCTGCAAAATTTTGAAAATCTTTGACGTCCAATGGTTCAATTAAATGCACACGAGCTAATTCACCTAAATGTTCCGCTACTATTTCACGGACTTTGGGATTTTTGTGCATGGGGAAAATGACTTCAATTTCTGGATGTTCCATAACAAGTCGGCGAACAGCTTTAAATACATTTGCCATAGGCATGCCTAAATTTTCACGACGATGCATTGTAATTAGCACGATGCGTTGGTCTGTAGGGATTTTTTCCAATAACTCATTTTGATAGTGGGCCTCAACAGTGTACGCCATCGCATCAATCGCTGTATTGCCAGTCACATAAATATGTTCTTCCGGATGATTTTCTTTGATTAAATTGTCCATACTTTGAGTGGTTGGGGCAAAATAAATATCAGTTAACACGTCTACCAGTTGACGATTCATTTCTTCCGGAAACGGAGAATATTTTTGCCAGGTCCGCAATCCTGCTTCCACATGTCCCACTGGAATCTGTTGATAAAAAGCAGCTAACGCAGCCGCAAATGACGTGGTAGTATCGCCATGAACCAAGACAATATCCGGCTGTTCTGTCACAAGAACCTCAGTTAATAAATTCAAAACACGACTTGTAATATCTGTTAAGGTTTGCCCATCTTTCATGATATTTAAATCATGATTCGGTGTAATTTGAAAATCTTCTAACACTTGATCCAGCATTTGGCGATGTTGCGCTGTTACGACTACTATAGAGTCAAATCCTTCACTTTGCTCTTCTAAAACTTTGATTAAGGGAGCCATTTTGATCGCTTCTGGCCGTGTTCCAAAAACCGTCATTACTTTAATTTTCTTCATCATTTTCCTCCTAATTTTATGTTAGTTTCGGATATTTTTGTTGGCGAAATTCTTCTGCTCGTTGAACATAATGTAAGGCGTTCGTATGATTACTGGCTATTTCTGCTGCCGTTAACGGACGGATAACCTTCGCTGGTCGACCAAATGCTAAAACATTTGGCGGGATAATTTTGCCTTCTGTCACTAAAGAGCCCGCACCGATCAGGCTGTTTTCTCCAATAATAGCATTATTTAGAATCGTTGAACCCATGCCAATCAAAGCACCATCACCGATTTTACAACCGTGTAATATGCATTGATGGCCCACCGTTACATACTTGCCTACAATTGTCGGGGCATCTTCATCAACATGAATAATCGTGCCATCTTGAATATTACTACCTTCACCAATGGTAATTGTGTTACTGTCACCTCTTAAGACTGACTGAAACCAAATATTACTATCCTTTGCTAGTTGCACTTTGCCATAGACATCTGCACTAGCAGCAATAAAATACTCTTTTTTCAAACCCTGTCACCTCTTTTCATTAAGTATAGACAAGAATCCTTCACTTTCATAGTAAAAAACAATAAAAAATGGCTGTCTTCTCAGACAGCCGTTTTTTTATTCCTCATAGTCGCCTTCTTCAGCAAATTGACTATTGTATAGTTTTTCATAGAAGCCACCTTGTTCCAGCAACTCATGATGCGTACCTTTTTCAATGATTTCTCCTTGTTTCATAACAAGAATTAAATCAGCTTCACGAATAGTTGATAGGCGGTGTGCAATAACGAAACTCGTTCGTCCTTCCATGACACGATCCATTGCTTTTTGAATTAAGGCTTCCAGGCGCGTATCGACTGAACTAGTCGCCTCATCTAAAATCAAAATTTTCGGATCAGAAATTACCGCTCGGGCAATGGTCAACAATTGTTTTTGACCAAGGGAAACGTTATCGCCCTCAGAATTGATTTCCATTTCGTACCCGTCTGGCATTGTCCGAATGAAGTGATCCACATTGGCCGTTTTCGCTGCATCCACAACTTCATAATCCGTGGCATCCAACTTCCCAAAACGAATGTTATCTGCAATGGTACCTTTATACAACCAAGCATCTTGCAATACCATTCCAAATACAGATCGGACATCACTACGGTTCATTTTTTTCGTGTCAATGCCATCAATTTTAATGGCGCCTTCTGTTACATCATAAAAACGCATCAGTAAGTTGATTAAGGTTGTTTTACCAGCACCAGTTGGTCCCACAATCGCAACCATTTGGCCCGCCTCAACTTTAAAGTTCAAATTACGAATTAACGGTTTTTCTGGGTCATAACTAAAGCTGACATTTTCAAATTCAACAGAGCCTAAAATAGGTTCTGGCAAAGGAACATCTTGTTCGTTAAGTTCTTCTTCTGGTTCATCTAGGATTTCAAAAATCCGCATGGTCGAAGCTGAAGCGCTTTGTAAAGCTGCAGACAACTGCGTAATATTTCCCATTGGTTGGCTAATTTGCCAAATATATTGAATAAACGCTTGTAACTGCCCCACTACGATCACACCAGCAACCACATAGTAACTACCAAGGACAGCTACACCGATATAGGTCCCATAAGCGGTCATTTGAACCAATGGCAACATTAATCCTGAGATAAAGGATGCCTTGAAACCAAAACCATTTAAACGGTGATTGACTTGTTTAAAGCCTTCAAGGGTTTCTTTTTCCCGACCATATAGTTTTAAGACACTGAACCCAGTCATATTTTCTTGGACATAACCATTTAAGTCTCCTAAAGAATTTTGCATTCCTTGGAAATATTTCTGGGAGATTTTAACAATTGTTCTGGAAATAATCAGAGACAACGGGATCATAATCACTGAAAAAATCGCCATCAGCGGATTGATTAAAAACATCATCACTACCGCCATCACAATACCTAAGACTGCTGAAACAATATTGATAAAACTTTGTTGCATCGCATTGCTGACAGCATCCACATCGTTCGTCACCCGTGACAAAATATTTCCTTGTTGGTTCTTATCAAAATAAGAAACTGGCAAACGATTGATTTTTTCTTCAATATCTCGACGTAAATCGCGCATGGATTGTTGAACGACATTCGTCATTAAAAAACCCGACAAAAATTGTGCCACACAATAACCTGTGCCCACAACTAAAATCCAAATTAAACATTGGATTACATAATCAAAATTGATTGATTCGCCAGCCGCAATATTACGGCTAATTTCTGTCGTTGGTAATCCAGTCAAATAAGGCAACGCTGCATTAAAGGCAACGGTTAATATTGTAAATAAAATAACTAAATAAAACGTAACCCGGTACGGTTTAATGTAGCGACCGATTCGTTTCATAGAAGAAAAGGCGTGTTTCATGCTAATTCCTCCTCTGACAATTGAGAAGCCGCAATATCATAGTAAATTGGACAAGTCTCAAGTAATTCACGATGTGTGCCAATTCCGACCACGTCGCCTTCGTTTAAAACAACAATGCGGTCCGCATGCATAATTGTTCCAACACGTTGTGCCACAATTAAAACAGTAGATTCTGTTGTTTCTTTTTTCAGACGCGCTCGTAAATTTGCATCTGTTTGATAATCCAACGCAGAAAAACTATCATCAAATATATAAATTTCTGGATTGCGAATAATCGCCCGTGCGATAGCTAAACGTTGTTTTTGACCACCAGAAAAGTTCGTGCCACCTTCTGAAAGAGGCTCATCATAGCCTTGCGGTTTTTGCGACACAAATTCTGTTGCTTGAGCAATGTCAATTGCTCGTTCCATTTCTTCTAACGTCGCATCTTCCTTACCGTAGCGAAGATTGTCAGCAATTGTACCAGTAAAAAGTAACGCTTTTTGGGGAATATAGCCAATCTTATTGCGTAATGCGCTAAGTTTGTACTCTTTTACGTTGACTCCATCAATTAAAATTTCACCTTCTGATACATCATAAAACCGCGGAATCAATTGAATTAATGTTGATTTCCCACTACCTGTGCTCCCGATAAAAGCCACTGTTTCACCAGGCGATGCCTTAAAACTTACATTGCGGATAACTGGGCTTTCCGCATGTCCAGGATAGGCAAATGTTACATTTTTAAACTCTAGATAGCCTTTAGTAGCTGTTTCTGTTACGCCTTCTTCTTCACGAATAGCTGGTTCCATATCTAAGGCTTCTTGAATCCGTGAAGCCGAAACTGCAGCCCGAGGATACATCATAAAGACACTGGCAAATAACATAAACGAGAACAGCGCATGGAAAATATATTCAATAAAAGCAATTAAATTCCCAACTTCTAAATCCCCATGGCTGATTTGAACAGTCCCGCTCCAAATGATTAAGACCATCACAATATTAAATAAGAAAAAGAAACCTGGTTGGGCTGCTGCCATTAAACGAAACAGACTTTTTGAACTTTTAGTGTAAGTTTCATTGACTTTATTAAAACGAGATTCTTCAAATTTTTCATTAACAAATGCGCGTATTACCCGCAATCCAGAAAGATTTTCTCTTAAAATCCCATTGATGCCATCTAGGTTCTTTTGTTGCTTTTTAGATAACGGTTCTGACAAACGAGCAATTCCGACAACGGCTAGCAGTAGAAAAGGCAAGGCACCTAAAACGTACATTCCTAACGACGGACTCGTCCGCATCACCATGTAAAGACTGGCAATAAACATAACTGGCGTCATAAAGCCAAGACGTAAAATATTTCCCATGAAGAGCATAATTTGGTATGCATCATTGGTAGTTCGCGTAATTAAGGAAGAAACCCCAATACTTTCATATTCACTATGTGAGAAAGTTTGAATCTTTTCAAATAAATCATCACGAATATCACGAACAATGTTTGTTGTAATTCTGGCACCAAAGTACCCCAGCAAAATATTCATTGCGACACCAATAATCGTAATTACAACCATCCAAATCCCTTGCTGATAAATATAGTCCATATCTCTAGGAATAATTCCTTTGTCAATCATTCGTGCTAAAATGGTCGGCAAGCCTAATTCAATTAAAATAAAACCAAACACACAAATAAAATCAGCAAAAAGTAATTTCTTATAACGCATTGTGTAACGCCACATTAACTTCAATTAATCATCTCCTTCTTATCTTACTTTAAATTTTCTAGTACCCCCACTGTATCAAAAAGAAATCGGTAATACAAGCTGTCTAGCTAGAAAAACAGCCTTTCTCTTTCTATCCTTTCTCTTTTAGATTTTCTAAAAAACAGATAATTTTAATGATTTACTTATACGATTAAAATTGCTACTTCCTTTTGATTGTGCCATAATTGGGAAAAACTGAAAGGACCCTTTGAATGAAAAAATTATTCTTCATTTTTCTCGGTTCCTGTACGTTTGCTTTAGGCACGTTAGGAATCTTTTTGCCGCTTTTACCCACCACTGGTTTTTATTTATTAACGGCCTTTTTTTGGATGCGTAGTTCAGATAAACTTTATAACAAATTTTTAGCTTCTTCTTATTATCAAAAATATATCCAAGAAGCCTTCTTTGAGAAAAAAATTACTCGTAAAGGCAAATGGAAACTATTTATTTCCATGTTTCTTTTATTTGCCATTCCTTGTTTAATTGTCCGAAATACGTTGATGACTACGACTTTAGCGATTGTTTATTTAGCCCACGTGATTGGCTTAAGTTGGTATTGGCGTCCTAAAAAAAAGGCACTCGAACTTGATCAAGAATAAGGCGAAACAAGATGTTTGTTTTTTTTAAAAGTCCAGTGAGTGTTTCTATACTTCCTTATCATTCTATGATAAAATAAGCTTAATTGTTGTTATTCACAACACACGGGACGGTTGAAAAAGAACACATAAAATCAAATACCCAGAATGAAGCAAAGTCGAGGCTTCATTTCATCATTAACAGATGTTTTTGATGAGCATTCTTTTTTAGGTGATCAGCACCTCGTTTTGTTGTGTTTAATTTTCTGTCTTAAAATGAAAAAAACTATAAATTGCTACTATTAGTAGCTGAAGGAGAAATGAATCGATGATTTACAAAGTATACTATCAAGAAACAAAAATCAGAAACCCAAAAAGAGAAGACACAAAATCTCTTTACATGGAAGCCGATAGCGATGTAATCGTGCGCCAATTAGTTGAAGAAAATACCCCATACAATATTGAATACGTTCAATTATTAGACGAAAAACATCTTGCTTACGAGCAAGAACATGCGGACTTCACTCTAACGGAGTTTTAACATGAAAGTAAACATAAAAAATAACGAAACTGGCGTTTTTGCAATCGGTGGTTTAGGCGAAATTGGAAAAAACACATATGGGGTACAATTCCAAGATGAAATTATCATTATTGATGCTGGGATCAAATTCCCAGAAGATGATTTACTTGGGATTGACTACGTGATTCCAGATTATAGCTACATCGTTCAAAATTTGCATAAAGTCAAAGCACTCGTTATTACCCACGGTCATGAAGACCATATTGGTGGCGTTCCTTATCTTTTGCGTCAAGCGAATATCCCAATCTATGCGGGACCACTAGCCTTGGCTTTAATTACCAACAAACTGGATGAACATGGTTTATTGCGAGAAGCGGAATTACACGAAATTAATGAAGACACGGTGATTCGTTTTAGAAAAACAGCGATTAGCTTTTTCCGGACGACTCACAGTATTCCGGATGCCTTGGGCGTTGTGGTTAAAACGCCTTCTGGTAACGTTGTTGCAACAGGCGACTTTAAGTTTGACTTTACACCCGTTGGCGAGCCAGCCAACTTGCACAGAATGGCGAAATTAGGTGAAGAAGGCGTCCTTTGTCTTCTTTCGGATAGTACCAATGCTGAAATACCGACCTTTACAAAATCCGAAAAAACAATTGGTACCTCTATTTTAAAAATCTTTGAAAAAATTGATGGTCGGATTATCTTTGCCAGTTTTGCTTCAAACATTTTCCGTTTACAACAAGCTGCTGATGCAGCCGTGAAAACAGGTCGTAAAATTGCTGTTTTTGGTCGTAGCATGGAAAATGCCATTGTCAATGGCGAACGCTTAGGCTACATCAAAGTGCCAAAGGGAACGTTTGTCGATGCGTCGGAACTGAATCAATTGCCAGCAAATGAAACAATGATTTTATGTACTGGCTCGCAAGGAGAACCTATGGCCGCGCTTAGTCGGATTGCTAATGGTACACATCGCCAAATTAGTATTCAACCAGGCGATACGGTTGTTTTCTCAAGCTCACCAATTCCTGGAAATACGACAAGTGTTAACCGTTTAATTAACTTATTATCTGAAGCTGGTGCGGAAGTTATCCATGGAAAAATCAATAATATCCATACTTCTGGTCACGGTGGACAAGAAGAGCAAAAATTAATGCTTCGCTTGATGAAGCCTAAATATTTCATGCCTGTTCATGGTGAATTCAGAATGTTAAAAATCCATGCTTCGCTCGCTCAAGATACAGGGGTTCCTGAAGAAAATTGCTTTATCATGGGCAACGGCGATGTCTTAGCTTTAACGGCTGATAGCGCACGTCCTGCTGGTCACTTCAACGCTAACGACGTGTACGTTGATGGAAATGGTGTCGGTGATATCGGAAATGTCGTTTTACGGGATCGTCGCATCTTATCTGAAGAAGGTTTAGTTCTGGCGGTAGCAACGGTTGATATTAAAAATAAAGAAATTATGGCTGGTCCAGACATTCTTTCACGTGGTTTTGTCTACATGCGTGAGTCTGGTGATATGATTCATGAAGGCCAACGTCTTTTATTCAATGCTCTACGTGAAGCAATGAAAGATAAAAACTGTACAGAAGCAAAATTAGGCGAAGCCATGACGACCGCTTTACAGCCTTTCTTGTTTGAACAAACAGAACGTCATCCAATGATTCTGCCAATGATTATGACTGCCACAGTTAGTGATCAATAAAGCTCTTTTAATAGAGAAGAAAAATGTTTGTCCATTTTTCTTCTCTATTTTTTTATAACAAAAAAACACCTAACATGCGTTAGGTGTTTTTGGATTATTTTTTATTAGTTTTTTTCTACGTTAACTGCTTGAGGGCCACGGTCTGAATCTTCAACATCAAAAGTCACTGCTTGACCTTCTTCTAAAGTTTTGAAACCATCACCTTGGATAGCTGAGAAGTGTACGAATACGTCGCTTCCGTCTTCGCGTGAGATAAACCCAAAACCTTTTTCTGCGTTAAACCATTTTACTGTTCCTTGTTCCATTCTTTTGTTCCTCCTCGTGCATTTGCACATAAATAGTCGTAACTTTGCTCGCTTCCAATAGAATATTTAAAAAAATTTAAAAAGTCTACATAATTCCAAACAAGATTACCCTTTCATTTTACACGTGATAAAATATTTTTGCAAGAATTGTCCTCATTCTGAAGCAAAAAAATTCTCTTCTCTCAAACTAATGTATCCGCTATCACCAACAATAATATGATCCAACAATTGAATCCCCATCATTTCGCCACATTCTTCCATTCGTTTGGTAAATTGAATATCTTGTGGTGACGGTGTCGGATTGCCAGATGGATGATTATGAGCTAATAGTATGCGAGCAGAAGAATATTTAACCGCTTCCCGAAAAATTTCGCGTGGATGAGCAATACTTTGATTTAGTGATCCTTTGAAAATCGTTTTCTGTTGGATAATGTCATTCTTGGTATTCAAGTAAATACAAATTAAATGTTCTTGTTGCAGCCCCTTCATCTCTTGGAGTAATCGTTGAGCGACTTGTTGACTGGACGTAACTTTGCCAAATTTGATTTGACTACTTTGATAAATTCGACACCCCAATTCAATGGCCGCACGTAATTCAATGGCTTTCACTTGGCCAATGCCTTTAATAGCCATTAACTCGTTCAACGTGGCTTGCTGGAAATAAGAAAGTTGCTTAAACTGTTTTAATAGCGTTGCGGCAACAGTCATCACGTCTGCTTCTTTTGAGCCAGTTCGTAACAGAATCGCCAACAACTCTTGATTCGATAATGCTTTTTCTCCTATCGCTAAGAGCCGTTCTCGTGGTAAACAATCACTCGGCATCTCGCGAATAAATAGATCCGATACTTGCATAAAAAACCTCCTTTGCTAGTCATTAATAAACTACGCAAAGGAGTGTTGTTTTTATTATTTTAAATAATGTGGCGCTTGATGTAAACTCTCCAAGACATGTAATGTTTTCTCTTGGATAACTTCAGTTGGTTGCAATAAATCAGGTACCATGATCACTGGAATGCCCGCACTATGAGCCGCACTTACCCCATGAAATGAGTCTTCGAAAATCAAGGTTTTCGGGGCTTCTGTTCCTAAAAGTTGACGAGCTTTTTGAAAAATTTCTGGGTCCGGTTTTGCTCGTTTAACATCCTCTGCTGAAACAATTCCTACAAAACGATCCTGAATCCCAGCATGGCTTAATAACATTTCAATTGCTGGACGGACGTTACTTGAAGCAACTAATCGAGGAATTTTTTGATCATCTAAAAAGTCGAGAAATTCCACCACCCCTGGTTTTAAAGGTACATTACCAGATCGAAACTCTTGCAGGGTATCATCATAAGAACGGCGGATAAATTCTTCCACTGTGTCGTGACCATAGGATGCATAAATACGTCGGTAATTCTCTTGTACTTCTTCATCGGAAATCCCAACATAGTCTAAATAGACTTCTTTACTATATGGTAACCCCATTGCATCTGCTACTTTTTGAGTAGATGTATAGTAAATCAACTCCGTATCAAAAAGCAACCCATCCATATCAAAAATTACGCCATCAAATTTCTTCATCATTTCCTCCTATAGTTAAAAGTAATTCTCTTACTTGAGAAACAAAATATAATGAACCTGTTACTAATAATAAATCATCTGCCGACATTTTTTCTAAAATTTCGCCTAAGCCAAATTGCCATAAAGACACAATTTCTGTTAAATCGTCTTCATATTTTTCCATTTCTGTGAGTGCAATAGCTTTAGGATAATCGAAGCTAGTTAAGTAAAGATGCGCATTCGGTACTTGCTTTAAGTCCTGAATCATCTCAGCCACATCTTTAGTTGCTAAAGCTGAAAATAAAATATGAATCGTGTGTTGTGGAAATTCTTTGCGCAAGTTTTCAACTAAGCGTTTTACTGCATGATCATTGTGCGCACCATCTAAAACAATCAACGGTTCATCACTAAGACGTTCCATTCGAGCTGGCCATTGCGCTTTAGCTAACCCTTGAGTAATGTCTCGTTCTTTAAATGGCAAATGTTGTAGTTGGCAATACTTGTCAAATAATTGAATAGCTACCGCCGCGTTTTCTACTTGGTGACGCCCCAACAAGGGAACTTTAATTTTTGTCAGTTTGCCCATTTCTCCATAGAAATTAAATACTTCCCCCCATTGTGTGTCGGGATGTAGGTATTCCACTTGATACTCTTTGCCAAAACGAAAAATTGGACTCTGTTTTTCTTGTGCGACTTTTTCAATGACTGCTAGCGCATCAGCACAAATATTGCCCGTTACTACTGGGACTTTTTCTTTAATAATACCCGCTTTTTGATAGGCAATTTCAGCAATTGTTTCACCTAAAATTTCTGTGTGATCCTTCCCAATTGTCGTAATTCCCGTCAATAAAGGCTGCACGACATTGGTGCTATCAAGTAATCCACCTAAGCCAACTTCAACAACTGCGATATCCACTTGTTCATTCACGAAATAGTCCAAGGCCATTCCTGTCAATGTTTCGAATTCTGTAATTCCAGCCACTTCAGTGATCTGGTCTAATTCTTTAATGATTGGTTGGTATTTTTCCACATAGGTAATCAATTGTTCGTCTGAAATCGGTTGACCATTTATCGCAATTCTTTCATTAAATGATTCAATATAAGGAGAGGTAAAGGTTCCGACTTTCAAGCCCATTTCTTCTAATAAACAGCGTAAATATGTCACGGTTGAGCCTTTACCATTGGTCCCTGCGATATGAATCGTTGGTACTTTGTTTTCTGGATGATCAATTTTTTCTAATAACGCATTGATCCGATCCAAACCAGGTCTTGAGCCAAAGGGTAACCGGCTATGAATCCATTCAATGGCTTCTTCTATTGTTAATTGCATCTTGTCCAACTCCTTGTCTTCTTCTACATTATAACCAAGTTAGGTGACTTTTTCACTCATAACCAATTGAAACTTTTTATTGAAAACTTTTTGCATTTTTCATAATTTTGCGTTATTAGCGGATACATTAATGAACTTATGGTAAACTAACATTCTGGATGGTTCATTCTAGCCAGCCAATTAAAAACTATTTTTAGAGCGTTCAACACGCTTATTCATGATTTTTTTATAAAGGTGGACTTATTTTGATGAAAAACAAATCGAAGCTTTTATGGTTAGGAAGTTTTTTCTTGCCGTTTTTACTTCTGTTGCTTGTATGGATGACATTACAACTTGCGCCGTTCGGTGACAACAATTTATTAGTTAGTGATTTAGGCACGCAATACATGCCTTTCTTGAGTTTTTTAAAACGCTCTTTTCATGAGGGAATAACTACATTCTACTCTTTTTCAAATGAGATTGGTGAATCGATTGTTCCTTTGGCAGCCTATTACTTACTAAGCCCTTTTAATGTGTTGGCTTTCTTTTTTCCTTATGAACAATTACCTATAGCAATTTTATGGATTATTACCTTAAAACTTTCCTTGATGGGTACTACGATGTTTAGTTATTTAAAATACACCTATCAAAAAGTTGATGTCACCACGTTACTTTTTTCAACGTCCTATAGTTTCTGTGGATTTGTCACCGTCTATAGCCAAAATTTTATGTGGTTAGATGCACTGATTCTATTCCCGCTTATCTTATTGGGACTTCAACGTTTATGGGATCAACGAAAATGGGGCTTATATAGTATAACCCTGTTCTTAGCCATTGTGACGAATTACTACATGGGTTACATGATTTGTCTCTTTGCTGTTTTGTACAGTATCTATTGGTTCTTTAAAAAAAATACCCAAGCCCATGCTATTCGGCAATTTTTTAAACAAAGTCCGTTATTCATCCTCGTTTCTTTTTTAACTGGAACCGCAACTAGCTTTTTATTATTACCTGCAGCAGAAGGGATGCTCTATACAAAAAAAGCAGATTTTGATGTCTCGACCTTCTTTTTAACGCCTAAGTTCAACACTTCGTTCTTCTCGCAATTAGGCTTAGGTTCTATTAATTATGAGTTGCGTTTAGACCATTTACCAACCGTTTTTGCTGGATTATTCGTGACACTCCTTTGTGTTGCCTATTTTCAAACGAAACAAATTGCGTTAAAAGAAAGAATGGCTTCAGCGATTCTTTTATTCATTCTCTTTTTAAGCTTTTGGTTAGAAGCCTTTAACACTGTGTGGCACATGTTTCAAAGCCCAGCTGGTTTCCCTTACCGAAATGTCTTCATCTTTAGCTTTTTATTGATTGTCTTTGCTTATGAAGCTTGGCTTAAAAGGGTGACCATTCCTTGGTCTGCACCTATTATTTTTAGTCTGCTGTTAGTCATTGGCTACGGATCTTTGTATTATGGACCACAAAAGAACCTCTTAATTTCAATCAATTATTTATGGCTAAGTTTACTTTTTATTTGGTTGATTTTCTTTTGCTTGCGTTTAGCACACAAAAAGGCCTTAAGAAACTATGTAGTCGTGGCTTTATTCTTACTGGTCAGCACAGAATTAACAACGAATTTCTGGATTTCTTTTAAACACATGCCCTTTGGTAGCCAAGCAACATTTGCCCAAGATTATCGAAAACACAGTCAATTAATCGATGAAAAAACGGCTGCAGCACCAGAACTTTATCGCATGAAACAAGTCATTCCTTCCAAAGAAACAGGGTTCCGTGAAATCAATAACGGCTACAACAATCCTTTACTTTATGGCTATGCTGGCGTTTCTAGCTATACTTCGACTTTAACTGCCACTACCCAAGACACATTAAGTGCGCTAGGTTTATATCGAAAAAATGATCGCCGGATTGCCTATGTGGATAATTCACAACTAACCAATTTACTTTTAAATGTGAAATATGACTTTTTACCAATTGAAAAACCTACGAGTGAAAAATTGCTAAAAACAGTTGGTTCCACGAAAATCATGGATAATGATGAAGCGATCGGTATGGGCTTTTTGGCGCCAACCGCATTAACCAAGTTAAAATTAGCAAAAAATAATCCTTTAGCTGCCCAAGAAGAACTCCTGCAAACGCTCGTGCCGATTGATAAACCTTACTTTAAAACAGCTTCGTTGATAAATGAACCTCATCATACCAACGAAACAATTGAAGCAACCTTTAAAGTGAATAGCACTGGCGACTTGCATCTTTATATTCCGAATTTAAAATGGAAAAAGGTCACACAATTGAAGGTAAACCAACAAGTTATCTCGACGCCAATTTATATTGCAACCAATCAGCTGTTCAATTTAGGGCATTTTGAAAAAGGAACTACCGTGACCCTGTCACTAACTGCTGAACAAATGGTTGATTTAACCAATTGGCAGCTCCAAACTTTAGACCAAACAGCCTTTAATCGTGCGGTTGACAAATTACGCCAACAAGCTCTTCACGTGAACGTAAATAAAAAAGGCCATTTAAATGGTGCACTAAATGTAACTGGAAATGATACTCAGTTACTGTATACGTCCATTCCTTATGACCAAGATTGGCAAGTCAAGTCATCTCTACAAAAAGAACCATTAAAAACACAACGGATTCTAGGTGGCTTTTTAGCTGTTGAAGTTCCAGCTGGCAAACAGCAGTTAACCTTTACCTATCAGCCAAGAATGATTTATCTCGGCACTGCCGTCAGCGGAACGATTTTACTGGGAACGGCTGGTTATCTTGGCTTAAAAAAATACCGTCGAAAACGTCAGGAGGCCACTCATGACTAATCAGAAAAAATTTTTAAATGGACTCATTCGGTGGTTACCCTTGGTTGGACTTGTGATTTTCTTCGGCTTAATTTTATGGGGATATTCCAGAGGAATTTTTCATTCTGTTGCTTCCTTGCAAGCTTTTATTAAACAGTTTGGTAATTATGCAGTTCTTTGTTTCATTCTTTTACAAATCATCCAAGTGATTATTCCTATTCTACCTGGAGGAATCTCTTCTGTTGCGGGAATGTTGATGTTTGGCAACTTGCAAGGACTTTTGTATAGCTATCTTGGATTGATCATTGGTGAATTTATTGGCTTTTTACTGGTTCGTTACTATGGACGTAGCTTTGTAAAAATAATCCTTTCACCCAATAAATACAAAAAATTTGAAGAGATTTTAGACAAAAATGAACACAATGTCAAAAAGCTCTTAATCTTTACTATGTTAGTCCCCTTCGCTCCAGATGATATTGTTTGTTTAGTAGCGGGAATTACAGATATTTCTTTAAAGGAATTCATGAAAATTGTTCTTTTATTGAAATTCTGGTCTGTGGCTACTTATAGCTATTTAATGTTGTATTTGTTTCAATTATTTGGCAAATTATAACAAAAAGACAACAAAACCAACGTTTGGTTTTGTTGTCTTTTCTTTTTTAAATTGAACGTAATTGGGCAATCCGCTCTTTGACAGCCTCTTGTTTTTCAAGGTAGTCTTTTTCTTTTGCACGTTCTGCTTCCACGACTTCATCTGGTGCATTGGAAACAAAACGTTCATTTGAAAGTTTGCCTTGCACACGTTTGACTTCTTTTGTCCATTTGTCTAATTCTTTTTCTAAGCGAGCAATTTCTTCCTCGATATTAATCAAACCAGCTAATGGTAGGAATAGTTCTGCGCCTGTTAATACAGCGGACATAGCTAATTCTGGCGCTTCTATTTCACGGCTGATGACTAATTCTTCTGGATTACAGAAGCGTTCTAAGTAGCTAGTATTAGCTGTTAAAAATTCTTCTACTTCTGTATCGTTTGTTTTAATTAACAAGGTGATTGGTTTAGAAAGTGGTGTATTCACTTCTGCTCGAATATTCCGAACCGAACGAATGACTTCTTTCAGAACTTCCATACCACGAGCTGCTGCTTCATCATTAAATTCTTCATGAACAACTGGGTACTCTGCCACAACCAATGATTCACCTTGATGCGGAATTTTCTCCCAAATTTCTTCTGTTACAAACGGCATAATTGGATGCAACAAACGTAAGATTTGATCCAATGTGTACACCAAGATGCTCCGTGTTGTTTGTTTAGCTGCTTCATTTTCTCCGTAAAGTATCTCTTTACTCATTTCAATGTACCAATCACAGAAATCATCCCAGATGAAGTTGTATAATTGGCGACCTGCTTCACCGAATTCAAAGCGATCAAACAACTCTGTCACACGGGCGACTGTTTCGTTTAAGCGCGTTAAAATCCAACGATCAGCGACAGTCTTTTCACCACTAAAGTCAATATCTGCAGCAGTCATACCTTCTACATTCATGATAACGAAGCGACTTGCATTCCAAATCTTATTGATAAAGTTCCAAGAAGCATCCATTTTTTCATAACTAAAACGAACATCTTGGCCTGGAGCTGAACCATTTGATAAGAACCAACGCAACGCATCTGCGCCGTATTTTTCGATGACATCCATTGGGTCAATCCCATTCCCCAATGATTTACTCATTTTGCGACCTTGCTCATCACGAATTAAGCCATGAATTAAGACATTTTGGAAGGGACGTTCACCTGTAAACTCTAAACTTTGGAAAATCATGCGACTTACCCAGAAGAAGATGATGTCATAGCCAGTAACTAATGTGCTTGTTGGGAAGTAACGTTGGTAATCTTCGCTTGCTTCATCCGGCCAACCCATCGTTGAAAATGGCCATAAAGCAGAACTAAACCATGTATCTAAGACGTCACTATCTTGAACCCAGTTTTCACTGTCGGCTGGTGCTTCCATTCCAACATACATCTCGCCCGTTTCTTTGTGATACCAAGCAGGAATTTGATGGCCCCACCATAATTGTCGCGAAATAACCCAATCATGTACATTTTCCATCCAACGTAAAAACGTTTGATTGAAGCGTGGTGGATAAAACTCTACAGCGTCTTCTGTTTCTTGGTTTTTCATTGCTTTTTCAGCTAGTGGTCCCATTTTTACAAACCATTGGGTCGATAAACGTGGTTCCACGACAACGCCTGTTCGTTCTGAATGGCCCACACTGTGGTTCATTGTTTCGATTTTAATTAAGCGACCTAATTCTTTCAAGTCAGAGACAATCGCTTTACGTGCGGCAAAACGATCCATTCCTTCGTATTTTCCAGCCAGCTCATTCATCGTGCCATCTTCGTTCATAACATTTACTCGAGGTAAGTCATGACGATTACCGACTTCAAAGTCATTTGGATCATGGGCAGGCGTGATTTTTACAACCCCTGTTCCAAATTCCATATCTACGTAGTCATCCGCAATAATTGGAATTTCTTTATCGACTAGTGGCAAGATAACTGTCTTACCAATAAGTTCCTGATACCGTTCATCTTCTGGATGGACCGCAATCGCCGTATCTCCCAACATTGTTTCAGGACGTGTTGTCGCAATTTCAACAACGCCAGAACCATCTGATAATGGGTAGCTCATGTGGTAAAAAGCTCCTTCAATATCTTTATGAATTACTTCGATATCAGACAATGCTGTTTTCGCTTTCGGATCCCAGTTAATGATATATTCACCACGGTAAATCAAATCTTTCTCGTAAAGAGAGACAAACACTTTACGAACGGCCTCAGATAGCCCTTCATCTAAAGTAAAACGTTCACGGCTGTAATCTAAAGAAAGACCCATTTTTGCCCACTGCTCACGAATATGAGAAGCATATTCTTCTTTCCATTCCCACACTTGATCAACAAATTTTTCACGACCTAAGTCGTAACGTGAAATCCCTTGTTGTGCTAGTTTCTCTTCTACTTTTGCTTGCGTGGCAATTCCGGCATGGTCCATTCCTGGTAGCCATAACGTATCAAAGCCTTGCATTCTTTTTTGGCGGATAATCATATCTTGTAATGTTGTATCCCAAGCATGTCCTAAGTGTAGTTTCCCTGTTACATTGGGTGGTGGAATAACAATTGAATAGGGCTTCGCTTTTTTGTCGCCACTTGGTTTAAATAAATCTTGATCTAGCCATTTTTGATAACGGCCAGCTTCGATTTCTGTCGGTTGATATTTCGTTGGTAAGTTTTTTTCTTCTGACATTTTTTCCCCTTCTTTCTTAAAATACGCGATTTGGAGCGGTAATTATTTTACAAATGAGTTTTTTGGGCTAAACACTAAAATACGCCCTAAAATACTTTCGTATTTTAGGGCGTAGATTCATCTTATTTACGCGGTACCACCTAAATTGCATTTGAATTGAATTCATTCAAATGCCACTCATTCGTGAGATAACGTTCACGAAACGAATCGTTCTACTAACGTACTGTGTTCAAACCATTGACTCACAAGCTACCTTCTCACTGGTTGTGTAAAAGTCTTGCACCTGAATGACTTTTTCTCTAAAACGACGCCAATGATACTCCTCTTGTTCGCTGTCTTTGCTTCATTCTACAATGAAGCGCAAGCAAAGTCAATTTGTAATCTAGAGGGATTAGACTTTTTTTGCAGCTTCTAACGCTTGTTGATAATCGGGTTCCGACGAAACTTCTGAGACGATTTCTTCATAAACTAACGTTCCTTCTGGGTCAATCACAAAAATAGCACGTGCTAAACGGCCCATTTCTGGAATATACAAACCATAAGCTGCACCAAATGAGTCTTCAGTATCATGAAGCATTTCCATTTCGACGCCCTCTGCGGCACACCAATTTGCTTGTTCTTCAACCGTGTTATTGGAAATCGTAATAATTTGAACACCATCTAATTTCGCCGCTTCTTGATTGAAACGTTTCGTTTGCAGTGAACAAACACGTGTGTCGATATCAGGAACCACACTAATTAAAACCGTTTGACCTTTATAATCTGCCAAGTTGATTTCTTGGTTGTTTAAATTTTTCAAAGAAAAGACGGGGGCTTTTGTGCCAACTTTAGGCTGTTCACCTGTCAATTCTAATACGTGCCCTTTTCTTGTAACATTCATTCTGAAATCCTCCTTTTCCACTTTCAATAATAAGTATAGTAAAGGATTTTTATGAAGACAATTTTATTGCTTTGGGCTATTTGCAAGTGAAAAAGTTTCATTAAAATAAATCAGTGTTTGCAGTTCCGTTGTTAAATCAATATATTGCACACTAACATTGGCTGGCACACTGACACGGTCTGGCGCAAAATTTAAAATCGCAGTCACACCCGCTTGAACAATTTTATCGATGGCTTTTTGGGCATGGTGACTGGGTACTGTAGAAATGGCTACCGTAACCCCTTCTTGTCGAACGAATGCTTCTAACTCAGACATATCATGAACTAATAATCCATTAATCGTGGTGCCAACTAAAGCTGAATCATTATCAAAAGCACAGACAATATTCAAATTCTCGTTGCGTCTAAAATTATTTTTTAGTAATGCCTTGCCTAAATTGCCACAACCAATCAGGGCAATTCTTTTTTCTTCTTGCGTATTTAAAATATTACTAAATACCTCAATTAAATACGGCACATCGTAACCATAACCGCTTCGGCCCAGTTCACCAACGTGGGAAAAATCACGCCGAATCGTTGCAGAAGGAATCTGGATCATTTCACTAAACTCTCGTGATTTAATGCGTTTAACACCAGAATCCCCTAACATTTTTAAATAACGTAAATAAACCGGCAAACGTTTTGCCGTTGCTTTAGGCATTTTTTTCTCCATCCTCTGTCCTCCTTGTTACCTACTTCACATATTCAGTTTATCACGGTTCCTCTCTCCGAGCAACTTGTTTGTGAAATAAGTACAAAATAAATACAGTGACGTCTAAGCGATCATCACTGTATTTATTTCTTATAGGAACTCCGCAAATTCGTCTTCTTGTTTATCTTTCGCTGTTTCTGCTGAAATCTCTGTAATTTTGAGACCTTCTAAGGCCCGAGCCATTAAACCTTCTAAGTCTAAACGCGCTTCATAATCTTGCGCTTTATCCAAGCGAGGTCGTGTTTTCGGTTGCGGTGGTGCAAAAATTGTACAACAATCTTCAAACGGTTGGATGGCTAATTCAAACGTATCAATTTTTTCGGCAATTTCGATAATTTCTGTCTTATCCATTGAAACAACGGGTCGAATAATCGGTGTTGAGGTAACCTCATTAATTGCTACCATACTTTGAAGTGTTTGCGAAGCCACTTGTCCTAACGATTCACCGTTAATAATGACTAAACCTTTCCGCATTTCACGAATGGCATCTGTTAAGCGTAACATTAAACGTCGTGTAATTGTCATTAAGTAGCCTTGGGGAACGACTCGTTTAATTTCTTCTTGAATTTCTGTAAAGGGGACTTCAATGAATTGAATAGTTCCTACATAAGGGACTAATTTTCCAGCTAAATCTTTGGCCTTTTGTAACGCTTGTTCACTTGTATAAGGCGGACTAGCAAAATGAACAGCTTCCACTTCCACGCCACGTTTCATAGCTAAATAACCAGCAACTGGCGAATCAATGCCTCCTGACAGCATCAACATACCACGACCACTGGTGCCCACTGGCAATCCACCCGCACCGCGAATCGTTTCATAAGATAAATACGCCGCATCTTTACGAATTTCAATTCTTAAGTTAATATCAGGTTTTTTCATTTGTACTTGAATTTCCGGAATGGCTTCAATAACAGCCCCACCTAATTCTTGATTCAAGCCATTGGAATCAAGTTCAAATGAATGGTCCGAACGTTTAGCAGTAATTTTAAACGTCTTACCTGGCGTATAAACTTCCTGAACAACCTCTTGAACCATTGCACGAATCGCTGGCATTTCTTTTTCAATACGAATACTTGGCGAAAAATTTTGAATCCCAAACACTTTGCTTAGTTTTGGAATCACTTCTTCGCTGTCTTCCCCATTTAATAAAATATGCATTCTGTCTCGATCTGCATGGATTTTCAATGCTGGAAAATCAGCTAACGCACGTTTCACATTTTGTGCTAACTGCATGATAAACGTTTTACGATTTTTTCCTTTAGTTGATAATTCGCCATAGCGAACCATAATTTCTGTATATTTCACTCAATTAATTCCTCTCTATTCCTGTACCTTCACAGGTCAATGTCTTTGCAAATTATACATCAAATAAGGGGCGTTTTTCTAGTGCTTAGTCGAAAAAATAGTTGATTCATAAGTTCATTGTCTTATGAATCAACTATTTGATCAATTTCTCTTACTTATTTCACATTCAATATCCACATGAACCCGATAAAAACAAAGAACAAACCATACATAATTGGCGAAACTTCTTTGCCACGTTTTGCCGCAATCATTGTAATTGGATAGTTTTCCATTTAAAATAGTTATCCTCTATGTTTTCTCTACTATAAACTTTGCCTTTAATAAACTAAGTTTCATGACTATTTATTTTGTTTAAAGTTTTTTCTATCATTTCATTTTCTTTAATTCTTTTTCACTACTCTAAAAAATAGAAAACCAAAAATCGTAAAAAGATTTTCAGTCTTCTATTTTATCTTTCTCAGCCTCTATATTTTACTCTCATTTATTCACTTATTAGTAAAGCGTCCTAGGTAATCTACATTATAGTCAAAGTTAATTCCAGGAACGAAATCAAAAGATCCTTTACTACTCCATTGCCAAGCAGCTGTGTCTGTGTGTAGTAAGTTATTGGCACTTGGATTTGCCGGCCATTCTGCCACCCAACTATTTTCTTTACCTAAAACGTCATATTCCATCCAATTATTATTGAACCAACTAGCGCTAGAATAATGGACAACGTTTTTGAAGCCACGTTTTGCTAATTGATCTCTAAAGTAGACAGAAACTTTTGTAGCATCTGCATTAATCATTGGCGTGGTTTCTGCATCATTAACCATGACGCTATTTGGGGATAGCCCTAATTCTTCTGCGTAATCCGCATAGTAATTGGCTTGATCAATTGCTTCTTGTTGATTTTCAAACCAAGAAAAATGATACGTTGAAACAGTTAAACCTGCTTTTTTAGCATTGGTAATTTGACTAGGGGCTAACGGGTTTTTGTAGGTTGTTCCTTCAGTTAATTTGACTACTACGCCTTTAATTCCCATGTTTTTCATCTTTTGAAATTGTTTTACAGAAATCTCTCCATTGTGAGAGGAAATATCGATAAAATCCACTCTCGGAGGTGTTTCACTGAGACTACGTTTACTTCTTAGCAAGGGTTGATTGACAGGGTCATTTTGAGCAAAACTTCCTAATTCATAGTTACTCGTCACAATATTTTTTGCTTCTGCTGGAACACTCGTTATAAGACCTCCAAAAGTTAGTCCTATTCCTAAAATAAATAACTTAGCTGAACGTTTCATTTAACCATTCCCTTCTTTTTTTACATGTTACATAATTTATAACACTTATAAATTATTTCGCACTTAATAGAACTCTTTCAGAGCCTGTGTTTGTCTTAACATTGATATCATAAACTAATGTTCCGTCTTTTTTTTCTAATCGCCAATCCAATACTCGTGGAGAAATCCCTCCTACCTTGTTTTTAGCTTCTTCTAGAACTTTTTTTGTAGATTTAGTCCCTTCAAGCTCTTTTGCATTAAATGGTTCTTTATTATTCTCTCCACCGCTAGTAATACTTTCTTTTTTTACTTTTTCGTTTTGTGGATTTATATATATTTTTTCAGTCTTGTTAACAAACATATACTCATATTCTTTAGAGCTTTCACCAATGTCAAAGTTAATAGACAGAATTTCTGAATTATTCGTATTTTTTTGGTAAATATTTGCTGCGTCTTCAACAGTTACCTTATAGTTTGTGTTTGTTACCTCATCCTTACCCAGACCACAGGCAGTAAAAGCAACGATTCCTCCTAGCATTGCTACGAAAAAAAAGATTCTTTTTAAATTCAATACAGTCAGCTCCTAACCTATATTATCATGATTTTATATCCAAAAATGGTAATTAGTTTTATTAAAGTTTGATACTTTATAATTTGTAGTAATTTCTCAAACTATAATTGTCAATCATCATTGTAACTTCTTCTTTTGTCTTAGGATTCACTTCTTTTAATTCTTTCGCTAATTCCTCGAAATTTTTTATAGTTCTATAAGACATCTTAGTGAATATAAGGAATGGATCTATTTCTTGTTTTACACGATTCCGATATTTGGATGCTGTAGTAGTAGATATTCGTCCGTTAGACATTTTTTCAATAGAATACGATGTGATCATTGGATTCCTCAGTAATTCAATAATATCTTTTTTCGTACACATACTTTTTTAGCCCTTTCTTTGATAATTTAATTGGAAATTTATATAAAATAAATTTTCTTTTTCTATTTTAAATATTTTCCATTTACTGGTGCCTGATAGACAAGATCACATACATCCAGAAGAGAAAATAAATTTCATCTTTTTATAGTCACTTATTATTTAAGTTACTAATAATCAATACTCATTTTCAAAAATAGTCATCATGATTTTCGCAATGTGCCTTAATCCCGATGAAAATGATTGCTATCATCGAAACAAATTTTAATGATAGTATGAATAACAACCTAAGTTCTCCTTTATCTATTTATCTTTCAACATGTTTTATATCAACTTTCCTTAATTTCAAAGTACTTAATCTTATTAAAATATATTCAGGATACACTTGTCTATTGAACAATATAAAATTCTGCTAACAAAAATGAAAGATTGACTCTAAGTCCATACTAATAGTTTTGCTACAATATTTTGAAATGAACTATTCCGTGACACTATAATTTCAGTAAAAAGTGAAAACACATGAAGTACATCTTTTATTGTTTTTTCTCAAAAGTATTACCAATTTAGTTTAAGAAAAAAAACATACAAAATTTAGGAATTACCGACTAAAGACACTCACTCATAGATTTCTTTATATGCGTGAACAAATTTTAATTCTGAACTATTCCTATTGACGAAGGACAAAAGAAAGAATGGCAAATAAGATAATATGTGCAGGGTAAAAATAATAGAAGAAACTTTTTAACCCTTTTCCTTTTTCTCCGTTATATAAAATAATAGGAATTGCTGAGAAGAACATCATCCATTGGTCGTTACTAGAAAATAAATCTGAAAAACCGGTTGCTGCTGCTGAAATAAAAGACACAATTCCTAACGATAAAACCTGAAAATGTTTTTTTCCATGAAATATATAGAACAATACTCCTAACATTACCATCAAAAATCCACCTTCAGTACCAAATAAAGATAGTACAAATAAGGTATATAGTTGTAAACTAATCATTTTTAACGTACTCATTTCACCTATTGTAAATATAAATGAAATTAATCCTATTAAGATAGGAATGATAAACCAAAAGAAGCTTGCAACAAATTTTCTTTCTTTAAGATATGCAATAGATTGCATATAAACTGTTCCTAAAAATAATGTACTAAAAACATTATTTGCTATAATTTCTCCATTAACCACAAAGTATTGATTCAATACTAGATTTATTAAATTCATTACCCAAAAGCCGACGAGTAATCGCAACATATATTTTTTTCGATTACTCGTATGAACAAAGCCTTCAGAACTTTCAAATAAAAAAATAGGGGCAGTAATTCTTCCAATCCAATGGAACCATAATGGAACTCCTAAAAAATTGAAAAATTCTGCTAAGTGATCAATTACCATTGTAATCAATCCGATAATCTTTAATTGAAATCCTGTTAAATATTTCTTCATGTTTACAAGCCTCACTATCAGTTTCTCAAGTCTATCCAGAAGTTGAAATTTTAACTTCTGGATAGCTTCTTTATTTACATTTATTTCAAAAATATATCTTTGTTCTTGATCATATATATTATTCGTTTAAATGATTCTTGTTTCTACGCCAAGTCGCCATTAATACTTTATCCAGGCACATCTAATAGTGTCCAATGCAATGTCGATTCATAATTACCTGTTTTATTTTCTGGCGGAATGGACAAGGTTATTCCTTTTGTTGCCAATTTATTTTTCCAACGACCTTTACCTTTTGTTTTCGTTCCATGCATTAAAATACTCGCTTTTCCATTTGCTTCTAATTGACAGTCATATTGAGTAGGTTCCTCTGTTTCTAAATCAGATTCTAGTTTTCCCTTCGGAATAAACAAACTCACTCCTTTCAAAATACTTTTACTATTCTCTTTATCTAGAAACGGAGATAGTTCAACTTGTAATTGCCAATCTTTTCCTACGATTGAAGGGGTTTCTACTTCAATTGTGGGGTTTTCTTTCTTATTAATTACTGATTTATTTGTTGATACAAGAATGTGATCTTCAAAGTCAAAGTATGGCACCTGTTTAATAGTAAATGGTTCTTCTTTTACTGTTACCGTTACTATATTACTATATGCGTATGCTGGCTTGCTGTCGGATGCATTGAATACAGCAATTGCTACAGTATGTTTGCCTGGCTTACTAGTATCTATCAATTCTTTTATTTTGTTTTCACGTATATCGATCCATTCTCCGTCTATTTTTACCCATGGTACTTGTTCTACACTAATTGGATTTCCGTCTTTATCTACTACATTTTTGAAGACACTTCCTAAGTCCCATTTTTGGCCTACATATAACTCTGTGTCTTTTAATTCTGCTTTTGTTTTGTCTTCTTTTACTGTTACAAAAGCTGTATTACTATTGACCCATTGATTATTTGCATTGAGTACAGCAATTTGTACAGTATGTTTACCTGGTTTACTAGTATCTATTTCTCTAACTTTTTCCTGACTATCTACCCAGACCCATTCTACCTCTTCTGGTTTAATGGGATTTCCGTCTTTATCTACTACATTTTTGAAGACACTTCCTAAGTCCCATTTTTGGCCTACATATAACTCTGTGTCTTTTAATTCTGCTTTTGTTTTATCTTCTTTTACAGTTACAAAAGCTGTATTACTATTGACCCATTGATTATTTGCATTGAGTACAGCAATTTGTACAGTATGTTTACCTGGTTTACTAGTATCTATTTCTCTAACTTTTTCCTGACTATCTACCCAGACCCATTCTACCTCTTCTGGTTTAATGGGATTTCCGTCTTTATCTACTACATTTTTGAAGACACTTCCTAAGTCCCATTTTTGGCCTACATATAACTCTGTGTCTTTTAATTCTGCTTTTGTTTTATCTTCTTTTACAGTTACAAAAGCTTTATCACTATATACCTTAGGTTTGGTTCTTGGACTTGATACAGCAATAGCTACGTTGTATTTTCCCGGTTTACTAGTATCTACTTTGTTTGTTTTAGAGTCATTTATCCAAACGTCGTTTACTTGCTCTGGTTTCATTGGGTTTCCGTCTCTATCTCGCACATTTAAAAAAACACTTCCTAAGTCCCATTTCTGGCCTACATATAACTCTGTATTTTTTAATTCTGCTCTTCTCCCATCTCTAGCAACAACCTTAACAGGGATTTTTAGCGTCTCATTATAACTAGGAGATCTATATTCGTATACCAAAGTTGCAGTATCACCTAACACATTTGCAAAAATTGGAGTTCCGCCATACCAATATACCTTAAGTTCTTTAAAATGAATTACCTTACCATCTGGGGCCTTCGCATAGATATAAGGATAGGATAAGTCAAATCCATCTCCTATATTGATCTCATACGGTGCGATAGCTTGGATACCGTATTTATAATTGCTTATACTTGGAGATATTTCAGGTTCATTAAAGCTATTATTATCTATTTGTTCTTCAGTTTGTACATTTGCTATTTCTGCAAAAGCTATCTGTTCCTGATTTATAGAGAAAATCTGGAAAATCAGCATACATAGAAGTAACATAATCTTTTTTTCATATAATCAATGTCTACCTCACTTTCGTTTTATTTTCCACAATAAGTAGATAATAATTACTACTGTGAAAACCAGTAAACAAACTAAAACATACATTATATAATCATTTTTATTAGATTGATCTTTTAGATTAACTGCTTCTTCATTATAATTTTTTACGTTGTCTTTTATCTCAAATTCTTTATTAAACGACCACTTGTGACTTGCTTTGTCACTTGCGTTTAGTTTTAAACTATATTTACCTGGTTGAAATGCTTGATTATCCCATGAAATTGGAAAGTTATAATTTGAATTTGGAGCCATTGATTGATTGTTTTTAACCGTTTTATGAAGGACTTCTGTACCATTTTCTTTGTAGACTTCAGCGGTGACAGTCATATCCGTAATCATTGTCGCAGTCGTATTTTGAAGATTAGCAAACAATGTCGTTCGATAATTATTTAAGCCAGGCTCAACTGTGTTTAGTTTTAATTCTGGTGTTACTTTTTGCTCTGTTTCTGTCACCTGCAACCCAATGACATAAGAATAGTCATTTTTAATTTGAAATTTTTGATTCGCAGCAGCTTCTTTGTCCTTCTTATGAATATGGAACCCCCCTAAAAGAATTCCTTCAAATTTTTGTTCAGGCATTGTGATAGTATAGGGTACTTCTTTTTTTTCGTTACCATTCAACTTTACGGTTTGGTCACCTGTAATAAGCTCTTTTAAATCGTATGCTAAACTACTATCTTTTCTTTCTTTTGTTCCTTTATAATCAATGACACCATTATCATTCGTTTGTGCTGCATGATAATTCACTTCTAATTCAATTGGGTCTTCTGAATGATTTTCAAAGGTAATGCTGATTACTTGCTTTTGTTTAGGTTGCATGAATAAATCGAAATACGTATGTTCATTGTTTCGCTGATTTTCTGGCAAGTTTGCTTTGACACTATATGCCATGTCCGCTGCAGAGACTCCGCCGGCCGGTAATATGGCGCTAAAACAAATGATACAGAGCGAATAGATGATTTTTCTCATAAGTTATTCCTCCTATGTTTTCTTCTCATTGATAGAATAGTAACACTTAGAAAAAACGCTAACATACCCAATATGAATAATAGCCCACTCATTTTTAACCCTGTACTAGGCAAAAATGTTTTTGAACTTCTATCGAAAGTCATCTTCTGAAAATCTTTGCTTTCCGCCTGTTCTTGCTTCTCTGAGCTTTCTACAAATGTAATTGTAACTTGACTTTCAGCATTTGATTTTTGTTGTGTATTGGCAGCGTATATGTCCTCTTTGACTAAAAATCCACTTAACATAAATAAGAGTATAGCTAGTTTTTTCAAGTTTATTCACCTCTAACTAATTATATGATGTATGTAATTTACTCTCTAAAGCTAATAACTAGTTATTAGCTTTAGAGAACCTATTTTTATTAGGCAGGCGCATCAGTTAACTCCCAACGGATAACGCTTGAATAATTTTGTTTGGCTTTCGCTGATCCAGCCGGTACTTTTAATTGTACATTTGTATTATCATCTTTTGTTCCAGAAAAGACATCTAGCCAAGTCCCCATACCTCGATCCGTTTCTGCTTTCATAATTACTTGCAAATCTTTATTTAAGTTAACATCATATCCTTGAGGTTTTTCAGATACGTTTCCACTTGTTGATTTGATGATCCCGTTTTTTAAAGAAAGTTCTGCTCCTTTTAACGTTTTTGTCTTATCTTCATTGTTAAACTCATCAATAGAGGCTTTTAGTGTCCAACCAGCTCCAGTACCTCGTCGATCAGTTACCTGTACATAAGGATGTTCTGTTTTCGCATTATAGATAGCTTCTTTCTCTTTAATCTCCTGTTCTCCGAAATCAATGTTAGAAACATGGTCTATTGTAAGCGGTCCAGTATTTCCTGTACCAGGTACTTCTGGATCTGGGTTTGGTTTGTTTGGATCAGTAGGATCTACTGGCGCTACTGGATCAGTAGTTTCTCCTAAAATTGTTTTCACTGTACTTTTTGATTCTGCTTTACTTTTTGTTTCTGTTTCATTTTTCATTTCCGCATGTGTGATCTGAGCACTAACGAAAAGCGAAGTAATAACTAAACTGGTTCCTAAAAATAGTTTTTTCATACGTATATTTCTCCTCCTGTTTTGTTTGTCTGTTAAAAAATCTAGCTAGTTTCCACTCTTTCTTTGTATGGACAAGAATTATCCTCAAAATAACTTGTCTGTCATAGCATAGCTGTTCCCTACACATAATGACTTTTTCGTGTGTAATTTACTGTATTTCCTCCTTTACTTTAATAAGATAACCAAACACATATGTCAGTCTGTTCTTGCTTCAAAATAAAAATAGGGGGAATTTTCTTATACATCTACTATGGATAGAGTAATATTTTGTGCTTACACACCAGACATATATGTTTGGTATACACCTATTTATCCTTATGAGATACAGTATTTAATGCTAGTAACTATCTAAAATCATAGTGTTGACTTATTATCCACTTGGTATATGAATCTTTATCCTTTATCAAACAGTTGCCTGAATAAATAGATGATTATGTGTATACTGATACCTCACGTAAAAAATAGCATCTTTTTCCGCTAAAGTCTTATCTTGTTTTTTTTAGTTTTGTTACTTTTTGGATAAAAACCTGTCTGATAGTCTAAGTCAAAAGACTAGTCTTCTGTGATAACTAGTAAGGTTCAGCTGTATATTGATACACAAAAAAACCTCAAATTTTATTAATTGAGGTTTCGCTTAAATTTATTTAGTATTTAAAATACTGTTAACATATTCAACGATGGAAGAACACCAAGTATGTGGATCTAAAGCATGACGAATTAAAAAATAAGTTTTTTCTTTAAAAGAGGTCGAAGGAGTATCAGAAATAATAATATCTGCCAATTCATACCTTTCTACTATTTCTAAAATTTTTGTACTATATCTGTGTTTTAATGCATTCACAACAATCATTCTGTCTTCTGAATGATGTTGGAATTCAACGTATATTTTTAGAGGCTGTTCCACAGCTAACTTCACATAACTAGTGACTAAAGGAATTAGGCTATATTTTAATTTTGCGTATGACCTTTCATTTTGATAACCATAAAAATATTTATCAAATAATACTTCAACACGCCTATCAACAACACCTTTAAATTCTACAGTATGTCTCTCAAACATAAACTGGTGCAACCCTAAATGATGAACAACAACTAACCTTTTACATAACGTATATAGCAGTTCATAGTAACAATCTTGAGATATCGAAAAATTTTGTTTGATATCCTCTAGAAAATACATACACGTTTGTATGATTTCATTTTCTTCAAGTGTCGTATAATTCTTTCCAACTAGAATTTTCTGACTTCTATCACGTAATTCTTGTATGAAATAATGAACCATAAATAAGAAATGAATGTTTCGATCATCATTGAATACGTCGACAGTTTGATTTATATAAAATGGAAATTCACCATCGTTATCCATCAGTTCACCTATTTCAATAATATTTTTAGATAGGCAAAGTAAAGGGTCCTTAACGTGAGAGGTTATTTTATAGATTGCTAAAATATTCAAAATTTTATCTCTATTACAGTCGCTGAGTAACTCTAAGCTATCTAAAATTTTTGGGGGTTGGTAAGATAACAGTGCTTCTTTTTCACTGTCTTGAAATACCCAATCATTTCCATGGGAAACTAACATGACTAATAAATAGTGAAAAATTATTTTAGAAGATTCACGCCCCTCAATATAAAGATCAGATTTATTAACTTTCACTAATTTTAAATCTGTTTCTAAGTAATAGAAAAAATTTTTCAATCTTTTTATTATTTTATACGTATAAGAATCACTATAGAACAAGTGATCAGCTAATTCTTGCAAACAAAAATAGCGTTGTTCTAATACGAATAGCAATGCTTTGTAAACACTTGAAGAAAGTAAATATTTTTTTCTTAACTGCATAAGCAACATTGTATAAGTTGCTTCATTTATTTCAGAATTAAATGAAACAAACTTATCTTTAACTACTATTATATTATTAACCTTATCAAAGAAGTGAAGGCTTTTGACTTCTTCATCCAATACTTTTAGGACTCTCTTTAATTCATTTTTAGAAACTTGGCAGAGATTTTCTAGCTCATTCATTTGTTTGCCTCTAGGATACAGATTATAAACTACAACCAAGCTCTTTAATTGCGTTTGGCTTAATACAAGATTTTTTAATTTATCTAGTTTCATATAAATTCCTCCTTCTTATCATCTATATTTTGAGTTGTATATACCAAAAATAAGATTCCAATAAAGATAGGATTCAAATACGAAGTAGGAAATCAACAAAATTTTAGAACATCAACCACTATACTTGAAGCGTAGTCCTAATACAATAGATAAAAATATTTAAACATCTATCAATTTTGTAAGATATTTAATACATCCTAATATTATACATACTAAAAATACACGATTGAACAAACATTCAAGGTGTATGTTTGTTCAATCGTGTACGGATGATTTACAGGCAATATTCTTTGATAAATTAAATGAAACATTCTTAATTACGGAAGTATTTTTTGTATTTTATTCTGCTCCTATACAGAGACTTAATTCTCTGTATTATCTGAAATTCAACGTAATTTTCTATGTTATCAGATAGAATTTCTATTAATGTTTGTCGGTAAAAACACTTAACATATTTCAAGTTTTTTTAATAGTAATTGATTTCCATAGATTACATTGTCTCCAATTAAAAAAAGCAACAACTGCTAACACAAGAGCTAACAATCATTGCTTTTTGAACTTATTTACTGTACGAAAAAAGACCTTAAAAACCAGTATTCTCAATACATTTCAACAGAAACTACTACCTGAAATCATAATTTCTGTAGACTTCACTCAATAAATTCCTCTCTATTCCTGTACCTTCACAGGTCAATGTCTTTGCAAATTATACATCAAATAAGGGGCGTTTTTCTAGTACTTAGTCGAAAAAATAGTTGATTCATAAGTTCATTGTCTTATGAATCAACTATTTGATCAATTTCTCTTACTTATTTCACATTCAATATCCACATAAACCCGATAAAAACAAAGAACAAGCCATACATAATTGGCGAAACTTCTTTGCCACGTTTTGCCGCAATCATTGTAATTGGATAGAAGATAAAGCCTAAGGCAATCCCATCTGAAATGCTATATGTCAAGGGCATCCCTAATAAAATTAAGAATGACGCAATCGCAATTTCCATCTCGTTCCATTTAATTTTGCTTAAGGATTGCGCCATCAAAACGCCAACAATAATCAACGCTGGTGCTGTAACTTGCGAAGTGACAACCGCTAACAAAGGAGAAAATAGTAAGCTGAAAATAAATAAAATCCCTGTTGTAATAGCTGTAATTCCTGAACGACCACCCACAGCGATCCCCGCAGATGATTCAACATATGCACCAACTGGCGAGGTCCCTAATAGAGAACCAGCTAGCATCGCTGTTGAATCAGCCGCTAAAGCTTTCCCCACACGCGGCATTTTATTGTCCTTCATAAAACCAGCTTGGTTGGCTAAGCCCACCAATGTACCAGCAGTATCAAAGAATGTCACTAATAGGAATGTTAAAACCACGACCCACATTTGAATCGTATTGATATCTTTCACATGTCCTAACGCCACTAAAAATGTTGGTTCTAAACTTGGCGCGCTTGAAATAATCTTATCAGGCATTGGAATAACCCCTGTCGCTAAACCAACAATCGTTGAAATTGCCATCCCAATAAAAATACCACCAGGCACTCGACGAACTAACAAAATCGCAGTTACGACCAAACCGACAATGGTGACCCATGTTGAGCCAACATTCAAAGGTCCTAAGCCAACGAGTGTCGCATCATTTGCCACAATTAAGCCACCTTGGCTTAAACCAAGAAAAGCAATAAACAACCCAATCCCACCTGAAATTGCAAATTTCAAGTCTGCAGGAATTGCATCAATAATTAGCTCGCGTAATTTAAAAATTGTAATTAAAATAAATATCAATGAAGCCACAAAAACGCCTGCTAATGTCGTTTGCCAAGGAATCCCCATACCAACAGAGACTGAATAAGCAAAGAATGCATTAATTCCTAAAGCTGGCGCTGTCGCAATCGGATATTTTGCCAACACACCCATTAAAATACAACCTAAGGCACTCGCTAAAGCGGTGGCAGTAAAAACAGCTCCTTCGTCCATGCCAGAAGCACCTAGTACGGTTGGATTAACGAACAAAATATACGCCATTGAGATAAATGTTGTGAAACCAGCTAACATTTCTCGTTTCATATTCGTATTCAATTGTTCAAGTTCAAAATATGAACTTATTTTTTCTTTCATGTTCCGTCCTCCTAAAATCCAGACATTTTACAATGTTCGTAAAATATTCAATTTATTAATGAAACAACGTGTTTAATCATATAATAAACCAACAAATAAGTAAATATCAAATTCTAAATTCTGTAAAAAACGAACAATCACGAAAAAAAGCTTGAGACAAAAATCACTTCGGATTTTTTGTCTCAAACTTAAAAACTGATAAAGGTTGAGTATAGAAGTAACTCCGCCAAAATTCCTTCTTACTTCTCGTAACCAACACGTCTAACTTGGCTTTACTTAAATCATCACTGTGATCGTAGCTGCTGCCAAAATCAAAACTAAGCCGATAATCGTTACGGTCATTTCCTTGGCTGTTTTCTTTTGTCCTAAGAACCAAATACCTGTCAACGTTGCAAGGACAACTGATGTTTGGGATAGAATAAAGCCAGTTGCCAAGCCGTTCATATCTGGCTGCGCTGAAATTAAATAAGTTAACGCTGCAAAGGCGAAGAAAAAGCCTGAAAAAATTTGTTTGTAGGAAACAGCTTCTATAAATGGCGATGTTTCCCCACCCTTAAAAGTGACAACCGCTGAGTAAATAACTGCAACAATTACCATGCCTATTGCTTGTGGTAAAAAGGCATGCATGCCATCAATTGCCGTCGCTTGGGGCGCTGCAGAGTACGCCCAATAGCCGATTTCACCAACGGCTAATAGAAGAACTGCTTTTTTCATAATTCCAGCACTTTCAGCGGATTCCGTTTCCGACCAGACCGTCATTTTGGCACCAATCATGATTAACACTAAGGCAAATGCGCCTAATAATTTAGCTGTCGCTCCTGGCCAATTTCCTAAGAAAAAGACACCCCAGAGAGAAGCACCTAGAAGTTGGAACGCGGTAGTTACTGGCATGGCACGTGATGAGCCAATCATCGTGAAGCATTTAAACGTAATGATTTGCGCACAAGCCCAACCGACACCAGATAAAATTGAAAAGAATAAATCCATGCCCGCTGGAAAAGCCAAACCATTAATCATTGAAAAAATAGCGGCGAAAATTAATGTTCCTAAACTGGTGCCAAGTATTTGATTCACTGGACGTCCACCAATTTTTGAAGCGATTGTTGGGAAAAGCCCCCAACCTAGAAGCGGTCCTAAACCAATTAATAATGCAGTTGCATTCATCTCTATTTCCCCTCTCTCGTTTAAAAGACAACGTTACTTTCTAATAAAATATTTGCGTAAGGAGTCATTTCTCCTGTCCGAATAAAGGCATGGCAATTGTTTAATTCTTGTTTCATTTCTGTATGAGGAATAAAACTGATAGGGGTTTCGGGTAAACGAGTTTTAATTGCTGTCAACATGTCTGGATTTTCTGTTTTAATTTCTTCTGCTAAATAAATTCGTTGAACTGCCAATTCCTCAAGAACATTGTTTAAAACTTCCATAAAACTAGGGACGCCATTGGTAACTGCTAAATCAATTTTTTCTGTAGTTCGAGGCACAGGCATGCCTGCATCACCAATACTTAATTTATCAAAATGACCCATTTGTGCAATGACGCGGGAAATATCTGAATTAATGACTTTTGTTTTTTTCATGTCGCTCACTCCTTTTTATTTATCTGCCAATTCGTGTTGATAAGGAATCGAAGGTTGGGCTCCAAAACGTTGCACAGTTAGAGAGGAGGCCTTGTTTCCATAACGAATAGCTTCTTCCAAATTGCTAAAGTCTTTCTCTAATAGACTACTTAATGCGCCAATAAAAGTATCGCCAGCAGCCGTTGTATCAACCGCTTTCACTTTAAAAGCAGGCACAATACCACTTCGACCATTGACGTCATAAAAAGCGCCTTTACTGCCTACTGTAATAATTACTGCTTCAATCCCTAATTGATGAAGTGTATCCGCAGCTTTACGCATACTCGCTTCATCTGTGATTTTAATGCCTGTTAAAATTTCGGTTTCTGTTTCATTTGGTACAATCATATCTGTAACGTTTAGTAATTCTTCAGGAACTTGTTCTAACGCAGGTGCAGGATTTAAAATCGTTTTGACGCCTGCTTTTTTAGCAATTTTAAAAGCTGCAATTGTACTGTCAATCGCACTTTCAAATTGGGCAATCACAAAATCACTTTTTTCAATAATTTCTTGATGTTCCTGTACTTGTTTTGGCGTAAAGGCGTTATTGGCCCCCGCATAAATCATAATGCTATTTTCACCAGCGTTATCCACCATAATAAAGGCTTGGCCAGTAGCTGTTTTTTCTAAAGTGGTGACCCCAGTTAAATTAATTTCATCTTGACTCATTAAATCAGTCATCATAGCTCCAGCGCCATCATTTCCCACAGCACCAATAAAATATGTTTCTGCACCTGAACGTTTCGCTGCAACTGCTTGGTTTGCTCCTTTACCACCACCCGCTGTAAAATGTTCAATGGCGTGAATTGTTTCGCCTGGTTTTGGCATTTCTTTGACTCTTAATGTCGTGTCTAAATTGATACTTCCAATAATTGTAACCGCGTTCATTTTCATCCACCTCAATAAAATTTATTTTTCCATTCTAATTAAAACGTTTTAGTAAAACGTTTTAATTCCACAACAAAAATATAGCACACCTTGAAAGCTATTTCAAGGGTGCTGTCGAAAATCGTTCAATCAGTTGGACAGGCAAGGTTTGCTCTTCCCAATCTTTTGTAGGCTGATGGATTCTTTCTAATAATAAAGTCGCCGTAGTTTGCCCCAATTGAAAAACAGGTTGAGCAATTGTTGTTAGCGGCGGCGAAACATACTCGCACATGTCAACATTGTCATAACCAATAATACTATAATCCTCAGGAATCTTTTTGCCCGCTTCTGCTAATCCTCGATATAAACCAAAAGCAATTTCATCATTGATAGCAAAAATTCCTGTGCTCTCTGTTTTTAAAATCTCAGGAACAGCTTGGTAGCCGCCAATTTTTGATAATTCTGTTTCGATCAACTGGACCTTTTCCGTATAAACAGAACAAAAACCTTTTAACCGTTGCTGAATATTGACTGGCGCATGTGGTGGCATTACCACGATGACCTGTTCATGTCGTTGCTCTTGCAAATGTTTTGCTGCTAGTTGCCCACCTCTGTAATCGTCTGTCAAAACAGCATCACTAAAGCCTTCTGCTTTTTTTTGGTCAAGTACAATAAAAGGAATCTTTTTTGCACGTAGGGTTTCATTAATCGTTTGATTGGAAATTTCAGAACTCGCAATCACAAAACCATCGACACTGCGACGAATCAACTCTGTTAAATATTCATGTTCTCTTGTAACATCTTGGTCCGCATTGCATAACATCAGTATAAAATTTTCTTTGTATAAAACACTTTCAATTCCTCGAATCAATTGCGCAAAAAATGGATTGGTAATATCAGGTACGATTACGCCAATCGTCTTACTTTTTTTCATCACCATACGTTGCGCAAAATAGTCCGGCTGATAGTTTAATCGCTCTTTTGCAGCCAATACTTTTTCGACCGTTTTCCCACTAAACCGTGCCCCGTTCCCGTTTAAAATTTGTGAAACGGTAGTAATGGAGACACCTGAGTCATTGGCAACATCTTTAATTGTAACCTTTTTATTTGTCATCCTACTTCTCTCCTTGCCGTGAACGCGCCCATTCACCAGACCTCTTAATCTCATTTAATTTACTACAATCATTTACTTTACGCAACCACAAATAAATACGTACATTCGTTTAAACCGTCCTTTCCTCCCTTCAACAAATTTCGTTATTCTACTTTTAAAATGTTATACTGTAGAAAAAATGATTTACTTTGCTGAATGGAGGGCCTCAATTGAAAAAGAAAGCGATTGGTTTGTTGTTAGCTAGCGCATATTTGTTCCACGCACGTTCTCGTCAAAAATCCTTAAAAGCTTGTCTTTTTGAAGATTCTTTACGTCTTTCCCAAATTGCTCGACTTGAACGAAATCCGAAAGTTACCAAGGCTTTTTATCATTGGCAACGATCATTAAATGAACAAGTAGCTTTGCCAAAACATTTACGTCATCTTTTTCCTCTTCAAGAAATGACTCAATTTCCTACGATGTATCGTATGTCGAACTCCGTTATTGCGCCTACCAAGAAAGCTATACTGTACCTACATGGTGGGGGCTTTACACTGAATCTCGCCTATAGCCAATTAGACTTTAGTTATAAACTAATTGAAGATCTCCCTTTTGCAACAGATTATTTTATCCCTGTATATCCATTAGCACCAAATAAGTCTTTTGCTGATATTTACAATCATTGCTATGCTGCTTACCAAGAAATTTTACAGCATTATGACCCCAAAGATGTTATTTTATTAGGTGATTCAGCTGGTGGCACATTGGTTTTAAACGTATTGCAGAACTTAGTCACTGATTCCCCTGAACGCTTACCCAAAGCTGCTGTTTTAATTTCTCCTTGGTTAGATGGACACTTAGACATTCCCGTTGCCAAAAGTTATCAAAAAAAGGACAAAATGATTGGCATGAACTATTTACAATTAATTGCTCAAGAGATTGACGACACAGCTAATCACGCCACGCTTTCTTTAAATTGCTTGTCCTTTGATTATCAAAAATTTCCGCCACTTTTTTTCGTGGGCGGCACACATGAAGTTTTTTGCCCTTCCTATCACCAATTTTTAAAACAATTAGGGCCACGACCACAAGATACTTGCCGATTGGTGCCTGGCATGCAACACGTTTTCGCAATGAAACAATACTTGCCAGAAGGACGACAAGCACGGCAACAAATTGCGCAGTTTATCCAAGAACAATTGTAAAAAAGCAAATGGGACAGAAGTCGTTTTGACTTCTGTCCCACTTGTCTTTTTTCAGAACAAAACGCTTAGTTTTCTTCAGCGACTTTTTTCTCCCGCATAGTCAAAACAGCGCTAGCCAAAAGAACAACCACTACAAAAGCAATGATTCCTCCTACTAAAAGACTCGGACCTGCCTCACCTAATTTGCCTAAAAATAGGCCTGGGATTAAATAATCTGTATCCGCAAACGTTGAGGATGCTAACTGTAGATCACCCAAGACTGGTAAAATGAATAACGGTAACCAACTAATTAATAGGCCATTAAATGCAGCCCCTAAAATCGCTCCCCGACGTCCCCCTGTGGAATTTCCAAAAACGCCTGCTGCGGCACCACAGAAAAAGTGCCCGACAACACCTGGTATAATCACGGTGGTATTCAGACCAACCATCGCTAACATTGAAATAGTTCCCACGATAAAGCTCACAAAGAACCCAATCAAGACTGCGTTTGGCGCATAAGGAAAGATAATTGGAACATCAAGTGCTGGTTTAGAATTAGGTACTAATTTTTTAGCAATTCCTTGGAAAGCGGGCACAATTTCTCCTAAAACCATGCGCACACCTTGTAAAACCACAACGAAACCAGCCGTAAAGGTTCCTGCTTGAATTAACGAAAAGATGATCGCATTTTCGCCATTACTTAACTCATGCTCGACATAGCCTGTGCCAGCCAACAAAGCCAAAATCACATAGACGATCGACATCAAAATCATAATTGAGATAGTTGAGTCTCTTAAAAAACCAAAACTTTTAGGAATTTTAATGTCTTCCGTTGACTTTTCTCTATTCCCAAAGACTTTTCCAATAAAGCCACTTGCCGCATAGCCAATATTCCCTGTATGACCCATTGCCACTTTATCATTTCCAGTAATTTGTTTCATAAAGGGCTGACAAAGAGCAGGTGTCACTGTTAATAAGGTTCCTTCAAATAAACCACCTAAAAGAATCATTGGCAAACTAACACTAAAACCGGCCCCCACTAGAATAACGGCTGTCAAACATGAAACATACATCATCGCTTGACCTGTCAAAAAGATATATTTAAAACGTGTAAAACGCGCCAACAGAATATTAACAACCATGCCCACCAACATAATCAGAGCGGTTGGTGTCCCATATTGTTGTAAGGCAATCGCTACAACCGCTTCATTACTAGGCACCACGCCTTGTGTATTTAACGCGGTTTGGAACATCTCGGCAAAAGGCGTTAACGAGTTCGCCAATAGCCCTGCTCCACCAATTAAAACTAAGAAGCCGACGAATGTTTTCAACGTTCCTTGAACAACATCAGAAAATTTCTTTTTCTGTAAAACTAATCCCAACAAAGCAATTAATGAAACCAGAATCGCTGGCTGGCTAACAATTGAAACAAATAAATTCAATAAAGTTTCCATGTTTTTCCTCCTTCTTATTGATGTGCAATGCCATTGTCATCTAAAACTTGCAAGACTTTCTCCTTCGTTTCATCGTAATCAATAATCGCATTTAAAGGAATAATTTTTTCATCAGGAATTGACCCTAAAGCATCTTGCAATGTTTTTTCGACAAAGAAGTAATCAGCCATATCGCCACTGGCACTCCCGACATCCGTGTGATCAATTTGAAAATTATCTGTGTCAACACCAACTTCCTCTAAAATTTGTTGGATATTCATTTGCACCATAAAACTTGTTCCTAAACCACTTTGACAAACTGTAAAAATCTTCATCTTATTTCTCTCCTTCTTGGATAATTGATAATATTTCTGGGACGGTTTCAGCCGCCACTAAGCGATGTAATGATTCTTTTTTTGATAGAATTTTTGTCAGGCTAGATAAGGCCCGTAAATGTGTTTCGTTATCTGAAGCAGCTAAACAGATAAAAAGGTGAATTTCATGCTTAGGGTCTTCTAATAAATCGACACTTTTTTGAATTTTTAGTAATGACATGCCTAACTGATTAACGCCATCTTCTGGTCGCGCATGAGGCAATGCTACGTCTGGACAAATATGGATAAACGGCCCAAACGATTCGACTTTTTGAATCATCGCGTCAATGTACTTTTCCGTGATACTTCCATTTTTTAATAACGGCTTGGCAGCTTCTGTAATTCCTGCTCGCCAGTCTGCAACTTCAGGCAAGACTTGGACTGTTTCTGTTGTTAATAGTTCCGATAACATTGGGCGCAGATCCTCCTCTTTTTCTATAATTTTGTTCATTTTACGATGTAAGACACGATATAACTGCGCTTCTGTGACGCCTTTTTTTAAGGAAATATAAGGTTTTAACGCATCTAAAATATCTTTAACATCTGGCATGGAAATACCTGGCAATAGCCAATCTGATTGGACTTGATGCATCAATTGATTTTTTTCCAAAGAGTTCATAATAGGCTTGGTAAGATAAACTTTTTTGGCTGTTTCAATAGGGACCGTTGAGAAAATAATGTCATAGCTTTTTTCAGATACATTCTCTATTTCCCTCACCGCATTTGTTTCTTTAAATTCAATCATTGGAAATAGGCGACGCAATTCCGATTGCAAAATCAACGAAGAACTGATCCCACTGGGACAAACAATTAGCGCTTTTAGCTTTTCTTGTCGCTGCTCATTTTTTTGGCCGAAAATTTCTCCACCAAATAATATGGTAAAAAACCCGATTTCCTCTGACGGAATGGAACGTTTCGTTAATTTTTCTAAAGGAGCTAACGCTTGTTCACAAAGATTATAAAGCGATCGATATGATTGTCGAATATCTTTAATCAAAACATTCGGTAAGTAAAAGCCATAGTTAATCCGAAAATAAGCTGGAACCAGATGATAATACACATTCATGAGCAATTCACGAGGCTGTTCAAATTGAACGACGGCCAATAATTCCATTTTCCGAATAATTTCACCAGAAATATCTAATAAAAACTCTAACTTCGTATCTCGCAATTCTCCTTGCAAGGCTGTCATTAAACAAATCGTTAAAAAAATACTCTCAGTTTCTACATTCGCCACCGGCCCAACTAAATCACTTAAAAGACGACAACTGACAGGATAAGCGCGTAAGGACTGAATCAACTGGTTCTCAGGCCAAGCAACTGTTTCATATTTACCTAATCTTTTTTGAGAAAAAGCAAGAAAATAACTAATTTCATCCAATCTGCTGGGTACTAGTTGAAGCTGTGCTTCTTGGACGGCTAATTGAATGCCGTCACGCATTTTTGCGTACTGGCTCATTTGATGCTGACTGAGCCAGCAAAATAAAGCGAAGGTGCCCGACTTTTTTTGTAAGAGGCGGGCAAGCCAATTTTTGCCGAAACGACGAATCCGAAATTCATCTCCTTCCAGGTAAAACCCTCGTTTCCGCTCGTAAGATAAAGCAATGTTTTCAGTTGCTAGTTGGTGGCGTACTTTTTTGATATCCGCTAAAATAGTGCCTTTCGAAACGTCTAAAAAATTTTGATAATGATAAACCGATAGTTCTTCGATTTCTGAATAAGTGAGTAAAAAAATGAGTGCTTGTCTTTCTGTTTCGCTATAGATCACTTGACGTTGTTGAAACAGTTGTTTCCCCCATTCATTTGCGGAAAGGCTTGGAATGCTGACGGTATTCTGTTGAACTTTTCCGCCTATTGTCGAAAGTTGCGTCACTAATTCTCGTTGTGAAAGATCGGTTACTTGTTGGGCCAAAGAGAGCGTAATCTTTTGGCCTGCATACTCGTCAAGGAGATAACTTATTTTATAATTCACAGCTGTGTCCTCCTCCTGTAATTATCATATAATGGTAGCGCTTTATTTTCTATCTAAGTTGGGTACAAATGTCTACTGTACTTTTTTGATAAATTGTACCGTTCTTTATTTTAGAGTGAATAAAAACCCGTTGCAAGTTTCTAAAAACTTACAACGGGTTGTCTTTATGTTAATTGTGTTTGTAATGCGATATTCAGCAAGATAGCTATTGCTACCCAGCCACCACAAATTAGCAGAAGTAACCAACTATACATTGATTGTTTTACTAAAGACTGCTTAGGCTTTGCCTGATGAACAAAATTCATGCTACTTACTAAGAACAGTAAAAACAAAGCAAAACAAAGGGCAGCTAAGCCGGCACAAATCCAAATCCACATCGTAATTCCCATCTATCTTCCTCCTTCTACAATTGATTTTATTTGTAAAAACGGCAGCTTATTTTTCTTTTTTCCTTTTTTTATTCAAATAATAGAAACTTATTATTACTATGAGCAGACAGACAACACCGAGACTATAAAGCCACCTACTATTTCGTTCACCTGTCCTTGGTAATGACATCTGAGCAGCAGTTGGATTTATTTTAGCAGTGTTTTTCTCGGTCACCTCTTCTTGGGGTTGTGGCTTTTTTTTATCTTTGTTAGTAATTGGCTGTTCTGTCGACTTAGTGATATCTTCCGTTTCTAGCGGTGTCTTTCCTCCATAGAACATCACACCGATATTCGTTTGCCCTGCTTCTTCCGCAAAACTCTCAGAAGAAGCGTTCAGACTCGCGATGCCGACGGTTAAAAATATTCCTAATATCATTAGAAATGAGCATTTATTTTTCGCTGTCATCATAGCGTGCTCCCTGCCTATTTTTCAAGGCTGCCTGTTTTTCTTGTTGTAAATAGACTTGTTGTTTCAGTGCCGCTTTTTGTTGTGTAAAACGCCAAATAGCTAGAATTAGGCTCACAAACGTTACAACTAACAACCCATAAAAAGCTTGATTCCACCAAGTTGGTAGGACCAATTTCACCACCGCTTCTTTGTTTAATTTTTTGGCTTCTTGACTACTGATGGTAAATTCTTGCTTAAACGGCCAAACTTGTTGTTCATCTTCTTTCAAGACTGCTTTCCCTTCAAAAATATAGGTTCCTGGACGAACATCTTCTTTCCCAAAATCTAAGTTAAAGCTCATCGTTGAATTCGGTGCAAAACGAACACTTGGTAAAATCCGTTTAGCATACTCTTTCGTTTCGCCTTTTTTCGTTACTTTTCCTTCTAAACGTACTTCAGGAAAAATAGCTGACGTTGGATTTTGAATAACCGCTTGAACCGATTTATTTCCTAAAGCGATGGTCGGAACTAACTTTGTTAATTGAAGAGTCTCTGCTAGATACATTGGTGTATCTTCTGACGTTCGTAAAGCAACCGCTACATTAAAGCCATAACGACTAGTTAACCCCGTTGATTTCCCCGTCTCTTCTTTGTTATCTTCTGCGAGCGACGCATAAACGCCACCTAAGACTAAGCCTTGGAAACCTTTCTCTGGAATTTCAATAGTCATTTTAGCTGCCACTGTTTTTCTAGCAGGTACTTTTACTTGTTCTGCAGGTAATTTCATTAATGTTGTCAGTGGTGTTTTTAAGCTTGCATCTGGTTTTTTCTCAATATCATTGTAAACAATTAAACCATTATCATTCGTAACGGCATTTGCCAAATTCAACTCAATCATTAATTCTTCATCGGTTTTATTAATTAATGATAATTCGACTTCTTGTTTCTGTCCTGGTTTTACGATGAGATCGTAATAAGATTGCGTATTTTTTGCCTGATTCTCTGGAATCGTTGGTTTAACTGTAAATTTTGTATTCATGTTGTCATCCGCTTCTTCTGCCTGTGCAACAAAAGGGATGGTTAATGCCATCACACACATAAAAACTGTGACGATTAGCCAGCGCATTCTCTTCATTGTTAGTTCCTCCTATGTATCGAAAAGGAGCCGTGCACCTCTGCGCAGCTCCTTTTCTGGTAATACAGTATTCTCGTTAGTAACTGTTTATGGCGCAGCCACTAATGTCCAAGTTACGTTACCTGTATATGCACCTGTTTTAATTTTTGAACTAGGTGTTGTTACGTTTAATTTCACATTTGATAATTCAGAATCCCATGTACCTTGTCCTTTACCCACGGCAGCTGTAGCGATTGATACGGCTGCTCCACCTACTGGAATACTTGTTCCAGCAAATTCAGGACTGCCTGGATCTGTTGCAAATGCCGCCACATCGCGTGAGTATGTTTTTGCTGTTGTATCGTACTTAGCAACCGCACCTGTTTGCGCAAAAGTAATTGAACCTTCTAACGTCGCTGTGCCGTTTTTCATTTCAGCAACACCTGCTGTAACTGACCAACCTGCTTGTGTCCCACGAACATCCCCAACACCATAGCGTTTTGTTTGCGAACCAGCAGCATCTAACGAAATTGCTGAGAAGTCAGAACCAACTTCAGTAGCTGCAAATTTGAATTCTGTTGGAACATATAACAAATCAAAGTTTGTATTTGGGTTCTCTGGATCTGGATCTGTTGTACTTCCGTCGTTATCATCACCTTTTCCATCTGGTAATGAACCATCTGTGACTGACACGCTCGCTGGCGTTGTACCTGTTGTTGTTGCGTGAGCTGCAGCTGGAGCAATGCTCGCACCTAAAATAGCCGTTCCTGCAAATAAAGTTACCAATGTTTTTTTCTTCATTTAAATCTCTCCTTTTTGTTTTGTCGATTAATGAACTGGATAAAAAAGTAAAAACTTTCCTATCGCGGTAGAACGTACTCTAAGTATAACGAAAAAAAGAGCACTTGTGATTTCAAATTTTAAACACCCTAGACGAAAAAAATGAATTTATTATAATACCAGCGTTTCGATGACTTTTATTAAAATTGAAAACGTTGTTTTCAAAGAAAACCTGACTTTTTTTTGTTATTCGTTCTGTAAATATCTAAAAAAATAGCAAGAAAACGTCAAAAAGTAAGTAATCAATACTTATATTTTGACGTTTTCTCGCATTTATTAAATCGAAATTCCCTCAATTTTTTTTAAAAAAATAGTGAAAACTAGAATTATATCGTTTTCATAAACAAAATGTGCCTTTTTTCTTACAAATATCGGCAACCAGTCACTAATTATTCTCTAATCAACGCTTGTGTTGTACATCTGAAGGAGCCACCCAACATTCTGGAAACATGATAGTCAATCGCTTCCACTTTGATGCCTTTTGCCTCTATTTGAGGAATTAGAGTTGTAAAGGATTGATCCGTTATATACGTTTCTTCGTTAAGCGGCAAACCATTCGTCACTAAATAAGCTGCTTCTTGTAAAGTAACATGGATTTTTTCCCAGTTTGCTAATTGTGCAGGAATCCCATCTAAAAAGGCTTCCTCACAAATGATCATCAAACCCTCTCTCAACAAGCTTAACGCACAATCTAAGTGGAGAATATGTGGATGCAACCGAACCGGCACCACTTCATAACCAAAATGACCAATCATTTTGGCTAACCACTGAATCCCCGCTAAATTACTCGCCAAACCAGAATAGCCTACAAAAATTGTTTTGCCTAAAACTAAAACGTCACCACCTTCAATAAAGGGACCTGTTTCACTTAAAGCACCTTCAGAAGTGTCAGGTTGTGGCGCAGCAAAATAATAGCCTTCTGCTTCTTGCACCCATTGCTGAATAATCGGACGAATCGGTAAAATTTCTTGTCGGCGGTGTTGGAATCGTAAGTTTCCTTCTATTAAGAGATTGCCAATTGTAAAAAAGGGATCTCGAGAAAAGAAGTTACTGTACCCTACGCCTAATTCTTTGCCATGTTCTTTTTCATAGTTTGTCAATAAGCGTGGTCGAAAGACTTCTACGCCATAAGATTCTAATAATCCTTGCATAACTTCTTTTTCTTTTTCCCAACGCACTTGATGTTCGGGCGCAAAGTCTGCCAAATCACGTCCTTCGTTATTCTCTGTTAAACGGGCATTTTCCTCTGTTAAAAAAGATGTATCTATTTTATTGCCTCGACTTGGCAAACAAAATTGCGATTGTGCTAATACAACTGAACGTAATGGTGCAAACTCACTTTCCACATGCATTTTTTTCATTATTTTAACCTCACTTTTATCCATTTAACTTAATTATAGCAGAGATATAACAGAGACGAAATTTTATGCCCAAAACAAAAAAACAGAACGAGTAGCAATTCTGTTTTTTTGTTTTTTTATTTAACGATGCCTTTATCTTTAATCTCGGCTTTTTGCCCTGTGCCATCTACTAAGCCAAAAATAATCTTTGCTTGATCCGTATTATCAATTTGTCCTGAAAAAGCTTCTGCTTGTGGCCCATAAGCATAGACATTTACATCTTCCCCTGTGTGTCCACCAGTAGTCCAACCAGTATTCGAACGTTCATCAAAAATCTTTCTTAATGCCTGAGCGATTTTTTCAACATCTTTTGACTCCGCCGCTGTTTTCACTGCTTTCAATTCAGCCTCACTTAATTGAAAATCAATATACTCAGTCACTATTTTTTCTACATTACCATTTTTAACAATTTCTTCTGCCATAAAATCAGGCGTGCGTTTCGCCGAATGTAAAGGTTCCGTCAACCAATTGTATTGATCTCCTTTACCTAAAGACAAGCCACCAGTAGAATGATCTGCGGTTGTAACCACCAATGTTTCACCATCTTTTTTGGCAAAATCGATAGCCTTTTCAAACGCCGCTTCGAAGTCTTGCATTTCGCTCATCGCGCCAACAATATCATTGCTATGCCCGGCCCAATCAATTTGACTACCTTCAACCATCAAAAAGAAGCCTTTTTCATTTTTATCTAAACGTTGAAGAGCCGCTTCTGTCATATCAGCTAACGAAGGAACTTCCTCCGTTCGGTCTATCATTTTAGGTAGCCCACCTGGTGCAAATAAGCCTAAAATTTTGTCGTCTTGGTTCTCATGTAACGACTTTTTGTCTGTGACATGACCATAACCCGCTTGGGAAAATTCTTTGACTAAATCACGATCTTTCCGTGCAAATAATTCAGAGCCGCCGCCAAGTAACACATCGACTTTGTGTTGTCCGTCGATTTGATCATCAAAATAGTCATCGGCGATTTCTGCCATGTTTTTGCGGGAAACATTATGCGCGCCATATGCAGCAGGGGTTGCATGTGTTATTTCTGATGTTGCTACAAGTCCCGTTGATTTACCCACTTTTTTCGCACGTTCGAGCACGGTTTCTGTTTTGGACTTGTCATTATCGAGTGCAATAGCATTATTGTAGGTTTTCACTCCCGCAGCCATCGCTGTCGCTGCGGAAGCTGAATCGGTGACATTCTCTTCTTCATCTTCTGGATAAGTGGCTTGTTGTCCAACTAAATAGGTATCAAAAGCTGTTTGGGGAACACGCTTGTCTGAGTGATTGGCTTTGAAATATCGATAGCCTGTTGTATACGGATTCCCCATGCCATCTCCAATCATAAAAATAACATTTTTCACTGTTGCTTTTTCGGATTCAGTTGCCTTTGCTTCAGCAACCTCTGTTTGTTTTTCACCGTTTTTCTGTTCAGATAAATTTGTACAACCCGCTAATGTTGTGAATGTTAATAAGGTAATCCCTAGCAAAGCTCTTTTCTTCATTTCCTTGTTTCCTCCTTCATATCTACCCATACATTGACTATAACAAGTCTTAGTTGATTTCTGATAAATAACAAGTAAACAAAGTGTTAAGTTGTTGTATTGCTTCTGTTAAGTCCCTTATTTGTCACGTCTTGCAGCTCTTTTTTCGGCCTCTTTGCGTAATTGTTTCTGCGCTTTTTTTGAGCCGCGTTCAATATCTTTGAGTTTCTTTCGTTCATGGAAATCTGTAAATAAACTTTCTAAATCATAGTCTTGCGGATATAGATCTTGTGCTTTCGCTTGTAATTTCAACCGTCTTCGTGGTACATTTTCAATTTTATCATTCACAAATACTTGGATTTCTTGCTCACCCTCATCTGTAAAAACCAACCCAATTTGTTGTGTTTCTGTCAATAGGACGCGATCACCTTTTTGATAACGATCTGTTTCTTCTACAAATGTAGCAAAGGTCGTTTTTTTTGCTTTCAGGGGTTTAAATAGAATTCGATTAGTAGGGTATTCTTTCCGCTGAATATAATGAGCCGCCTTTTCAATGAGTTGTGGCTCCATCTTCATTTTACGTGCGATCCAAAGCGCCTGGCTATCGCCAACTTCACCAATTTTCAATTGATATTTTGGCGTTAATGTTTCACGATCGAAGGCCATTGCGGCTGGCACAAAATCGTCATGCTCTTGGGCAAAACGTTTAATTTCACCATAATGGGTCGTCGCAACCACCAAGGCGCCCTTTTGATACATCATTTCCATGATAGCAATCGCTAAGCCAGCTCCTTCGTTCGGCTCGGTGCCACTGCCAATTTCATCTAATAAAACAAGCGTGTGTCGGTTAACATTATGCAACATTTCCGCAATATTTTTCATGTGTCCAGAAAAAGTGCTTAACGCATTTTCCAGATTTTGCTGATCACCAATATCGACAAAAATTTCATCTAATACTGGAATCTCTGTGCCAACTTGTGCTGGAATTTGCAACCCAAATTGTGTCATGACAGTCAATAAGCCAACTGTTTTCAAGACAACCGTTTTACCACCAGCATTGGCGCCTGTAATGACAAGTCCTCGATAATCTGCTCCTAAAGAAAAGGTCAATGGTACTGCGTGTTCTAATAAAAGAGGATGTTTTCCTTGAACAATGCGCAAGCGTTCTTCTTTGTTGACTTTTGGCGTGATCCCACCAATTTCGCGACTATACTTTCCTCGTGCAAAAATAATATCTAAGGTTGTCATTGTATCGACGGCTTGATCGACAAGTCGTTCTTGCTCATTAATTAACCCAGTTAGTTCTGCCAAAATTTGATATTCTTCCGCTGTTTCTTCCGCTTTTAAGAGTGTCAATTGTTCATTTAATTTACTAATTGCTACAGGTTCAATAAAGACCGTTTGTCCTTTATTGGATTGCTCAATGATTGTGCCTGAAACCTTATTTTTATAGCTAGCTTTGATTGGTACCGTGTAATGTTCCCCTTTTTTCACCATCATATTTTCTTGAATATACAGTTGATTATTTTTATTGCGTAAAAATTTGGTAACTTTTGTTTCAATTTCTTGTTGGCATTCATTGATTTGACGCCGGATTTTCCGAAGTTGTCGAGAAGCATCGGTGGCAACTTTTTGGTTATGGATTTTCGTATAAATTTGTTCTTCGATTGCTCTGAAATCAGCTAAGTGCTGACTGTAACTAAATAGGCGTGGTGTTTGGTATTGATTTTTTTCAAAAAACTTCTGGATTCGCTGACTACTTCTTAAAAAGTCAGCCACCTCAATCAATTCGTTTGGTGTAAGGATTAAGCCTTTTTTCACTTGTTGAAGCAAGCGGGTAATTTGACTCAAGCCCATGAAAGGGACGTGTTGTCCGCTATCAATAATTAAGCGGGCCTCGGTTGTTTCCGTTAAGCGGGACTGCACTGTTTCTAAACGTGTTGCAGGGACCATTTTCGCCAACCGTTCTTTACTATACTCGCCAATCGCACGTGTTTGAACTTCTTTAAGAATTGTTGTAAATTGTAATTTTTGAATGGTTTCATGATTCATTTGTTTTCTCTTCCTTTCTATCGCGAAAAGAATACCTGGCGCCTTTAAATAAAAACCAGTTTCTACAGAAAAAAGAGGACAGCGTTCTACCGCTGTCCTCTTTATCGTTGGATAAAGGTTACTAAAGAAACCTCTTTTAAAGGAGGTATTTAGTAATTGAGATGACTGACAGGTATCACTTTCTAAGCACACCAAATAAACCTTGCTTGGTTCACTGGTTATTCAACTTATCAATTAGATACCTACGACACTCACCAAAATACCCCACATTCATTTGTTGGTTTTTATTTATTCTCCACTTGAGAGTAGCAAATCTGGCGGAGAAAGTCAAATAAAGGTTGGTCCTTTACTTATTCAATGTGTTTTTCATCATGGTTAGTAACGTTTTCACGTCTTCTGTTCTAGTGTCCCCTGTTTCTTGATCGATAATTGAGCTGTAGACATGAGGAATGATTTTTTTAACGCCGGCATCCACCGCAATTTGAACAATTTCTTCAAAGTTTTCTAAATCAATGCCCCCTGTTGGCTCTAAGTAAAAGTCATACTTGGCACAAGCTGCTGCTACTGCTTGATATTCTTCTTTGTGAGCCAAGCCTTTCATCGGGAAATATTTAATGGAACTGCCCCCCATGTCTTTCAACAATTTGATGGCGGTTTCGATAGGCACTTCCGCCGCTGGCGCACCCGAGCTTAACGGACCTGTCGCAATGTTGACATAGCCAACTTTGCCTGTGGGTGAAACCAAGCCATTAATCACTGTTTCGTCTTGACGAAGTAAGGCCCGCGAAGCGCCGACACCTGTGAAGACTTGGTTCACGTGTTGCGGTTGTAGAACTTCTGATAAGCGAGCCACCATTTGACTTTGATTGGGATCACCAGCTCCTAAGCCGACAGATAAAGCGTTGTTGGTTGCTGCTTGGTATTTTTTCATATCGTCAATGGCTGCTTCATCGGTTTCATAGTTTTTTGAAAGGACGCCTAACACAACATGCCCTTCTGCTGCTTCATAACAGGCTTGGGCATTTTCTACTGAATTGGCTAAGACGTTTAAACAAATGCGTTCTTCTAAATAATTAGGTTTTAATGACATGGCTTATTTCTCCTTTGTGTCCATAATTTCTTGTAATCGTTGCACGATTTTATTCATTTCTTCTTGATTGACAGAACGAATGTCAAATTCAATGATGCCATTGTTGGCTTGATATTCTCGCGTATAAATGGCTGGACTTTCTGCTTTTAATGCTTGGATGACTTCCTTAGCGGTTTTTCTGCCGTCCACTTTGACACTGGCGCGATAAATGTCTCGTCCAGCGCCATCTTGGACGATTTTAGCGGTTAAATCTGACAGATTGTTGATGGCTTCAACAAACGGTTTTAAGCGCTCTTGCATCGAAGTCCCTGACTCACTGCCATGCGTCAAATATTCTTCCACTGCTTGCGTAAAGCCCAAGATATTATCTTTGCCAATTTTCATTGCTCGACCAATGCCTTTGCCTTGGAGGCGCACCCAGTCAATGTATTCTTTTTTCCCGATCACTAAACCGGCACTTGGCCCTTCAATGGCTTTGGCGCCGCTGTAAATCACCAAATCAGCGCCGGCTTCGGTGTATTTGAAAAGATCTTCTTCTGCTGCCGCATCAACAATTAGCGGCACCTTGTGGCGTTGCGCCACTTTGGCCGCTTCGGCCACCGTCAGCATACTTTTTTGCACGGTATGATGGCTTTTGATGTATAGAATGGCCGCTGTTTTTTCGGAAATCATCATTTCCACGTGTTCTGGACTGCACATGTTGGCGTAGCCAGCTTCCACCACTTGGCCGCCGCCTTGCGCTACCATGACCTCTACAGGCGTGCCGTAGTCCACGTTGTGCCCTTTAGGTAAAACAATCTCTCGCTGTTCAATTTTTTCTGTATAGGGATGATACGCGTGGTACAAGCTGCCTTTTCCAATCAAGGCAGCCACCGCTTGGGCAATCCCCGCCGAAGCCGAGGAAACGATTTGGGCATCTTCTACCTTCAACAAGTTGGCTAAAAAGGCCCCTGTTTGCAGACTAAGTTCACTCATTTCAAAGAAATGTTCGCCGCCGAATCGTTGAGCCGCGAGGACTGCCTCCGAAACTTTGGAGACACCTAGAATGGTCATTTTCCCAGAAGCATTGATGACTTCTTTTAAGTGGAATTTTTCGTAACTATTCATTATTTTCTCCTTTATAACAAACCAAAGAATGAAGTGACCAAACTAACTAAGACAATCGTGCCGATAATGATACCGTAACGTGGGCCTTTTTTTACCATGAAGAAATAAATAGCCATGACTGCTGCTAAAGGAAGTAACCCTTTCATAATTTGATCTAGAATATCTTGTAAAACAATCGTGGCACCGCCAGTAACTTTAAACGTCATCGGGCTAGCAATTTTAACATAACTTGCACTTAAAGCACCCATCATCATCATTCCTAAAACATTCGCTGAATAAATGACTTGCTTAATTTTGCCGTCTTTTAACAAACTTAAGATTGAATTACGCCCTAATGTATAGGACTTATTCACTAACGTCCAACTGATGTATAACGTAATGGCTGTGTACAGAACCAACGGACCGATACTTCCAATCACGTTACCTCCTTTAGCCATTGGAATAAAAATGGAAATGATTAACGGCATTAATGCTGCCCAAATAATCGAATCGCCAATCCCAGCCAGCGGACCCATCAGCCCAGTTTTAATCGATGTGATCGCCGTATCAGAGATCGCTGCGCCATTGGATTTTTCTTCCTCCATAGCAATTGCAATCCCTTGAATTGAAGCCCCTACTGTTCCTTCAGTATTAAAAAAATTCAAATGACGTTTCAGAGCTTCTCTTTGTTGTTCTTCATCGTCTGCGTAAAGTTTTTTAATTGCAGGAATCATCGATGCACAAAAAACTAAACTTTGAAGACGTTCATAAGAATTTGATAATTCACAGCCTAGTTGATAAATCCAAAAAGCTTTGGATAATTCTTTTTTGGTAATTTTTTTCTGTTCCAATTGTTGTTCATTTGCTTGTGTCATTTGTTCCATTATGCTGCCTCCTCACTCAATGCCTTGTTTCTAACTAAAAAGGCAATACAGATTCCTAAAATAGCGACGGCCATAACTTCTGCGCCAAAATATACTACTGCAACAAAACCAATTAAAAAATAAGGAATCAAATTTTTCTTGCCAATTACCATAATTGTTAAGGCAAATCCTAACGCTGGTAAAATACCACCCATTACTTCAAATCCATGCATTAACCATGCTGGGATAACTTCTAAGACTTTATTCACCACAGATTGACCAAAAAAGTTCGCCGCAAAAACCAACGGAAAGCGAATTAAAAATCCCGCTAAAGCTGGATAAACAAACGCAGATCGGTAAATCCCCCCATAATTTAACTCTTCCGCATATTTATCAGCCATATGCACCCAAGTCGCATTGATGGTCCGCCGTAATTGATCCATAAAGACGCCTAACACACCAAAAGGAACAGCTAGTGCAACAGCCGCCTCAGCATTCATTCCCACACCTAAAGCAATTGGAATCGCAATAGCTGAAGCTAAAGCTGGATCACTAGGCACATTGCCGCCAGGTGTGGAGGTGACTCCTAGATAAACAAGTTGAATCCCCGCACCCACAACCATTGCTTCACTAAGTTTTCCTGTTGCTAAACCAGCCACCAACGCTGCACCTAATGGCTGAGACAGCATGCCTGAAAATGTGTACCCAAAACGCAAACGTGCAAACCAATAATAAAGTCCCATAATAATTGAAACACCTAAAACGCCCATATGATTCTCTCCTTTTTCTCTGATTATAGTGATTGATATTTTTCAATTAATTTTTGAATTGGTAGGGGATTTTCTTCGGGAATCGCTTGGAAGAAAACATGGATGCCCTTCGTTAAAAGTTCAGTTAAAATTGCAACATCTTCTTCAGATAAATTGATATTTTTTAAGACATTTTTCCGATTAGGCCCGCCACCTAAGCCACCAACTTGAATCTCCTCTTTAATAATTTCTTGGTCCACCATCGCTTTTAAAGTCGTTAAATCTGGCACTAAAAATAACACCTTTTTCTCTTCCTTTTCTTGCGATTCCCAATATTCTTTGGCACTTTCAATCCCTTTAATTACTACAGAAACCCCGGGAGGCGCCGCCATTAAATAAATACTTTGTAAAAATTCATCTTGCTCTAGTTCATCACTCACTACCAAAATTTCATTTGCACCTGATTGTTGTAACCATTTAGTCACTACTTGTCCATGGATTAAACGACTATCGACTCTTGTTAATACGATTTTTGACATTCTGTTCACCTGTACTTTCTTATTTTGGAATTTCTAAAATTTGACAACTGTCTACTGCTGCTTGTTGAATCATTTCTGCGTCTTGTAAACGAAATCCAGGACCACTTTGTTTCATGACGGATTCTAATAATAACGATGTGCATAGTCCTGACACGATCAGGAGATCATAATCTTTTGATAAACGTAATGCAACATTACTAGGTGTGCCACCTTTAACATCTGTTAAAATTAGCAACTGGTTGTGCCACGTTAATTGGTCAATTTTTTCTGTGACTCGTTCTAAATAATCCCCCAATGAATCCTCTGCTTGTAATGCTACTTCATGTACATTTGTGACTTCTCCAACGATCATCTGGACGCTTTTGACTAATTCCAAGCCCCAACCATTGTGTGTTAAAAGTAAAATTGGTTCATTTTCCATAAACAAACTCCTTTGCTAATTAATCATTTTATTAAAAGCAATAAGTGTGCCAACTTTCATTTCCGTTTGAATTAAGCCTTTTCAAAAAGCAATTCATAAATATAGCGCACTTCCAAAGGTGGAATCAACAGATTATAGGACACTTCAATCGGTCGAAACGCCATTTTTATGACAGATACTGCTTCTGGCAACTCTCGGTATGACACTTCATAAGCTGTCGGGTCATATTCTGGATTTAGCAATTGCCGTTCTAACATACAGGCACAATGAATGATAAAACGAAGTAAAATCTTTTCGTTACTTTTTATTTTGGTTTGCAAGCAGATGTCTGAATAAATCTTAGCTAATTCGATCGTAATGGTTGTAGGATTCAAAACCGTTAGTAAGTCTGTAATAGCTTCGATTGATAATCCTTGAATATATTTAGCTGAAACTTTCTTTAGTAACTCTTGGTTTTGTTTTTCTTCTAAATGATGGCCTAATAATTCGAAAACAAGCTGAATGCCACGCTTCGATAGTAAATCTTGTAAAGAAATAAACGGAATATCTGGTACTTCTGTCTTTACGGTACCAATGATGCCAACGATTTTCTCTTCTTTCCGAACAAAAGAATGCAAGCGATCGATGTCTTCCACTTCTCTTTTCTCTAAAGTAATGATGCGTACATTCGTTAGTAATTCATTAGGAAAAGTTTTTAGTAACAACTGTTCAATTTTAATAGCGGTCCCCATACCAGTTAGACAGGAAATAATGAGAACTTTTGCCTCGTTGAAGCGACCTTTACTGCAAATCAAGGCGCGATGATTTTTTTCTTTTAAGACTGGTAATAGATAATCAAACGCCGTCGATTCATAAATCACTTCTCGGGCCACTTCTAGCAATGTTAAGAGATTGATATTGCTAATTAGTAGCACTTCTATTTGAAACGTTTGACTGATAGCATTACCAAAGTAAACCAGGGAACCGATGTCCACCATTAAAATAATTTTTTTATACTGATTTTGCTTTACAATTGTACGGACTTTTTCTAATGTTTCTTCCACTGATTGATTAATCGGCATATCAACTGCACGCATGACAGTTGATGAGAACAGAAGGTTGGTGTACTCAACCATACTGCTGGCCGTCGCGGCACCATGAGCAACGACGATAACGCCACAGTTTTCTTCAACTGAGTGCGCTCTTTTTTTAGCTGTGACTTTACGAATAAATAGATCGAAAAAGAGAATTTCCGTATCAGCAAAAGAAATGCCAAACAACGTTTGTAAAAAGTCCACCATGGTCTTAGCAGCTTGATACTGGGTTACTTTGCCAGAATAGATATTTTTGGTATCTGAATAAAATGTTTCATTCATTTGTGCAGAATAAAAAACAGCAGAATAAAGGTGGACAATTAAAATATTCTGGAAATCCTCTGTCAATTTTTCTTGGATTAGTTGTTCAAAAAAGACAATGGCTTCTTGAATTTTTGGCTGCAATGTTTCGTCAATAGCCTCTAAGGCTAGCGGTTCCTGAGCAAAAATATCCATATCATAAAGTTGCTCGACTTTGTTTTGCATGATTGCTAGCGCATCCTCTGTCGAAAGAGTTAATTTTTTCAAATCCGCATATTCTTTCAATAGAAAATTATAAAAACGATCATTTTTCAGACTTTCTGATTTAAGTAACTCTTGACTGCTTAAATAAAAATGGTTGTATTGAATCGTGAGGCCATCGTTAGGTATCCACTCATTAAAAGCCAGCAGACTTTCTACATCAGGTTGCTCTTTGACTGTCCCCTCGTTTGCTTCAATGCAAATAGTTTCCGTTAATTGATCGAACACTTCTAAATAGGCTTGTGCGCTCATAAATTGAATCGCCGCTTTCAATTCGCCAACGTTGGCTTCAAAATGAGTAAACGTTAATTGTTTCAACGCCTCATAACGAATATGGATATTCTTTTGAATCCGTTGACTTTCTTCTAAGAAAAAGGACAAAATCAATTGAATTTTTTCTTTCAAAGAGCGCTCGGCTAAAGCTGGAATAGCTAATGTCACAGGGATCCTTCTTAAAAACGTTTTCAAAAAATGTTGATTGACTGCTTCGGTTGTTGCAAAAATAAATTTTATCGATACATTTCTTTGTTTTTCGGCTTCGCCCATCCGTGTAAAATACCCTTTATCCAAAACTGTAAACAATTTTTCTTGGCCTTCGCTCGTTAATCGATGGACTTCATCTAAAAATAAAAAACCACCATCTGCCAACTCTACTAAGCCTTTTTGGTCATTGACGGCACCAGTGAAACTGCCTTTTTTATAGCCAAACAGATGAGAAGTTAATAATTCTGGATTGTTGAAATATTCTGCACAATTAAAATAAATAAACGGAACTTCTTGGTTCATTTTAACTTGATAAAATTGGTGTAATTGTTCTGCAATTAAGGTTTTCCCCACCCCAGATTCTCCAGTAAGTAAAATATTCAAGCCATTCGGCGGATATAAAATAGCGGCTTTCAACTTCTTGATGGCGTCTGCTAAACTCCCGTCAAAACCAATTACGTTCGCAAATGGATTCATTTTCAGTAGCTGCTTTTTCTTATGTATCTGTTCTGTTTGTTGATAAATATCCTCTTGTAACGAAGCGAGGGAATCGTAGCACGTGCTACTTTTAAAAAAAGGAAACTGTTCCTCTAAGTAGTTTTTATCAAAAAATAACACCGGTCTTGATTTAACTTTAACGACTTGGTCTTTTCTCACTAATTCTGAAAGCTCTTCACTAACAGCGGTTCGGGTATAGCCAGAGGCCTGACTTAATTGCGAAGCCGTTGCAGGTAACAAGCTTTCTTTGCTACTTGGATTTTGTACGTGAAACTGTTTTAACGCTTGATGAATATTATCAATTCTCATAGTCTTTTCCCCATTTCTTTTTTGATCCAAAAGTTAATTTATTATACATTAAAAAGGAAGCGGTTTCTTATTTATCATAAAAAATCAAGTCTTTAACCAAAAGATTAAAGACTTGATTTTTATTCTCCGTATTGTACAAGTTGTGTATTTTCACAATGAAAGTCCAAGAAATCTTGGATCTTTTTACCATTGAAGTAGTTATCAATGACTCGCATAACCGCATTGTGGCAAACAAATAGGTAAGTTTCCTCTGAAGCCAAGGCTGCCTCAATCAAAGGATAAATTCGGCCCGCGACATCTAGGACTGATTCCCCTTCCGGAAACGGCAAGGAAATCTCAGAACGATTTTCTTGGAAAGCCGTTGTTTCAATCGGTTCACCATCATAAATGCCAAAATCCATCTCAATTAAACGAGGTTCTGTTTCAATCGTCAACTGATTTCGTTCCGCAATTTTACGGGCTGTTTCTTGCGCTCGTTTTAAAGGAGACGCCAGTAAACGGTCGATTTGAATTCCTTGTTTGGCAATTTTTTCAGCCACCAACTCCGCTTGTTGGTAGCCTTTTTCGGTCAATTGCGCTTCCGCATGACCACAAATTCTACGGGCCACATTATAATCTGTTTCACCATGTCTCACTACGTACAGCATTTTTCCACCTCAGTTTTTTGTCTTGTGTCTATTTTATCCGAAATTTGGTCACAATAACACCCTATTTAGCGGTAACTTTCTGGTAATTTAAATTTGCCTTCTTGCTCAAACTGTTCGCCTACTTGGAATAAGAGATCTTCACGTCCACGAGCAGCCAGCAATTGAATACCTAAGGGTAACCCCGTTGCCGTAACATGTGTGGGCAAGCTGATGGCTGGTTGTCCTGTCAGGTTCGCTAATTGAGTATAAGGTGTTAGCTGTAAACTTTTATCAAAATAATCGTAGATTAATTCAGCTAGCTCTGCTTCTGTTAATTCTGCTGCTTGCTCCATTCGTTGACGAATGTGCTCACTTTGCAAATCTTCGTTAATTTTTGGTGCTGAAAAAGCCGTTGTTGGTGATAAAAACAGATCAAATTTTTGGAAAAGTTCTTCCATCGTCACTGCGGCTTGATCCCACAATTGTAATGAATGAACATAGGTGGCTGCTGGAATCTTTTGCCCAAATTGATGCATGGTCCATGAAAAAGGTTCGATTTCTTCTTTGCGAATTGGGCGCCCGAGCCCCTGTTGAATGCTGTTCATCATCGCTGTAGTTTCTGCGCCGTTCATTTGATAATAGGAGCGAATCAGCGCTGCGCCATCGACTGGATAAGGAATCTCAATGATTTCATGACCAGCGGCTGCCAGAAAATCAGCCGCTTGTTTCGCCGCTTGGGTTGCTTCTGGCGAAATCAGTGAGCCGATAGGCGAAGCGGTGCACAGAGCAATTTTTAACCGCTGTTTTTTAGGGTGTGTTTGCCATTCTGTTAAAGGCGCTTGGTAGGGGGCACCACTGTGGCTACCACGTAAACCATAAAATAACGCTTTGGTGTCTCTCATAGAAATAGTCAACGCAAAGTCAATCGAGGCACCTTGCCAGCCTCGCCAGCCTTCTGGGCCGACAGGCATAGAGCCACGGCTGGGTTTTAAGCCAATTAAGCCACTAAAAGAGGCGGGAATTCGGATAGAGCCACCGCCATCGCTAGCACCGGCTATAGGAACAATCCCGCTAGCGACAACTGCGGCGGCGCCGCCACTGGAACCGCCTGGCGAATGTTCCAGGTTCCAAGGATTGCGGGCTGGCCCGTAAAGCGCAGGGTCCGTAATATTTTTAAAGCCAAACTCTGGGGCGTTGGTTTGTCCTAAGGGCATCAAACCAATCGTTTCTGCTTGTTTAACAAAGTTAGAGGTCGTTGTCGCAGTACTATTTTTAAAAAGTTGCGAGCCGGCCGTTGCTGACCACCCCGCTTTTTCTTGGCCTAACATTTTCAAAGGAAATGGCAAACCAGCAAATAGTGTGTCCTGCTGTTTATTTTTTTGATAAGTTACTTCTGCTTCTTGGCTGTCAAAAGTTACAAAGCCATTGATCTGAGGATTTAACTTTTGGACTTTTTTCTCAATATCCTTTAAGAGTTCTGTGCTACTTATTTTCTGTTCTTTTAATTGTTGTACCCAATATAGTCCGTCTTTCATACAGACCCACCTCCTATACTATTCAGTGTTAGTATAGCATGGTTTTTAGTGGGTATCCTTTGAGGATGATTTTCATTCGTCAAATGCTTCTCTATTTTAAGCAAATAATTCGCCAATGTAAGGAAGCAACTGCGGATGTAGTTTGTAGCCTTTATACCGTGTATTTTGGATACCTTGTTTTTTAAAGCCCCCTGCTTGAATTTTTTTATTTAATTTTGTCAGTTGTTTGGTCATTTTTTTTCGATTAGTGGCTGTTTCTTCTGTGTCATAGATTAATTTACAAAGGCGCTCCATTGGTAAGTGTTCTTTTGGCGTACTGTACAAGATAGCCAGTAGTGCACGTTCTGTGGCTGTTAGCTTTATCCCCTCTACATCTAACTTTTCATCTTCTCGTTGGCTGGGTTTATTTAATTCTACCAAGAGGAGATTTTCTCTTAAAGTATCCAAGGTCGCATCCAATCGTAGCCAATTGAGAACGCCATATTGATAACTAATGCTCAATTCTTCTGAGGTAGGAATGTCTTCCGAGCGAAGAAACAACGGCGTTTTAACTCTGGCTAATTCCTTTAGATATAAATATTGTTCTTTGCGAGGAATCGTTTCGCTGAGAATGATTGCATCAAATTTCCGATAAAACAAATGACTTTCCTTAATTTCACCAATCAAACAAGTCGTACAAAAAACTTGGTGATTTAAATGCTGTAAGCGATTTTGAAAAGCACTTTCTGATAAGACATTTTTTGTGATGACCATTATTTTCATTATTGATTCCTCCTTAATTCCTGTTTCAGTTCAAAAATTTCTCAATTTTCGTGTTTTGATTTGATATATTTAGTATACTGGAAATTTTTCGAATTAAAATTTAGAAATTCACAATCAAATCAACCATTAACAGTGATTCCTATAATCCCAGATTTATAAAGGCTTTCCGATAGTCTTATTTAAAAAATGTTTGTTATTTAATCCTCAACGTGCTATTTTTTCAATTTTTTTCTTTTTTATTTAGCTAACAAACGTCAAAAGGTTAGTAGCTAATATCAACCTTTTGACGTTTGTTAGCTATTTCCTCTTGAAATCTTTGGATTTTTTTCTACTTTTACTAAAAAAAACAGCCAAAAAGTGGCTGTTTCTTGCTGTTTATACTTATTTCATAATATCGATCAAGTCTTTTTTCGAAGCTGCCGAAGCAGGAAAATAGCTAAATACAACCCCGATAAAGACAGAAATCCCGATGGCTAATGAAACGGTCATTAAATCTGGACGAACAGAAAATGGTAGTGCCATTGAGGCTAAGTAGGCAATAATCATCCCTAAAAGATAACCAGTAATTCCGCCGATTAAGGTCAAGGCAATCCCTTCTGTTAAGAATTGCTTTTTAATATCACTGGCTGTCCCGCCCAATGCACGTCGGATACCAATTTCCTTAATACGTTCTGAGACCGAAATATACATCATATTCATAACGCCAACTCCAGCAATTACTAGTGAAATAGCCGCAATTGCGGAAATAAACAAGGTTAAATTATTTAATAAAGAGCCCATTTCTTTGATGGTATCTTTAACATTATATTCTTGATACGTCCCGCTGTTTTTCATGGTTCCTTGTTGAGAGAGGGTCTTTATTGTTTCTTTCAATACTTGATTTGGTTGGTAGCCAGATGCCACTGTTAGCTTCAACGTAGATGTATCTTTTAGCTTGCCGAAATAATGTTCATAGGTTTTTTTGGGAAAATAAAGCAATGAGTCATTATTCCCTGGACCAATGGCACCGCTGGTATTGGTTGTCACGCCAACAATGGTAAAAAGTTGATCTTTATATGGAAAAGTTCGATTAACTGCTGCTGTTGGGTCTTGGTAGAGTTCTTTGGCAACCAGTTCATCCACCACCACTGTTTTATCCAGTTTTGCATTGTCTCCATCATTCAGTTGGCGTCCCGCCAACAATTCTTTGGTGGTTTTGTCGGCAAGTTCATAGGTTACGGAAAGATTTTTCGGCCCTGCTTGAAAATTCAGTGTGCTTTTTGGGGCGCCATCAACTTCTCTTTGATCAAAATCAATTTTTTCTACGCCAGGAACCATGCGCACGATCCCTAAATCATTGTCGGTAAACATTGCTTGGTCACTAAACATATCTGAAGTGTTGTAGGCCGAAAAAGAAATCTTTTTCACATTTTCTTTTTGTTTTTCAGCGGATAATTTATCGACCATGTCTTCTTTAAAGCCGTTACCGATAGCCACGATGGTAATCACTGAAGCAATCCCGATAACAATTCCTAGCATCGTTAACAAGCTGCGTCGCTTATTTTTCAAAATGGAACGGAAGGCGGTTTTCCAAATAATTGAACGTTTCATGTCAGCACCTCCTCTAAAATCTTTCCATCACGAACTTTAATCAAACGATTGCAGTATTCAATTGTTTCTTCATCATGTGTCACTAAAATAATGGTGACTCCTTCATTATTTAATTGTTGAAATAACGTTAAAATTTCTTCCGATGTTTTACTATCTAAAGCCCCAGTTGGTTCATCTGCAATAATAAAACTTGGCCGATTGACAATCGCACGCGCAATGGCCACACGTTGTTGTTGTCCTCCCGAAAGTTGTTTTGGATGCTTCTTGCCTTTATCTGGCAAGCCGACTTTTGTCAGAACTTCGTGGACACGATCTTTGGCTTCTTTTGGGGTTAAACCACTATATAAAAGAGGTAATTCAATGTTTTCTTCAACTGTTAGTGTTTCAATTAAACTAAAATTCTGAAAGACAAAGCCGACTGCTTCATTTCTAATTCGGGATAGTTCCTTATCAGAAAAGTCGCCAATTTCACGGTCTTCAAATAAATACGTTCCTTCAAACTTTTTATCAATAAAGCCTAGCAAATTAATCAAAGTCGATTTACCAGAACCCGAAGGCCCCATAATCGCTAAAAATTCTCCAGCATCTACTTGGAGATTAATATCATCTAACACATGCAGTGTTTCTTCTTCGGAATAATAATATTTATGAATATGGGCTAGCTTAATCATTGGCAGCTACCTGAACATCTTGATTATCTTTTAATTCTTTATTGGGATTGGCAATCACTTGGTCTTTCCAGTTCAAGCCACTTTTGACAACTTTACGACCTAAATTTGTTTCTGTTTCAATCGGTGTTTTTTTCGCTTTGCCCGCTTTGTAAACATAGACAAATTCTTTTCCGCCTTCTTTTTGAATTGCTGCTGTTGGTATAATCATTTGCTTTTGCGGCACAGCGATGCTGGTGGACAAGCCTTCTGCCCAAGGAAAATCACCTTCTACTGTAAATTGATAACTCACTACGGGATTGCCTTCATTTTTAGCTATTGGGGTTTGCGCGATGGAAACGATTTTGCCTGGCGCTGATTTACCTGAACCAACGGTCGTCACTGTCACTTCTTCCCCTGTCTGTAATTTATCGTAATCATACTCGGTTACTTTTCCTTGAATATTTTTCTTTTGTGTCGCAATTTTAATGACTGGTTTGTCAGTACTACTCATAGCACTAGCATCAACAGTGACTTGGCCATCAATTGGTGCTGTGACGACCGTGTTAATTTTGCCACGTGTTTGTTCAAGCGTGGTTGCTGCTCCAGCGGCATCGCTGTTGGCTAACTGCAGAGCTTGATTAGCTTGGGCGACTTCACTATTCGCAGCACTAACGGCTTCATTCAATTGCTGAATTTCGGCATTTAGCGTTGCTTTCTCTTCAGCCTCTTTTGTGGTGTTCAATTTTTGCTTGGCTGCAGCAACTTTGTTTAAGGCTTCATTGTATTTTTGAGTGGCTAAGTTAACGTTCTCTTGTGCTTGTTGAACTTGAAGATTGTTCCGATTAACGGCATTTGCTTGCTCTGTTTCTGTGGCTTGGATTTCTGAGTTATTATACGTTAACAATGGACTATCTTTCTTGACTTCTTTACCATTTTCAACATTTATTTCGGCAATTTTTCCTAAAGAAGGATCAAAGAAAATATCCCGAGTATCTAGAAAACTCACTTGACCATCTAATTTTAATGAGGCCATTTCTGTAATGGTATAAGTTGTATATTCAGGTTCAACTTCTTTTGAAGAAAAAACTGTTTTTGCTCCGATAAATCCGACGACGACCACTGCGGCACCAATACCGAACCACACTTTTTTATTTCGCTTCTTCTGGCCTGACTTTTTCATTTATTTGTTCCTCCTTGATTTCTGTTGACGAGTTTGTCATTTTATTTAGTATATAATGAATAAAAAAACCGGTCCCTTCATCTTCCTATCATTCCTCTTACAGTTTTGACACATCTTCATCTAACAAAAAACGTTTATCCTGCGTAAAAGGATAAACGTTTTTTGTTATTTTATTGTTCTAATTGACCCAACCAGCCAGATGTACCACCTAGAACGTTGGTTACTTGATACCCTTGTTGACTGAGAAACGCACAAGCTTGTTCGGAGCGCGATCCCATTTGACAAATCAGATAATAAGGTTGCTTTTTATCTAATTGCTGATAATTTTCGGTTAAAGTACTTAAAGGTAAATTAATGGCATTAGGTACATGCCCCAATTGGTATTCCATTTCTTCTCGTACATCAATAATCGGTAATTTTTTTTGTTTTGCTTCCTGATAAAATTCAGGCATGCCAATCGTGTTATACATTTTCTAGTTCCTCCGGTCTTACCATTCTATATAGCGCAAACGCACCATCTAAATTTTTGGCTGAGATGCCTGCTTGTTTTAGCATCCGTTCTGCAATATAACTACGCAAGCCGCTGTGACAACTAACAATGTACTCCGTTGACTTGTCTAATTCCTCCAAACGTTCTCTTAACTCATTTAAAGGAATAGACACAGCATTTTTAAATTGACCATTGGCTTGTTCGGCGGGATTACGGACATCTAATAAAACAGCTCCATTAGCTAATTTGTTGGATAACTCATACCATTGAACGTTTTCACTCAGTCCTTCTACAAGGTTCATCGCTACATAGCCTAACATGTTCACAGGATCTTTCGCTGAACCAAACGGCGGAGCATAGGTAAACTCTAATTCAGGCAAATCAAAAATAGTTAACTGGCCTTTAATAGCGGTCGCGAGAATATCAATCCGCTTATCTACGCCCTTTGCCCCAATTCCTTGTGCGCCATAAATTTCCCCTGTGGTAGGATGGAAAACTAATTTTAACTGAAGATCTGTTGCGCCAGGATAATACCCTGCATGGTCTTTTCCACTGATATGCACAACAGCTGTTGTTAGTCCAGCAGCTTTAGCAGCCCGTTCGCTTAAACCAGTTGAAGCGGCGGTTAAATCAAAGACTCGCACAATGGCGGTCCCAACGCTCCCTTGATTTTTTCTCTCTAACCCAGCAATCACATCTGCTACTTGACGTCCTTGGCGATTAGCGGGAGAAGCTAAAGAAATCAGCGCATCTTCTTGAGTGATTTGTTGTTTCACTACAATAGCATCCCCAACCGCATAAATATCGGGTTGATTCGTTTGATAGTGTTCATCAACAATAATGCCGCCACGTAAACCAGTTGCTACACCTGCTTCAACCGCTATGGTATTTTCTGGTTGGACCCCCACCGACAAAATGGTTAAATCAGAAGTTAATGTCTGACCATCTTCTAAGCGAATCACTTGTCCCGCCTTTTCAAAAGCAACCGCGGACTGTCCCGTAATTACTTGAACATTGTTTTTGCTTAATTCAGCTTTGACAAAAGCGGCCATTTCTTCGTCTAATGGTGGTAAAACATGGGGCGCTTTTTCCACGAGAGTGACTTCTAATCCGCGTTTTTGCAAGTTTTCTGTCATTTCCAAGCCAATGAAGCCTGCGCCAATCACGACGGCTCGTTTTGTTTCTGGCGTCAGGGCTGTCATAATTTGATCTAAATCAGGAACATTTCTTAATGAAAAGACATTTTCGGCTTCTGCTACCCCTTTAATTGGTGGCACAAAAGGTTTCGCCCCAGGTGATAAAATTAATTTGTCATAGTCCTCTGTTAAAATTTCTGTTCCATGTCTCACTGTGATCACTTTTTCCGTTGGATCAATCGCCACGACTTCATGGTGAGGACGAACATCCAAATTAAATCGGGCCTTTAGCGCTTCGGGTGTTTGAACAAGCAGTTGCTCTCTTTCCGCGATTTCGCCAGAAACGTAGTAAGGCAAACCACAGTTAGCAAAAGAAACAAAAGGGCCTTTTTCTATGACAACAATTTCAGCATCTTCCATTAAACGACGTAAACGTGTCGCTGCTGACATGCCACCCGCCACGCCTCCGATAATTACAATTTTCATTTATTTTCCTCCTTTAATTTGACCAGACCATTGAGACATCCCACCACGAACGTTAATCACGTGATAGTTTTTTCTCGCTAAAATTTTGGCCGCATTTTTGCTGCGCATGCCGGACTGGCAAATCACATAGACCTCATTAACGGGTTTGTTATAGGCGGGGATTTGGTTAAGCGGGACATTAATCGCTTGTGGAATATGCCCTGCGCGGTATTCGCTAGGTGTCCGGACATCTAACAAGGTTATCTCTTTAGATAAACGTGACTGCAATTCCTTTGTTGAAATACTTGGAACTTTCTTAAATAATTGAAATAACATCTTTTTCTCCCCCTCTTATATACCTTACGGGGTATATTTAACATGAAAAAGTTAGACTTGTCAACTGAAGAGCTTTCTGCCATTTTTAGATTCAAAGAAAAGATAGTTGACAAAAATACCTCGTGTAGGTATATTTTAAACCAATCACTACTCTTAAGGAGGGGCAAAATGACTGAAGAAAAAAAGAAAGTGCTGAATCGTTTGCGCCGCACAGAAGGTCAAATTCGCGGGATTCAAAAAATGATTGATGAAGAAAAAGAATGTATCGATGTTATCACTCAGTTGAGTGCGGTCCGTTCTAGTATTGATCGCGTAATGGGGATGATTGTTGCGGAGAATTTAAAGCATTGCTTTGAAAATCCTGAAAAAGATCCTAAAGAACAAGAAGAGCGATTAGCACAAGCGATTAATATGATTATCAAAAAGTAAAACAACGCAAACTTATTCAGCGAAAGATAAGTTTGCGTTGTTTTTTTATTTATTAGACGAATCTGCCGCACGTTTTTTTAAATTGACAAGCATAAAAAGAATCGTGCCAATTAGTAAAATCACGACGGCGATATAAAAGCCCATAACTTTCGAACCCGTTGTGTCAGAAATTTTCCCAGTCAAAGCTGGGGCAATCACAGAGGACATCATGCCGAAAAAGTTAAACACGCCCAAAGTAGTGCCAATTCCAATTTTTGGTGCATTTTCACCTAGCCAAGAAATAATAATCGGTTCTACAGCTAATTTCCCTAAAAACCCATACATAATTAAAGCAATTAATAACAACGTCGCATTACTTACTTGTACAGTTAACAAAAGCATGGCTGTGGCTAAAAATTCTAAAACAACGATGAATTGAACTTTTTTATGCATGTACTTATCCGCCAACCGACTAAAAAATAACGCTCCTGGAATAGAAGCAAATGCGACCAGCGAAGAGGATAATCCTATCGCCGCTCCTTGGAAGCCACGTTCGGTACTTAAAAAATTAGGTAACCAAGTCACAATCATATAATACGCATAACAAGTGCCAAAATATAAAATATACGCAAACAACATATGTGGTGCAAACAGTTTTTTAAAGGGCACTTTTTCTTTTACCGTTCCGTTATCTTTTTCATCAACAACGGTTGGCTGAATCAAAGCCATGTCTTCTTTATGATTGCGAATAATCACTTGAAAAGCCACTAACATACAAATAATCATAAAAGCGGAAATGTACATCATCACTTGCCAAGGCAATCCTTTTTGGGCAACTAAATAACTAGATAAAATCATCCCTAAACCTGAACCAACTGCTGAACCACTGTTGACAATAGCTGTTGCAAAACTTTTTTTGGCTTGAGGAATGTTTTGCGACGTCAACGAGTAAGCCGAGCCATAGAAAGAACCACATCCTAAACCTGCCAATAAGCTACCTAAGTAAATTGTTCCAATCGTTTGGGCTTGGGCAATCAGTAATGCTGCCAGCGCAAACAAGATAAAGCCTGGAATTAATACACGTTTTTTCCCAATCTTGTCTACCAAGAAGCCTGCAGGAATCTGCATGACTACGTAACCGAGAAAATAAAAGCTAGAAATGGACCCTAGGGCCGTATCGGAAGCGTTACCATTTAGAGACGCGCGAATTTGTGGATAAACGGGAGAAAGCGCGGAACGATAAATCCAGATTGTTACCCAGCCCATACATAGTAAAATAACGATTTTTTTCCAATAAGCCAACGAACTTTTTGTCTTGTCTGTCATTTTCTTTTCCTCCACCAATCATTTTTTTGGTTAACGTTTCACAAGGAACAAAAGCACTACGCTTTTTTTACGTAGTGACCTTTGTCCTACCTTCTTTTTTAGTTTAAATACTCAGCCAATGCATGAGTACTGCCGCTACCGCCTTCAAATTGATAGCCTTGGTGTTTCAATACAGTCTCAAAAGCACTTAAGAAATGCAACACATTGTCTTCGCGACTGCTGTAACCCATATTACCGACCCGCCAAATTTTTCCTTTTAAATCACCGAAGGAAGAGGCGATTTCGACTTTAAAATGATCCAGTAATAAGCTCCGCACCTTTTCACCATCAATTCCTTCTGGAATGACCACAGGAATGACTGTTGGTGTTTTTGTGTCTAACTTCCCAAAAATTTCTAAGCCCATTTTTTGCAGACTTTCAACTAAAATACAATCGTTTTTCCGATGGCGTGCGTAGACATTTTCCATGCCTTCTTGAAGCAACAAACGCAATCCTTCATGTAACCCATAAATCATTGTAGTCGCTTCTGTATGGTGATTTAAGCGCTCTGGTCCCCAATATTTTTCTAATTGCGATAAATCCAAGTAGTTACTTTGAATGAACCGTTCATTCCGCGCATCCGCGCCAAGTCCTAACTCTTTTTGGTAACGGCCCGCCAGATAATCGGCCACACGTTGGTTGTAGGTAATCAAAGAAAGGCCTGAAGGGACGCTAACACATTTTTGAGTACCTGCTACTGCAATATCAATCTTCCAATCATCGACCTTTGTTTCGACACCGCCGTAAGTCGCCACCATATCTACTACGAAGAAAATTTCATTTTCCCGACAAAAGGCGCCAATTTGATCCAGCGGTTGCATTTGTGCATTCGCCGTTTCGCCGTGGACCATCGCAACAATTTTTGGTTGATGTTCTTTAATCGCTTCAATCACCGTTGTTTGCTCAAACGGTGCGAGCCAGTCCTTTTCTAAATAAATAACTTCGGCCCGGGCGCGTTCGCAAATTTCACCTAATAAATAAGCAAACCGGCCATACGCAGGCACAAGCACTTTGTCGCCTGGCTCAATCAATGCAAATAATCCCGCTTCCAAGCCTGAACGTGACGTGCCATCAATGGCAAAGGCTTGTTGATTCTTTGTGGCAAAAGGTACTTTAATCATTTCCCGAACTTCATCCATAATCTGTAGAAATTCTGGATCGAATTGCCCTAAAATTGGTTGACCCATTTGACGAAGTACCGATGGATGCGCTTCGACTGGTCCTGGTGTCATGATTGTTCGCCGTACAAAATTTGGTTGTTGATACATAGTAATCCCTCACTTCATTTTTAATTCTTCTCTTTTATTATCTTTGGAAAAACCCAGAAATTCATTGTTCAATTTGCACTATTTTGACTTTGTTTTTTAGACATATTCAATAACTATCTTTTGTACTCCTTTTTATTCTTCGCTATACTATAAAAAAAGGAGGTTGTTGTGATGAAAATATTAGCTGAGGTCTTGGCTTTACCAAGATTTTCTGACTTACAATTATTATCGTCTCACTCAAACTTAACACAGCCCTTGGAAAGTGTAGAAATCACGGAAACACCTGATGTGGCTGACTTTATCCCTAAAAATGTCATGATTTTAACAACGGCAATGATTTATAAAGATGATCAAGAAAAATTGAAACCTTTTATTGACTCGCTAAAACAAGCAGAATGTACGGCTTTAGGGATCAAAGTTGGGCGGTTCCTTGACGAAATTTCACCAGAAATTGTTGCCTATGCCAGTGCCGTTGATTTGCCCCTGATTAAAATTCCTAGCACACAGCCACTAGGCGGGTTGTTGCATGAAATTGTAGGCTATCTTCGCGATAGCAAAACCGAACAGATGTCTGTGGCCTTTGACATTCAAAAGCGTTTTTCAACATTATTAATGCAAGATGTTGATGCTACGCGTTTCATCGCTGAATTTGCGAAAATTTTAAATGCACCAATTATTTTATTAAGTCCTTGGCAACAGGTGATTGCCCACTCGAATTATTTTTATGGCAATCAAAAATCAGCGGAGTTTTTTATCAAACAATTATCAAAAGACCACTTTCAACAATTGGCACAAGAAAAGAAAATCTTTCGTTTACAGGATGAACGACAAGAAAACATTCAAGTAGCTGGCTTTCCAATTCGTGTGAACGATTATTTTCCCTATTATTTATTGGTCTTATCTCCTGAACAGATTCCTTATCCTATTTCTGAATTTGCCATTGATCAGGCCATTTTAGTTTTGACCTTTATGTTATTTAAAAACCAGAAAATTGCTGAGTCTTTTGAGCATCTCAAAACAGACTTTTTGGACCGCTTGCTCGATACACATCAAGAAGCGCTGAGTAAACATCAAAATTGGTTGGAACTTTGGAAAAATTATCGTTTAATCAACAGTGATTATTATCAATTAGCGATTGTCTACGGCGTGACTAAACCAGAAAACGAAACCCATATTCGTTATCAGCAAGCGGAAGGGCAACTAATTTTCCAATGGCTCAAAGAACAATTGCCGGAAATCCTGCCAGATGTCGCCTTGTTTAAATTAAAAAATCAAAATAAAAGTATCTTGATTTTTCAATCTAAGAAAAATGACCATTTGATGATTTTGCAAAATCTCGCTGAACGTTTGCAACAGGCTTTGCCTATTACCATTCGCTTTGCTTTAGGCAATGCTTATGAAAACCTAGAAGATTTGCCTAATTCTTATATTGAAGCTTCCTCGACTTTAGAGGCCTCTTTACACACTCAAAAACCAACGACTGTGCAATTGTTCCATCCTAAAGGCTTAGCTGGACTTTTTGAAAAGATCGGCACTGAAGACGTTGAATACTTTTGCCAGCAACAATTGAAAGAGTTGGCCTATCCGACGGAACCGTCGTTACAAGAATTACGAAAAACCTTGAAAGTTTTTTTAGATTTCAATTGCGAAATTACTAAAACGGCCAACGCTCTTTACCTTCACAGAAACACTATTAAATATCGCATGAATCAATGTGAAAAATTATTAGGCACCTCTATTCAAGAGCCTGAGACGAGTTTACTCTTACGGGTAGCGCTGGAACTTTCAGAAAAATAATTAACAGGAAAATAGCCGAATAAAAGTAACGTCTACCAAGAAGAAGGACTCTACCGTTCACCACTGCGTGTTCAAATCCTATTGTTCCGAGGTCATTACTTTACATTCGGCTTTTCTTTATAATTCTGGTTCACGATTGGCATCTTTGGAATAAACGTACATTAGCGGTTCTTCACGGCCAACCGCATAGGCTGCTTGTGGCACATAGGCACTCATGAAAATATAGTCCCCTTTTTCCACTGGATACCATTCATTGTCCAAATTGTACATCCCTTGGCCACTAATTAAATACGCACCATGCTCTTGGACATGCGTTTCAATGTAGGCATGACTAGCGCCTGGTTCAAAAGATAAGATATGCATATTCATATCAAAGTCAAACTCTTTCGGCAATAAACTCCAAAGTAAAACATCTGTCATTCCTTCATATTCTTCGGGTTGTTGGTCATGAATTGACCCAACCACTTTATAAGGTTGATGGCCTGCCAACGGCTGATAGCGTTTTTTATATAAGAAAACTTCTGTATCCGCTTCCTGTGCATTCGCTAAATACATTTTCATTTCAGGCGTAAAGTAGGCGTAGCCCCCTGCTTCAAGCTCATGGGTTTCTTGACCATCTGAAACGCGCAAACGACCGTCAATGACATAAACCAACGTTTGAATCCCGTCGCCACCAAAACCAGTTGTTTGTTGACCATTTTTATGAAACGTAGCAATGTAATCCACAAATGTCGCACCTAATTTAGGCGATCCCAAAATGGAAATATCGACATTTTCAAAACCAGGTACTGCATTTTGCACCAAACCATCATGGGGAATAATGGCGTAATTGTCTTTTTTTATCACAGCTCTTGATGTTAACAATTCTTTTTGGTAACCTACTCGATTATTTTTATAACCCATCACAATTCTTCCTTTTCTATCTTATTTATACGCTAATTCATATAAGGTATCTGCTAAAAGCTTGACGCCTTCAACCAAATCTGGAAATGCCGTTGCTTCTGCTGGATTATGACTAATCCCACCAATACTTGGCACAAATATCATCGCTGTCGGGTAATGGGGCGCAATAATTTGCGAATCATGCCCAGCGCCACTATGCATCATACGATACTGATACTTGCCTTCTTTGGCTTTTTGTTCAATAACTTCTACAATTGCTTGATTCATCGGTACGGGTGCTTCATCCATCCAGCGGTCAATCGCAATAGTTAAGCCTAATTCTTGAGCAATTGTCTTTATCCGTTCTTCTAATTCACCGGTAAAATGTCGTAAAAAAGCAGCGTCGGTATGACGGCAGTCAATTGTAAATTCCACTTCTCCAGGCACCACGTTGACTGTATTGGGCTTCGGAATGACTTTGCCAAATGTTAAAACTAACGGATCACCAATTTCGTTCGCACGATCAATGGCTTCTGCACAAATTTTAGCAAAACCATACACCGCATCATGACGGTAACTCATTGGCGTAGTCCCTGCATGATTAGCTTGCCCTTTTAAATTAACCGTGTAGCGACGTTGCCCCACAATACTATGAACAACACCGACTTGGAGCTTTTCGTTCTCTAAAATATTGCCTTGTTCAATATGAATTTCGACAAATGCTTCGATGTCCTCACGTCTTGTTTGCTCCTGCCGAAAATCAAAGCCTTGGCGGTGCATCTCATCAACAAACTTTTTGCCTTCGTTGTCAGAGATGTCGACCACTTCTTCACGTTTGGCTTCACCGACGACATTTTTGCTTCCCCAGAAAACCGTTGGAAACCGGCTCCCTTCTTCTTCAGCCATCGAAAGCACTTCTAAAGAACGCCGTGGCTTCCCATATTTGTCTAATAAATATTGAACAGCCGTCATGGAAGCAATAACACCATATTGACCATCTAAGGTCCCGCCATTAACTACTGTGTCGATATGTGACCCAGTTAAAATCGTTTCCTGAGGAAATTCCGTTCCTGCCACTCGACAAAACAGATTCCCGACTTCGTCAAATTGCGTTTCCAGTCCAAACGCCTCAGTTTGGCTTTGCACATACTTTTGTGCTGCCAACCACGAATCGGTATAAAGTAAGCGTGTCATCCCTCCTGCAGGATCACTCCCAATTGCTGACAACTCTTCGATTCTTTGTTTTAAAACTTTTTCCAAGTCCATCACAAAACCTCCTGACTGATTACACTCTGATTGTAAACGTTTCCCGAACCATCTTCATTGTACTTATCAAACAAAGTTAAGTGTTTTTTTGTGCAAAATAACTAATGTATATCCCGTAACTCGTGGACAGAGGCGCTAATTCAATCACGCTTCTGTCCCTTTCCATTTCTAAAATAAATGTTTAATTTTTGATAAATACGCCGTTAAACGCCTCGGTTACCCCAGTTTCTTGTGCGTAAATTGTTTCGCCTCTTAAAATTGTTTGAATCACTTGGGCCCCAATTTCACGACCAATGTAAGGACTAATTTTATTTCGATATTCTAAATCTTCTGCTTTTAAGATATACGGCGCATTAGGTTTAATTAGTACAAAATCGGCATCCTTACCAATACTGATGTGGCCCTTTTGTGCTAAGTGATAACGGTCAGCTGGATTTGCTGCAATCATATCCGCGAATTGTTTCAAGGATAAACCACGTTTTTGGACGGCTTCATCGAATAACACATCGACGTTATTTTGAACACCAGAAATGCCGCCCCATGCTTCAAAAGCATTAGTTGTATCTTTTAAGTCTGGCGTACAAGGAGAATGGTCAGAGGTTACAAACGCGATGCCGCCTGTTTGCACGTGGTTCCATAATGCGGCTTGTTGGTCCGCGTCACGAATCGGCGGCGAACATTTGACAACTGGACCAATGGCATCAAGTTCATCCGTGGTAAAATATAAATAATGCGTACATGTTTCACAAGTCACATCTACCCCTTCTGCTTGGGCTTTTAAAACTTCTTCCACACCTTCTTGACAAGCCACATGGCAAATATGAATCCGACAACCTGTTTCTTTGGCAAATAAAATAGCTTTTTGAATCGCTTCAACTTCGGTAAACACAGGACGTGTAGCTACATATGCTGCTAAAGTCGTTTCGCCATTTTGATAAGCTAACGCGCCTAATTTATCCGTAATTGGCGCATTTTCTGCATGGATTGCTAGCACTTTGCCAGTCTTGGCAACTTGTTTCATTCCTTCATATAGCGAATAATCGTCGACATTTTGAAAATCTCCTTCAATTGAACGATCGCCGCACGTTCCTAAAAAGCATTTATAGCCGGAAACGCCTCCTTCATCAAGTTCCTGAATCCCGCCAGCCAAGTTGGTCGGGACCACGCCGCCAAATGACCCTACATCTACTTTTAGTTTATTTTCTCCTGCCTTGTATTTGATCTCAAGAGAGGTCTTATCCACAGTTGCTGGAATCTGATTTAAAGGCATTTCCATAAAGGTCGTCACGCCCCCTTTGGCACAAGCGGCCGTTCCTGTGACATACCCTTCCCATTCATCGCGGTAACCACCACCAGGATCGGTAATATGAACATGGGCATCCACCATCCCAGGACTAACGACTAAACCCGTCGCATCAAGCACACGTTCTCCTGACAAGTCTTGCCCGATCGCTACGATTTTTCCTCCTTGAACGGCCACATCCGTAATGACTTCTCCAGTTTCTAAAATAACTAACCCGTTTTTAATCACTAACTCTGCTTGCATTTATTTTCCCTCCTGATAAGCTGTTTCTTTCACTTTTTTTGAATCCCAAGTCCATTTTTTTAACACTAAGTACAGCACAAAACCTGTGGCAAAGCCCACAAACCACGAAATATCAGCAACGATTTTAACCTGTGGAATAAATTGACCACTTAAGGAAAGAACCAACGCCAGAATAGTAGCGACATACGCCGGCTTGTTTAATCCGTAAAAAGGATTGGCTTCCTCTTTTTTGTGTTTATCTACGTATAAAGCATTTAAATCAATTTGTTGCTTTTGAATAAAATAATAATTCGCAATCATCACGCCAGCGACTGGTCCTAAAACAGCCCCAATTGCGTTCAGAAAAATAAAAATACTATCGGCGTTTTCCATCAGTTTCCAAGGCATAATGAGAAAGCTGATAACACTGGCAATCATGACGCCTTTTTTATACGTCATTTTTTTAGGAAACATGGCCGCCAATTGATAACCTGCCGGAATAATGTTCCCCGTTGCATTGGTTGAAATAGTCGTTAATAAGAAAACCGACATGGCTAAGACCACCACCGCCACATTATCTAAACGATCAATAATATTTAAAATATTCCATTCTTGAATCCCAAAATACAGCGAACCGCCTAACAGAATCACTACACTGGAAAAAGCAAAAATCCCATAACCAACAACTAATCCTGCTGTTTGCCCCACAACCTGAGCACGTGTCGAGCGCGCATTCTTAGTAAAATCCGCCACACTAGCACCAGGCGCTGACCAAACGGCCACAACCGAGTTAAAAATAATCAGATACGCCACCAGTGGATTGACTGAACGAATCGCACTAGAAACTTGATAGGACAAAATTGATGTTAAACCACCCCCAGCACGAATGGCCCAAATCGTTAATCCAATAATAACGACATAAATCAACGGACTTAAAATGGCGGTAAAACGGTTCAAAATTTTGCTACCACCGAAACCTATTGCCACATTTAAGAGCCAGAAAAGAGTAAACGCCATTAATTCAGGCAGCCCGAGACCAAAAAACTGGAATGACCCACCAATTTCTAAAAAGTTCGGCCAAAATTTCCCTAGAATAATTAATAAAGCAAGCGATCCAGTAAATGTTTGCAAGCCAAACCAAGCAATCGCAGCCACACAACCTCTTAAGAACCCTGGCAGTTTTGCCCCGAGACTGCCGTAAGTAGACTGTAAGTGTATCGCAAAAGGAATCCCATATTTAGAGCCAGCCACGCCATTCAGATTCATGAAGGCTGCTACAATGAATGAGCTTAACACAACTGCCAGCATAACTTGCAGCGGCGATAAACCTAAGAAAATAAAGCCACCCACTGCTGCGTAATTCGGGATATTATGAATCGAACCCATCCATAATGTAAAAAAATTGTGCGCGCCCATCGTCCGTTGTTTCGGGTTACTTGGCAACAAATCTTCATTGTAGCCACGTGCTTTCATCGCTGTTTCTTCTTGAGCTGTTACTTGAGACACATTTTTCTCCACGACAAACTCTCCTTTTTATTAAAAATTTTTCTATTAAAACACCCTGCCTTCTCTTTTTTTGTCACTTTTGCACAAGCATGTGCACCTCTCTCATCACATAGATTGTAAGCGCTTTTTATAACAAGAATCATTAGTTACCCCAACTAAATAACAAACGATTCTTTGTTCACTTTGAACGAAAAAATAGCAACCTTTTTTGTATCGTTCTTTCACTCTAGAAAGTAAGAAACAAATCTTTTTATTCACATATTATGTACAACTTCTCTTTTCAAATACTAAAATACACTTATTATTAAAAAAGACACAAATAAATTATATGTTTAAATGAAACAAAACACAACATTTTTTAATCAAAAACACACAAATCAGATAAATCAAGGTAGACTTTCAAGAAGAGACCCATTCTGAAAAAAGACGCTGACAAAAGAGTTTTCTCACAAGATCAACATTTTTTCACAGATTTAAAATCTTCTTTTTCAATTTTTACGTTTTAAAAAATAACATTTCGAAAATAAAAAAATACTTAGTTTTAATCAAAAAAATAAACAAAGATTTCTGATAAAATCAGAAATCTTTGTTTAGAAGTTGCCTTGCTACAGTTCCTTTAACAAAATAAAATCCGTCTGTTCATCGTCTCCCATAAAAAATGAATGTTGACTGTAATAGCGGTAGCCAATGGTTTTATAAAATGCCCGCGCCGCATCATTGTGTTCCCAGACACCTAGCCACAGTGCTTTTTTACCAAATTCACGAGCTTTTTCTTCCGCCAGTTCTAACAATTGTGTTCCCAGCTTCTTTCCTTTAAACGCAGGTAAAATATACAATCGCTCAACCTCGAGCTTCTCTGGCCCCATCGGTTCCGTTTGCGCCGTCTCACGATTTAATTTCATGTAGCCAGCTAATTGATTATCGACAAAGATAAAATAAAAGTCAGAGTAGGGATTAGCCAATTCCTTTTGTAATTTTTCTAAATTGTAGGCTTCTACTAAATAGGCTTGCATATTTTCTGGCGTGTTATACGGTCCAAAAGTATCTGTATATGTTTCAATGCTGATTTCTTGTAACACTGGTGCATCCTCTATTGTTAATTGTTTTATTTCTCCCATCAATCAGTCGTCCTTTCCTTAATAATTTCGGGTATTCCCTTTTTTAACAAATTCCCAATCTGCGCTAACATTTTTACGCATCCGAACTAAGTACTCTGCCAATTGTGAAATTTCCACTTCTGACAAGCCTTGCAAAGCAACTTGATTCGAGTGTTGATTTTCGCGCACAATGATTGGATAAACGTTTTTCCCTTTTTCTGTGGCATAAATCCGCTTAATTTTTTTGTTGCTTGCATCTTCTTGACGATAAATAAAGCCTTGTTCTTCCAAACGCTTAATCGCCCGCGCCGCTGTGGTTCGATCAACTTTAATCAGTTCGGCGATCTTTTCTTGGATAATTCCAGGATTTTCACAGACCCTGACCAAATAAAGATATTGTCCTCGTGTTAAAGATAATTCCTTAAATTCAATATTACTGATTGAATCTAAGGCCCGCGCAATCATGCCAATTTCTCTTAAAATATCTGTCACTAGGACACTTCCTTTCGCTAATATTTTATGATTGTCATTACTTTAACTTATTTTTGTTGTAAATGCAACAAAAATAAGTATAAAAACTACAGATTTAAACAATTTGAGCATTCGTGAAAATAAAATAATTATTCCTTTTGTTATATTAACAAGTAAGATAAAATTAGTTATAGCGTCTATAGGAGGAATAGTATGAAAAAATTAGTTTGTGTTATTTTAGTTATTTTTTTAACAGGTTGTAGTTCTCAGAAAGCGAATGAACCTAAAAAACAAGAAAATTCTACCAATAGAACAACATCAATGAAAAGCAGTACTAATCATTACAGTTCTAGCACAGAAACAAGCTCTAGTAATAAACTAAAAGAAACTTCTGAAAGTTCCAGTACCACTCAGGCTTCGTCAAAGTCTAAAAATGAAGTATCTACAAATGTCGAAGAAGCAAATTCTTTAGAAGCAACACCTTATGCTGTCGATCTTAGTAGTTTAAACAATCCACTCGTATTTAATTTTAAAGGAATGAATGTGCCAACTTCAATTACATTAGAGAACTTAAATTCAACACCAACTGCTACCTTCCGAACTAAATTGTTTGGGGCTGAAAATGGTCAAGTGAAAGAAGCCATTAATAAATATGACCTATCTATAAATACAATTCCTACAAAAGAGATTAGAATATTTTCAGCGGGCGATAACAGTATTCGCACCGTTAAAGTAAATACAGAGTTAATTTTAGGAACTAATATTTCTTCAAACAATGAACAAAATAAATCGGGTACTTTATACTTATTCAACAATAAAAATGGTTCGATATCTTTAATCACTCCTAACTACGCAGGCAATGTTACGGATGATCAAAAAGACGTTATGCTAGAAGTAATTCAATAAATACCCTAAAAAAAAATAATAAAGAGAAAACTTCATACTTAGAAGGTTTCTCTTTATTATTTTTTAGGAACTCCTCTAGAAACTCGTTTTAGTCCCCACTTATTTTTCTTATTTCTTCACCCATTAAGCACGCAATAGAAAATAGAACATTTCATTTGAAAATGACTTATTGTTCTGCAACATGCACTGTTTGTAAAAATTCTGCGACTGAGAAATGGTATTCTTTCTCTTGATTTCCTTGAATGGTTCGAATCATTTTTTCAACTTCTGGTTGCAGAGCGGCAAACTGAACTTGTTGTCCACGTCCTTCTGCTGCAAGACAAAATTCTTCTAAAATATCTAACGCCGTACTGTCAATGCTAGGAACTCCTCGCATTGAAAATACCACGCCACTTTTTGTTTCCAATTTCAGTAACGTTTGTTTCAATCGTTCTGAAGACATGAAAAATAACGGGCCACTCAAATAAACCACCACCCAATTTTCCGTACAAGCGGTCGGTACTAGCCCCATTCTTGACCAATCAACTTCCTCGACATTAATCGTAATCACGGCACTTTTCGCAATGAAAAACAGGCAACCCGCTAAGACCCCTAAAACAATCGCTAAACTCAAGTCAAAAATAACGGTCGCTATCATCGTTAAAAAGAATAAACATAAGGCTGTGTGGAAACGTTTCTGGAAGAATTCTTTAATCACCGACCATTCATTCATTCGCCACGCTGTCACCACTAAAACACCAGCTAACGCAGGCATGGGAATTTTAGACATGACTGGCGATAAAAGCAACATCGATAACAATAAAAAGACCGCATGAAAAATACCCGCTAAACGTGTTTGCGCCCCAGATTTAATCACTACGCTCGTGCGGGCAATCGCTGCCGTCGCAGGCACGCCACCGAAAAATGGCAAAATTAAGTTGCCAATTCCTTGTGCCACTAGTTCCTGATTACTGTCTAATGGTTTCCCTGTCATGCGACCAGCCGAAGCGCCACAAAGCAAACTTTCAATCATGCCTAACATAGCAATGCTAATCGAAGGCACCAAAATATCCTGAAACGCACTTAATTGAAGCGAACCAAGTTCCAAACGTGTATCACTAAAAATACTTGTCGGAATTTTCCCTACAGTGGCCACTGGCAGTTGAAAAACCACTGTCGCTAAAGTAGCTAAAATAATCATCACCAATGAAGCTGGTATCATCGCATTCCACTTTTTCGGAAAGAACACTAATCCAAGCACCACTAAAAACGACATAACCGTCGTTGGTACACTTAAATCAAAGCCCAATGAACGATAACTGCTGATTTTCTCAATTAAATTGTGGCCTTCTGAACGAACCCCAAAGAAATTATCAAGCTGCCCCAACGCAATAATAATAGCAATTCCTGAAGTAAACCCAGTAATGACCGGTGACGGAATAAAAGAAGTCAAGCTCCCTAAACGCAAAATCCCTGCCAAAAGCAAGAAAATTCCCGCCAAAAAGGTGGCCAATAAAATCCCTTGCATGCCATGCACTGCCGCAATTGACATTAAAATAGCTGCCATCGCACCTGTTGGTCCTGAAATTTGATAAAACCCACCCGAAAGGCTTCCAATCACAATTCCAGCGATAATCGCCGTGATCATGCCAGCTGCTGCAGTGGCGCCACTAGAAACACCAAACGCTAACGCTAATGGCAACGCGACGGCTGCGACAGTCAAACCTGCCAAAAAATCTTTTTTCAATTTTTTTTGATTATACCCTTTAAATTCATCCCTTATCATTTGTGTGTACTTTTTAAACATTCGCATCCTCTTTTCATGAAATTTCCATTCTAAAGATATCATATTTTCGGAAAGATAATAAGGTGTTTTGTGAAGTAAATCGCAATTTTTTCGTCTTCTCTCCATTATTAATGAGTTAATTGTTGATGACTAGAAGAAAAAAACTTCTCTGATCAATAAATCAATCAAAGAAGTTTTTTTCTTCATGTAATGCTACGTACAGAGGAGCTAATTCTTGAAGCGCCTGACAACTTTTTTCTTCAATCGTTTCAAGCTTTTCCGTCGCAAACCACAACTTACCGATCTGAAATGAGCGATTGCCTATCCGCTCTTCTAGAATTTTCCGTTGTTTTTCATCTGCTAAATAATCTTTTAAAGGCAAATGGTCCACTAGTTCATCCTCCTCCTGCGGCCAAATATAATAACCTTCGCAGTCGATGGTTTGACTCCAAGCTTCTAAACGATTAAGCAATTGATTGTAAGCGACGACTGAGCCTGCCCGCTCCTCACTTTTGTACTGTTGAAACATCAAATATACTTGAAATTGCTTTTTATTTAATAACAACGCCAGACAAGCATTTTCCGCTTGGCGTTGCTCACTGCGATACGCAGCCCAGAAATGACTGCGTAAATTCCAGCCGTTGGTCCAGCTTTCGATTTTCGGCTTAGTGATGCCGAGTTCAGCTGGTAAACTTTGGGCGATGACGAGGTTTAAGGCTTTCCACTTTTCCCAATGTTGCTTGTAGATTTGCTTTAAGGCATCGATTTCTGCTGATGTTTGTTGCTCTTTGAGTTGTTTGAATGTGAAGATTTCTCGGTTGAATAGGTTGAAGTCTTGATGGGTTAGGTTCATTTTTGGGCTTCTTTCTAGGGTGTATTTTGTTAAAATTATTTATTATATCATGATGTAATTTTTGATGATATATAAAACAGATAGTGTATAGAGACGATTGGGAACAGTGTAAGTGTAATGAAATACCCCAACTTTTTCAATAAAAAATGGCATCTTTTCAATAAAGATGCCATTTTTTATTGATTAAATTATCCTTCTTGTATAATCGTTTCTTTTAGCTTTATATATTCCATTAAATTAAAAACCGCCACTTATATTGCTTCTTAAGTTTCCACAAACAACGCCACTTCCAGCGCCAACAAGTCCACTTCCTTATCAAAATCCAACAGCACTAGCTGTTCAATTTTCTCCAATCGTTGTAACAAAGTATTGCGATGAATAAAGAGCTTTTTGGCTGTTTGAGACAAGTTTCGCTTTGATTGAAAATAGACATTCAGTGTATGGACAAAGTCGGTATGTTGCTGTTGATCACTTTTCTGCAATGGTTGAACATATTTTTTTCTGAGGGTTGCTTGTCCTTCTTCTAAAAAATAACGTTGTAGTGTCTGTCTAAAATGAAAATTCGCGTAGGAAGCAATCCTCATTTCAGGTTTTTCTGCAACGAATTGGCGTTGAAAGGCTAAAACGTCAATCGCTTGTTGATAAGATTCATGAATCTGGGTCAGACCTTGAATCTTAGGTCCTATTGTTAGGAAAAGTTCCACATCTTCTTGTACTTTCATTAACTGATTTATGCTACTTTGTGCTAGGCGTTGCATCATTTTCAGATAATCGCCTTCTTTTTCAGGTGGATCTTCAACTAACAAAACAAAGGAACTATCAATTTCAATACAAACAATTTTTTGTTTGTCCCCTAAGATAACTTGGTTTAGCTGGTTACCTGAAATAGACATTCTTTCTTGCCTTTGGCGTTCATTTAAGGTTAATGAAATTAGCAAAATCGCATAGGGCTTATCTATTGCCAAGCGATAATATTGTTGAAATTGTTGGAAGACAGCTTGGTCCCTCTTTTCATGCGCAATCAGCTTAAAAAATAATTCGTTTCGTTGTTGGTATTCTTCAAATTTCCGTGAGTATTCCAATTGCAATTGTAAAAGCAAGTAATGAGCTGTGATTTTAAAATGCGCCACGTCGACTGGTCGTAATGGAGCCAAGGTGTTCCAGACGAGTAAATAATATAAAATAACATTTTTCTTTTTAATTGGATAAATTTCAATTGGCACCACTTGGTTCTGGAGTTTCAACTGTAAATGAATCGGTTCTTGATAAAAGCGTAATAATGGATGACTTTGTTCAAGTAATTGTTTTTGGAACTCTGAGGTTTCTTGTCTATCTTCTAAAATGCTAGAAATACGAATTGGATTTTTAGGCAAGTCAAAAAAATTAACTCCTTCAAAGTGGTCATTCAATAACAAGACAGGATTTTGAATGGTTTCTGCTAGATCCTGCAGCAAATGAAAACTGCTACTTCCCGTTTCTAAGATTTGATAAATTTTATTATGCAATGCGGTTTCTTGCGCATTCATGTCAAATTGTTCTAACGTGACACGACTTTTCAACACGTCAGCAATTTGCGAAAAGGTGTAATTGTAAGGAATTGCTAAAATAGGTACATTCATTTCATTTGCTAGTTTGATTAGGTCTGGTGGAACTTCTTCAAAATAACGTTGGGTTTTAAATCCCAAGGCAGCACAATGGTGTTTGGCTAGTTCTTTCAAAAAATTTTTCTGTAATTTCCGATCATCTTTAAATATGTACCCTGTCGTTAACAGTAGCTCACCTGCTGTTAACCAATCTAAAATATCAGGATTTTCTAAAATATTGACTTTTAAAATCGGTTGGTCCTGATTTTTATGTCCTGCTACTAAGGTAATGCCAGGTAATTCTTCTAACGTTAATAAATCACTCACTTTTAACATCATTTATCCTCCCAATGTACAAATTGTCCATTCAAACTTGTAAATCAATGTCATTTTTAGCAATTGTTTAGCCTGCTGGATTCTTTTATTATGAAGTCGTGAAAGCGCTATTAAAAAGGAGGTCGTTGGAATGACAAAAATTTTAGCTTATGACCAAACGATTTTATCGAAACTCCCTCATCAAACATTGACTAGTTTGCAATGTTTTACGCACGCTATTAATTATGGTCATGTAGACACCCAAGAAATTCTCTTGACCATTTCAACGCATCCCGAACATATAGCACCTAACACGATTATACTCGATGAAAAAAAACTTAGCCATTTCGCTGATTTACCTGTCCAAATTGAGCCCCTGTTTATCCGGTTAGGCCGACGACACTTAACCCTAGCCGATGCCCAAATTTGGCAACCAACGCCACTTTATTTAACACCCAGTAAAACAAAAATAGCTATTTTTTTAACGTATATTCAGCAAACTCGTTTCAATCCTTGGCAAGCGCTTTTTCCTGCTTCGCCGTCAACCTTTCTTTTTGATTCTTATAGTCGGACCCAGATTCAAAAAGAAATGATTTATTTTCAACAAGCTTGGGCGCAAAAATCTTTTAAAATAGCTCTTGATTGTTTAACGAAGATTTTGGGATTGGGGATTGGTTTAACTCCCACTGGCGATGATTTTATCACAGGATTACTTGCTAGTTTTTCTGCATTACAGCAACTTCCCTCGAAATTCCAACAGCTGGCTGTGCTAGCCAAGGAACGAACGAATGCGGTCAGTTATGCGGAAATCCATGAAGCAGTGAACGAGCGATTTTCTCAACTAGTTCAGCGTGTTTTTTTATCAATTGAAAGTGGAAATACAAATGAAATGGCTCAAGCGGTTTCGGCTTTAGAGGAGGTGGGCTCAACTTCAGGAAGCGACATACTTTGCGGCATTATTTTTGGTTTAAAACTATTTTGTGAGGAGAATAATCATGACAATTCAAACAGTAATTAAAGAGAACGCCTATTTTGATTCAGTTACTTTAATGACCATTTCAACACGAGCCAATGAACTGGCTGGAGTTAAAACTGCAATGATTGGGATGGGAACCGACATGAATCTTGAAGTGATTCGGAATGTTGGTTTATATACACCCGCCTTGGATCATGTTACAACGGGTGATTTATTAATTGTTTTAGATCTTGATGACCAAGCGAACTCAGAAGAAATTTTACAGCAAGTCGACGAGTTATTTACGAAGAAAAAGACAACCGCTTCTTCTGAAGTAACCTATAAGACGTTAGATTCAGCCCTTCATGAAGAGCCTGATGCCAACTTAGTTGTAATTTCTGTCAATGGGAAATTTGCTGCACGAGAAGCGCATAAAGCTTTAGATCAGCAAAAACACGTCATGCTCTTTAGTGATAACGTGACGGTTGACGAGGAATTAGCGTTAAAACAAAAAGCACACGAAAAAGAACTGTTTGTGATGGGCCCTGATTGTGGAACAGCGATTATTAATGGCGTTGGGTTATGTTTTGCTAACGAGGTACGTTCAGGAGATATTGGAATTGTCGGCGCGTCTGGTACTGGTAGCCAAGAAGTTAGTGTTCAAATCCATAAATATGGTTATGGGATTTCACAATTAATTGGTACTGGTGGCCGTGATTTGTCTGCTGAAATTGGTGGGCTGATGATGCTTGACGGGCTGGATGCTTTAATGGCTGACGAACAAACTAAGGCAATTTTGCTTATTTCTAAACCGCCTGCTCCAGAAGTAACAGAGAAAATTTTAAAAAAATTAGCTGTTTCAACTAAACCAGTTGTTATTTATTTTATCGGCAGTGAACAAACGGAACGAAAAATAGACAACGTCACTTTTGCTACTTCTTCTCTGGATGCAGTTCAAAAGGTGATTCAATTTAGTCAAACACAGGAAGCGGAAACCAGCCTCTATCAAAATCCGACAGGCGCAATGTTAACAGCCATCCAACAGCAACAAGCCCCTTCTCAAAAATTTGTTCGTGGGTTGTTCTGTGGTGGCACTCTTTGTGATGAACTTTTATATACTTTAACAGAAGTCTCTGATGATGTTTATAGTAATATTCATAAAATTCCTGAACGGCAATTAGCAAATCCTGACCACAGCCAAGCACATACATTGATTGATTTCGGTGATGATCGTTTCACAGAAGGCCGCCCACATCCAATGATCGATCCGACTTCTCGGATTACTCGCATTCTTCAAGAAGCCAAAGATCCTGAAGTGGCAGTTTTAGCGTTAGATTTTGAATTAGGTTATGGTTCTCACGAAAATCCTGTTGGCGTGTTAGCGGAGGCGTTAAAGGAAGCCAAAGCAATAGCAAAAGCAGATGGTCGTGAGTTAGCCATTATTGGCTATGTTTTAGGGACCGAAGAAGATCCACAAGATATTCATGAACAGCGGAAAATTTTAGAAGATTTAGAGGTTCTCGTTGTCGACAGCAGTCATCAACTTTGCGAAGCCACCAAAACTTTTGTAAAAGGAGCGAACGAACATGAGCAGAAATGATCTTTTTAACCAGCCTTTAGATACGATCAATGTAGGCATTGACTTTATTCATGAAGATATGAAAAAACAAGGGATTCCTTCACATCAAGTAAATTGGGCACCGCCTGCCAATGGTGACCCAGAGCTATTGAAATTATTGGATCAATTAAAAAGTCCAACACTTTATGAAAAAATCCAACAAGCCAACGAAGAAGCGGTTACCCGCATTATTCAATCAAAACCTATTTTAGTGGGATTTGATAAAACAATTAATGTCATGCCCAAGATGACTGAAACGACCATTTTACATGCTGGGCCGCCCATTACTTATGAAAATATGTGCGGACCGATGAAAGGTGCCGTTCAAGGAGCGCTTGTTTTTGAAGGATTAGCAAAAGATCTAGCTGATGCCGATCGGGTTGCTCGTTCTGGCGCGATTACGTTTTCGCCTTGTCATGAACATGATGCCGTTGGTTCTATGGCTGGCGTGACTTCTCCGAATATGTACGTTCATATTATCAAAAATGAAACGTACGGCAACACGGCTTTTACTAATTTAAGTGAACAATTGGCGAAAGTTTTACGATTTGGTGCAAATGATCAATCCGTCGTGGATCGTCTGATTTGGATGCGCGATGTTTTAGGTCCATTACTTCATGATGCCATGACTTTTTGTCCAGAAGGCATTGATTTACGCTTAATGCTTTCGCAAGCCTTGCATATGGGCGATGAGTGCCATAATCGCAATGTAGCTGGAAGTACGTTGTTAGTCCAAGCATTAACGCCTTACATGGTTCAAACTGATTTTTCTCGTGAACAATTAAAAGAAGTATTTGAATTTCTTGGCAGTTCTGACTATTTTTCTGGTCCAACTTGGATGGGCGCCGCTAAATGTGCGTTAGATGCTGGACATAATGTGGAAAATAGTACAATTGTCACCACCATGTGTCGCAATGGGGTCGAATTTGGGATTCGTGTCAGTGGGATTGGTGGAAATCACTGGTTTACAGGGCCTGCCCAACGGGTGATTGGTCCGATGTTTGCCGGTTACACACAAGAAGATGCTGGTTTGGATATGGGCGATAGTGCTATTACAGAAACGTATGGTGTTGGCGGATTTGCCATGGCAGCTGCACCAGCAATTGTCCCATTAGTTGGCGGAACAGTGGCAGAAGCATTGAATTATTCAAAAGAAATGCTGGAAATTACTACGAAAGAAAATCCCAATGTCACGATTCCTGTTTTAGATTTTATGGGGATTCCTTCAGGCATTGATGTCTTAAAAGTCTTAGAAACAGGGATGCTGCCTGTCATTAATACTGCTATTGCTCATAAAGAACCGGGGATTGGTATGATTGGCGCTGGATTGACTAATCCGCCAGCAAATGTCTTTAACGAGGCACTAAAAGCTTTAGTAGCTACAATAAACTAATTTCAAAAACTTAGTAAAATGTCATTTTTTTGGAGCGATCATATGAAAAATAAATCGATCAATTACGAAGCCGTTTTAGCTCTTGGTGTAAAAATTTTTTTGGGAATGTTCCTGTATTGGATCATGAATGGCTTTCGACATGTGTCTAACTTTTTTCCTTACAATGACGTAGTTACCAAAGTGAATCAGCAGGGGTTTTACAAATTTATCTATTTTGTCATGAACTTCACGGAAGGTGAATTTTACGGCGGACTTTTTACAACGCTTTTCTTACTAATCGGCGGTCTGATTGCTTGGCAACTTTATCGAAAAAATTCAAAATGGCAGGGATTTGCAATTGCTGGTGGTTCTGGTATTTGGCCTTGGGTACTTGCTTCTCAGCTACTTTCCCTCTTTTTAACTATTTATGTTTTTGATTTTACACGCTTTTTTACAAAAGAAGTGTTGTGGTTACCAACGTTTATTGTGGTTGTTGGCACGCCGCCAGCTTTAACACTCGTTTACGGTCCTGGCTGGAAAAAATTAGGAACGATTTCTCTTTTGAGTGCGCTTTTCACCTTTCCGTTTGCCAATTGGCTGAATGCGCAATTGATGCCCCTTTTAAATGTACCTGGGACAGTTTCCAACGTTACCACAATGGCTTTTGTTGGCTGGATTGTTTCAGCCATCTGTCATCAACTGCCTTGGATGGTTCCTTCTATTGCACCAATCGCTCAGAAGCGACAAAAACAACCTAAAATTGAAAATACGCAAACCTTTCAATGGTCAATACGACGCACTTTTGCTGACTTCTCCGAAGCTTGGTTTTATGGAAATGAGTTAGTTGGAGGTTTGGTAATTCTAGGCGTTTTAACAGATTGGTTTGTCAATATTAATCATATTACAAATGGTTCTGGCTTAGTTCCTGACATTTTAATGGGACAAATGATTGCTTCGGCTGTTGGTGTTTTTCTTTATCGAAAACATTTCGCTGAAGAAGGTTGGTATCCAACGTTTATGCCACTGGTCAGTATTGTTCCTGGTGTGATTTTAATGATGGGTGGTGGCTTTTGGCTTTCCCTGACCATCGCCGTTTTAGCAGGAATCAGTGCGGCCCCTGTCGGTAGCTATATTGCTAAACGATTACCTCCCTTTGTTCCTGGTGCTGTCGGCTTTGTATCTGGAATGGCTGTTGTAACTATTTTATTGTCAGCCGTTTTGCATACATTTGATATTTTTGTATAGTGAATAAAAAGAAGCGAATGATGATTCGCTTCTTTTTTTAATTGACCAATCCCCTTTTTATCCGTATTCTTAAGCAAAAGGAGGTTTTGCCATGTACTCCATGTTAAAACGTGTGATAACAGAAAAGGATTTGCTTCGGCAAATTCGTTTGTTGGAACAGTTATTAAATGTTCCACAACTGACAGCGAAGCGTTTAGCCACGCAAATCCAGACGACAGGGCGAACCGTTTTTTCGGATTTGCAGTATATTCGCAGTCAATTACCCGCCGACTGGTCCATTGAAACCGATAGCAGTGGTATTCGGTTACGCAATCAGGGGAATGCGCAAACCAACGAGCTTTGGTCATTATTTTTACCTCAATCCATTAGTATTCAGCTATTAAAAGAGCTACTATTTACGAAAGAGTTGGTGACAACTTCTTTTTTGAGCACTAGTGGTATTTCTTATGAAACTTTGAAGCGACATATCAAGAAAATGAATCAGGCCTTACGTGATTTTCATTTAACGATTCAGCTAACCACAACCACCATTCAGCTGATCGGGGCAGAAAGCAATATTCGGATTTTTTATCATCGTTTGTTGGTGCCTTTTACTCACAATAATTATTTTTTTGACGATTATTCTATTCATGAGGAGCATTATTTCCAATTTTTAAAACAAGTTTACAGTAGTGAGTTGACGGTGGAAACGGAAGAAATTTTTGGCGCTTGTTGGTTTTTTATTAACACGATTCGCAACAAAGCCAACTGCCGAGTGAGTCAATTTTCTTTTGACTCAAAAGATGTCTTATTTCAACTTTATCAACCGTCCTTGGCAAAGCTTTATGCTTCTGAAGGCATCTATTTGCAAGGAGAGGAAAGTTTTTTTGCCTTCTTTTGTTTCTTAGAAAGCTGGAATTACGATAATGTCTATGGCAAAACGTTGGCTTCTGCGCTCCACACTCATTACAGTCAGCTGCGAAAGTCGTTACAGCAGTTTGTCACTAATTTTTCCACTGAAGAAGCCCGACCTGATTTAACCCAAACAAATTTATTAGATAATCTGTTATTGTTATTCATTAAATATACCGAGTCCCCAACACTTTCTGAGCAATTTCAATTGGAATATCAAGAATTAATGACCGAACAAGCCGCGGAGGACCTTGCGTTATCAAAGAGCAACCAAGAACTTTTGGAGATTTTATCTCGCTACACCACGATTGAAGAACCAACTTATTTTCTTAGTTTGGCTTCTTTGTTAGAAAAACAAGCTATTTATTCCATTCAGGCGCAAACGATGACCGCCTATTTCCTCTTTCAAGGGGAACCTGCTTGGAAAGCTTTTTTGCAACAAGAATTAGCCGCTTATTTAGGTACTCGCGTGAAATTACAAGCTATTGAATATGTGGAACTAAGCCAGTTGACGTTAAATGAAGCCGACATAATTATTTCCAATTTCCCCTTGGATCATCTTGATCTTCCTGTCTTTTATCTCTCTTTAATTCCAACAAAAAATGAACTCCGCCGACTAGCAGAGCTCACTCTTCATTCTTATTTTTAAAGGAACTAGCGAGGACATTCGCTAGTTTTTTGGCTTTCTTTCGTCATGAATCGTTTGGTTATATATTTTTCCCCTTCGACAAGGAAGAACAGACTCACAACATGGACGAAAATCATTGCTAATTGAAGGCCATTTAAAGAAGTTGTGCCAATTAATTGCTGCGCTACTGGCAAGTAGACCACTAGTGCTTGTAGTAAAAAGAGGATTCCTAATGAAGCAAACAACACTTTATTTTGGAAAAAGCCTGTGCTTAACGACGGATCAACCAACTTACGACAGTTTATCATATACGCTGCTTGTGCTAAGACGATACTTTGTAAGAGGAAGGTTTGCTGTAAGGCTTGTCCCTCGAATTGTAACGCCATGAGGTAACCTGGTACCATAATGAGTACCGACACATAGACGATTCTAAAAATACTGTACTTTGTTAAAATGCCTTCATTGACATCTCTTGGTGGTCGTTTCATGATATCAGCACTCGCTTTTTCAAAACCTAATGCATAAGACAAAGTAATCGTAGTTACCATGTTTACCCATAATATCTGGACAGGTGTCAACGGGAGAGGATGATTCATTAAAAGCGCCCAGACAACAATTAAGCCTTGTGCCAAAGAGGTTGGCAAGAAGAAGGTAATCGTCTTTTTCAAGTTATCAAAAATGCGGCGCCCTTCTTTCACAGCTTTAGCAATCGTATGGAAATTATCATCTGCCAAAACCATATCTGCGGCTTGTTTTGTTACTTCACTTCCTTTAATTCCCATGGCAATTCCAACATCGGCTTTCTTTAATGCTGGCGCATCGTTCACACCATCGCCGGTCATGCCGACAATTTCGCCATTGTTTTGTAACGCCGTGACAATTCGTAATTTATGTTCTGGCGTCGTTCGTGCAAATACATCGACATTTTGAACGTGCTGAGCTAATTCTCCATCTGACATAGCATCAATTTCTAGTCCTTCAAGCACTTTTTTCGTATGCTTTAAACCAACTTGCTCGCCAATGGCTTGCGCTGTATCTTTATGGTCTCCGGTAATCATTTTGACTGAAATACCTGCTTCTTGAGATTCTTTGACGGCTTGAATGGCACTTTCTTTTGGCGGATCGATGATGCCTGCCAGACCAGCAAACGTCAATCCTGACAATGTTTCATGTGTCAGTTCCTGTTGTGACGTAACTGTCTTATAGGCAAAACCTAATACTCGTTGTCCTTTTTGCGCTAATTGCGCAGCTTGTGCTTGCCAATCACCTTTTTGATTATCAGATAACGTAGAAAGTTGTAACAATACTTCTGGTGCACCTTTGACATAAATAATTGAACCTTCTGCTTGCGGATGGCGAGTGGCCATGTATTTGTAACTTGAACTAAACGGAATTTTCTTTTCTACAGGGCGTAAAGACAGTTGCTCCTGATCGACATATTGTAGTAAAGCTAACTCGGTAGGATTCCCTTGCAAGTCGGCGATTTTTTGTTGGTCTTGTAATTTCAATTCTTGACAGTTGGCCATAATCTCTTTGACAATGGTCATTTCTTCAGTCACTACATCCATTACCGTCATTTCATTTTTAGTTAGCGTTCCCGTTTTATCTGAACAGATAACTGTCATTGAACCTAATGTTTCAACGGAAGGCATGCCTTTAATAATCGCATTTTCTCTAGCCATCTCATGAACACCCATCGATAAAATCATCGTTAACACAGCAGGTAAGCCTTCTGGAATCATTGCTACAATTAATGCAATCATCGCAGAAAATAAGAGGCTCCATTCCATGCCATGACGAAAAGTGGTAAAGAAAATCAGAAACACGATCAAGACCATAATCCCTTGGAAAATTTGCTTGTTTAATTGGTGCATTTTCCGTACGAGCGGCGTTGTTTTTTGAGCTACTGACTGCAACGCGTGATTAATTTTTCCAACTTCAGTGGCATTTCCTGTTTCTACTACAACACCTAATGCCGAACCTGCTTGGACAAGTGTTCCTGAAAAAGCCAAATTCTTTTGATCGCCTGTTGGCAATTCCTCATTCAAGGAACCGGTAATTTTCTCCACGGCTTCTGATTCGCCTGTCAAAATTGATTCTTCAATCATCAGATTATGAACATCAAATAAGCGCAAATCTGCTGGAACTACATCGCCAGCTTGTAACGTGACTACATCCCCCAGAACCAATGTTTCAGAAGAAACGGTTGTTTTTTGTCCATCAATTAGAACGACTGCCTCTTGGCCCATCATCTGTTTCAGGCCGTCTAATGATTCTTCTGCTTTACGCTCTTGCCAATAACCGACAAAGCCATTGACAAGCACCACTAGAAAAATGATACTTCCTTCGATCACTTCGCCTGTGGCAAATTTTAGAATTGCGGCAGCAAGTAAGACCACCATTAGTAAATCTGTAAAATGTTTGGCTAGCTTTTGCCACGTTTTCAGTTGTTGTTTTTCTTCAATTTTATTTGAACCATTCGTTTGTAAACGTTGCTGACGTTCTTCGCTAGAAAGACCCGTTTGCTTCGTCTTAGTCTGCTCGATTACTTTTGTTGAGGAAAGTTGATACCATTTCATTTCGTGTACCTCCTATTTACTTGATACCTTTATTATAGAGAGGATTTTCTTCACAAAATGGTCGATAATTTCAGTGGCCCCTGAAAAAAATGGGGCCGAGATTATAAAAGAAAGGAACAACCCACATTTTAGCGGGTTGTTCCTTTCTTTTAAATATTTTCTTGTTCGACCACCAATTGACTTTTGCCAATTAACGCTTTGACATCAATAATTTCACCATTTTTACGTCGGTCTGCTAACTCAACTGAGGTGGTAAACAACAAGTCACTAGAAGAGTTCAACGCTGTTTCAATGGAATCTTGGACTACGCCGACAATAAAGCCAACGCCGACGACTTGCATGGCAATGTCATTGGAAATGCCAAACAAACTACATGCAAGCGGAATTAACAACAAGGAGCCACCAGCAATTCCTGAAGCCCCACAAGCAGAAACAGCGGCGATGATACTCAACAATAATGCTAAATAGATTGGTACGGACATGCCTAATGTGTGGACTGCCGCCAATGTCATAATAGTAATCGTAATGGCTGCGCCGCCCATATTAATCGTTGCGCCCAGCGGAATAGAGACCGCATAAGATTCTTCATTTAAATCCATTGCTTTCGCCAATTCCATATTAATGGGAATATTGGCCGCAGAACTGCGTGTAAAGAATGCGGGAATCGCACTTTCCTTTAATACAAAAAAGACTAACGGATACGGATTTTGTCGAATATTCCAAAAGACAATCGCTGGATAAACGACTAAAGCAACCACGGCCATCGTACCAATTAACAATAATAATAACTGACCATACTTGGCTAACCCTGCAATGCCTGTTGTTGCCACCGAATGAAACACCAAGCCTAGAATGCCAATTGGCGCAATGCCGATAATCATTTGAACGACCGTGGTAATTCCTGTTGAAAGGTTAGCAATCACATCCTTGGTAGCGACCGAACTTTGGCGTAACCCAATGCCGATTAATGAGGACCAAAATAAAACAGATAAATAATTGCCTTCAATCATCGCTTGAATCGGATTTTGGACAACGCTTGTTAACACATTGCTTAAAACATCGCTAAGTTGCGTTGGAGCTGCTTGCGCTTCCTGCGCCGCCTCCAAGACAATCTTAACGGGAAACAGATAGCTTGCCGTCACGGCAACAACAGCTGCCAAAAATGTCGCTAACAGATACACAACTAAAATTGATCCCACATATGTTTTCGCTCCAGCCTTTTGTTGGGCTAGCGATGCAATAATTAAGACAAAAACTAAAATCGGCGCAATTGCTTTTAAGGCACCCACAAACAATTCACCAAGAACGCTGATGAAGGTCCATTCAGGCACCAAGAAACCCAAGGTGGTTCCAATCACAATCCCTATCATGATTTTTTGAATTAACGATAATTTCCGAATCGCTTTGACCATTCACTTCACGCTCCTTTAAAATAAAATACAGTTTGGGACATACTACCATAATTATTAAGATAAAAAAAGAGTGTTTCTCAAAAAACTTTCATTTTTCGAGAAACACTTGGTCAACTAATCAATTTCGTCTATTTTTCTGAAGACTTTTCCGCCGAATGTTCTTTGTTTTTATGGTGATGGTGGTGATGGTGGTGATGATTTTGTTTAGAATACAGGTAGGATTTTGCTACGACCGAAATAAACATAGCCATAATCCCCAAGCCCACTGTAGCATAAACCATGGTGAAAATTTTTCCCAAGTCAGTGACTGGATGAATATCCCCATAACCAATCGTGGTTAACGTCATGAAACTTAAATATAACGAATCTAATGGCGACAATTTTTCCACTGTTGAATAAAAAATGGTCCCACTCAACAACGTGGTTGCCAATAAAAAGAACAAGGCACGAGTGTCTTCTTTTTTTAAGATACCTAAAAAAGATGAAAATAATTTTTTGACAGAAATAAGTAAAGATAGCAACAAAATGACCTCTTTCTATTGTTAATCTCTTCTTAACGTTAGCACTTTTTAGATGAAGTTCAACTTTTTAATTGGTGTGGTTAAAGAAAATTTATTTTTTTGTTATTTATAATACACTTCATCTAAAAACAACCCTTGTGCAGGAGCCGTTTCACCTGCGCCTTCTCGGACTTTTGTTGCGAATAATTCGTCAATTATCGCTAATTCTTTGGTGCCGGCACCAATTTCTAAAAGTGTCCCAACGAGGATGCGGACCATTTTATGCAAGAAACCATTGCCCACAAAAGTGAACTGTAACATTTCACCGTTTCTTTCAATCGTAATCTTTTCAATCGTTCGAGTGGTCGATTTTTTGGTTTTTTTCAATGCTGAAAAGCCAATAAAATCATGGGTCCCTATTAATTTTTGGCAAGCTTGTTCCATTTTTTCTTGATCCAACGCTTTGGGAAAGTGAAAGCTATGATACCGTTCAAAAGCATTAGGAATTGGGCTATTCCAAACATAGTAGCTATATTGTTTGCCTGTGGCGTTATACCGTGCATGAAAACGTTCAGGCATTTCTGTGACTGCTTTAACAACAATATCGCCAGGTAAATATCGATTTAAAAAGGATAACATTTCGTTCGTTGTCAGTGAACTAGTCGTTTTAAAATTCGCTACTTGACCACGTGCATGTGTGCCAGCATCCGTTCTGCCTGAACCAATAATTTCAATCGGTTCACCCGTCATCTGTGTTAAAATACTTTCAATTTTTCCTTGAATCGTTTTCTCTGAATTGCCTAGTCGTTGCCAACCTGAGTATCTTTTACCATCGTATTCAATGGTTAATTTTATGTTGCGCATGGGCGAAGCTCCTTCGTTTTCTTTTTCTCTCTTATCATAGCAGAATTAAGTGGATTTTTCTTCTTTCCCAAGAATAAAACACCTCTTTTTCATAGAAAAGAGGTGTTTTATTTAATTTAATCCTGCAATTTTCAATTCTTCAACATTCGCTGCTTTAGCATTTTCAGTCACTACGGCTTTAAATGACACTTGGTCGCCCTCTTTTAAGAATAGCGCCAGCGGACTGTTATTAGTTGTTACGCTAAAAATGGTTTTTTCATCTTCTAGTAAAAATGAAACTACCGTTTGCGCTTCCCCAGCTACTACTGAGACACGAGCAACTTTACCTTGCATCGTTTTCAAGTTGGCTTTATCTGTATTTTCATTGTTGCTTCCTTTGGTTACTAACTCAATTCGGTAAGCGTCCAATGCGCCTTGTGCCGTGTCTGCATCAATCACAATATCGTTATCTACAGCGTTTATATAAACATATTTTTTGAAAATCCCTTTACTGTCCATTAACGAAACAATCCATGTTGGCACGCCATCAATGTTATAAAGGACTGGCATACTAGCTTTCCATTTCTTTTCTGGATAAATTTTTGAGGCGATAGAAATGGCGCCATCACTATCCATAATGCCGACTTTAGTATCACGATAATACGTAACTTGGCCTGTTCGTGCATTGATTAAGGAATAACCTAAAGCAGAATCTTGGTCTTTTTCACTACTTGTAAAGTCCGTAAAATAAAGCAATTGGTTCCCTTCTTTGTTCATCATCGGCGTAATTTGTCCTGATGCATAAATGCCATTTTCAGTTGGAATTTTGACGTCTTTTTTGGCACCAAACATCGTCTGGTTCCACCAGCCTTGACTGTAACGACCAAAGAATTCATTTAAGCTATTCGCCGCTGAACTAGTAATCGGCGCATCAACGAAACTTGGGGCTTTTTGACTGTCATAAACGTTGACTTCGCCTGTTGTAGCATTCAATACTGCCGTTTTAAATTCATTATAGTGCATACGACCAGAAACGCCATACTCTTTGTAAAGCGTTTGAATATAGTAAGGATTCCCTTGGTCGTCCAGCTCTAAATTGATTGTGCCAGTTGCTGCATAACCTGGATAAGCAGAGTAAATTTTTCGTGCGGCATCTTTGCCAAAGTAAGCTGAGGGAGTGTAAACAATTGGTTTTTCTACAAATTCTGGCTGTGCGTTGATATCTGTCGCACTAATGATGAAATAGCCAGGTACTTCCCCCAGTTTTAGCCATTTAAAGAAGCCATTAAATTCGACTGTTGCTACATAAACATACTCGCCATTGACAACTTGTGCCGTTATACCATCCAAAGTAAACATATTGGAATTGGGAATGACAGAAAATTTCTGTAACATTTTTCGTTTCGCCGTTTGTGGTGCAATCGCAATTGGCGTTTCTTTCGCCGAAGTTAAAACTTCAGCTTTTTCTTCCGTTTTTAAAGGAATCGTTTGATAAATTTCATCAATAGAAGAAATTCTGGTAATACTACTGACAATGGTCAACAAAATCATTGCCAAAACGGCAACACCCATAATTTTGCCAGACCAGTCTTTGTTAGCCGTTTTGTTGGTATTCTTCCCTACTTCTTTGCGGAACTTTTGGAGACCAGGAACTTCGACTTTACTAGCTAAGCGTGTACCTAATAACACCCCACTAGCAATCACTGCGCCAATCAAATTAATCCACAACACGGTTGAAAGATTTTTACTTGGCAAAGTCACAAATAAAAAGATACCTAACAAGAGCAATTCCATCACCATTAATAGAATGGTCCCCTTACTCTTTTTCCCTTTATTCGCTACAATTTTGGCGCCATTCGCAACTAAGATTCCGATACCAAAAAATAACGTTAACCCAATAAAATTAAAAAACATTCACTTGTCCTCCTCATAGATAAGTAAAAAAAGTGCTCCCACGCATTGTAGAAGCACTTTCTGTGATCCATTCTATTATAACGTTTTCTATTTTTACTGACAATATCGTTGAAGCAAAATCAGTCGGAAGGCTTAGAATTTTGAAGAACGTTTATTTCTCTGGCTGAATATAGGGAACGATAGGTGCCGTCACGCCAATTGAAGCACCACGAACAAAAGGTTCATTTTGTAAGGCTTTGAAATTTTTGGTTTGTCCGGTGAGCATGACTCCCCAAACAGGTAATTTTTCGACTTTTTTATTTTTATTTTGTTGGATAAACTTTTGGCCTTCTTGGTTGTCAGCAAACATGGGGGATTTTTCTAAGGTTTCAAAAAAGTGTTGCTTATCATTTTCAGGATCAAATATTTCGTTGTGATCGTCCATGCTTAATTGAAAACCATAAGGTAGCGTACCTGAAGGACCTTCTGTTTCATTAACCGTTTCGGAGTAAACATAGAGCCAAACTAAGTTGACATTACTTGGCAACATTTTACGGACTTCTTCATATGGATAAGGTTTATCAAAAGAAATCGCCACTTCCGCTACTTGGTTTTCCATTTTGTCTAATTCAGTTAATTCATTTTTGATACCACCATAGTAATTGGTAATCGCTGGGTTATAAAAAGACGCCACTTTCTGCTTAGTTTGGCGGTTGTATTCATAAAAATTCTTAGAAGAATAATAGCTGCCAGGATAGGCTTCATTCCAGTCAATCGAATTTCTGAAAAAGCTATATCTGCTGCGTAAATTACTCCATTCCACCGTGTAACCATCAATATTTTTTGAACGATTGGTCACAACTTCGCCCCCAAAAGGCGAACTATTAGCAATTACTTGGGAGTCTAATTGAGTGTTTGGTGAAGCAATCATTTCTTGATCATTAATTACTTCTAGTAAGGCCTGATAGTTTTTCGTCGAAAGTTTATCCATTCCCACAAAAAAACCGACAAACAATACGACAAAACTAACAACGGTTATTGCACCAATCACGAGAAATTGTTTTCTTTTCGCTTTACGAATACTTTTTTTTAAATCCACTGCTATTCCTCCAGTTCTTTTTTTAGTTTTTGACGTGTGCGATACAATTTTTTGCGAACATTTTCAACAGATACTTCTAAAATTAACGCAATCTCGGCATACGATAATTGATAATAATATTTTAAAAGTAATAGTTCTTGTTCCTCATCTTTTAAGGAATCAATCAATAATAATAACTCTTGACCTTCCATTTTTTCTATTGATTGCACAGGATGACTGTTTGCCACAAAAGTGCGTTCTCGCTTCTTTTTTCGATACATCGTAATGTAGTAATTAAATGTTACTCGGAAAAACCACGGGCGTAGATTTTCGGACGTAATTTCAGGTAATATTGAAAAAATCGTTGTATATGTTTGCGACACTGCATCTTGTGCATCTTCAAGACTTGCTCCTCGGCGAATCAAGACTTGGATGACTTCTTGCCCCAAAGAAAATAGTACTTCGTCAAAATTTGCCTCCTTTTTCATCTGATTGCTCCTTTCACTTATACAACGTTTCAACTAAGGAAAAAGTGGACAGTCCTTCGTTCATTTTTTTATGTATTTTTTCTTTCAATAAAAAATGCTCCTGCTTAGGCAGAAGCATTTTTATTTTTGCTTATTTATCATTTTCCAATGACTAATCTTCGTGTATAAACAGCTTGCCCAGAATGCATCACTGCATCATCAATCGCTGAAACTAAACGTACTTGTCTAGTCACGGGTGGGGTCCAATTTTTATCAATCACGTCTGACAATTGTTCTTCTTTGACTTGGTCTAAATAGCTTTTGGTAAGTGCCACACTAGCAGCCAAATAGTCACTAAGCAATTGCTTTTCTGCCACCACGACTTTCGCCGCTTCTTCTGGTGTGTGATGCCAGTCTTCTGTCTCATCTGGCAAATCCAAGGCAAATTTTTCTGTCCAGTGTTGACTAAGCCATAACGGATCACTATGATTAAGTGCGGAAATTTGTAGGTCTAATTCTCTGGCTGTGTGCCACATTAGCCAAGTAACAGACTTAATTAATGGCGCGGGCATCGTGTTTGCTTCGGCAACGGTCATTTGCGCAAGTGTTTCTTCAAAACGTTCGTGCGCTCGGTCAAGGGTTTCACTAGAAAGTTGAGTGACTTTCATAAAAATACCTCCTTTGTGTTGGTGCCTGTTTTTCCGTTTCTATTTTCTATTATACTGCAAAAAAATCCGTTGTAGTTCTTTTTTGGCTGCTTAATCTTCGGAAAGAGTAAGGTCACTTTCTTTCTTCAAAAATAACACCCCCCTAAGTAAAAAAGAATTGACAATTCTCGTAGTTTCCCTTAGTATGTGGAAAAGTACCTTTAAGATAGTCCGAGAGGCTAACAAGGCAAAGTTCTGTAAAATTCTGTATTTTTGTATAATGAATGATACGAGATGTCTTGCCCTTTTTTTGTGTGCAAGGCTTTTTTTGCGCGGTGCTTAATCAATTTATTTGGGAGGCAACAAAGTGGAAAAGAAAAAACGTGAAGTGAAAGGTATCTCATTTACCAAAAAAATGGTGATTTCATTGGTGGGAGGATTAATCGTTGGGCTCGGCTTTTTATTTTTAAGAGAGCACCTTATTCGCAGCAATCAAGGCGCCGTGTGGCAGACAATCAATCAGATTCTTTTCCAAGATATTTCAGATCCTGAAAAAGGACAATCTGCGATTGGGCTTTTCTATATTATTGGTCAACTATTTATCAACGGCCTACAATTAGTGATTGTGCCGATGGTCTTTACTTCAATTACTTTAGCCATTTGTCATATTACCGATACGCAAAAATTAGGACGAATTTCTTATAAAACGATTTTTGGCTTTTTATCGATGTCACTGATTGCTCTACTAACAGCAGGGATTGTGGGCTATAGCGTATATTTAACTGGTGCTTTTAATGTGTCGTTATCTGAAGCGCTAGCTCCTGTCGAAGTAAGTACTAGCGGCAATCCATTAATGGTGATTGTCAATGCTGTCACGAAAAATATCGGTTCTGCATTTAGCGACAATGGTGCGATTTTAGCAGTTGTTGTGTTAGCAGTGATTACTGGTTTATGTATTAATGCATTAGGGGATAAAATTCGTGTTTTCAAAAAATTAATTGAAGAAGTCAATGCGATGGTCACGTTATTTTTAACCTTTGTAATTACTAAATTTGCTCCTATCGCCGTCTTTATGTTGTTAGTTCGGACGTTTGCTTCTTACGGGATTGATTATTTAAAACCAGCGTTAGTCTACGTCGTAACAACGACAGCGACGCTCTTAGCCTTTTTGATGATCGGCTACCCATTATTTATCTTATTTGCGACAAAATTAAATCCTGTTCCTTTTATTAAAAAGATTATGAAAGTTGTGGTCTTTGGATTTTCTACTTCTTCTTCGGCAGCCACTTTACCGTTAAATACAAAAACGACGGTTGAAGAGTTAGGTGTCGACAGCGATGTTGCCGCCTTTGTCTTGCCGTTAGGAATGACTATCAACATGAACGGCACAGCGATTATGCAAGTAATTGCGGCTATTTTTGTGGCGGGCGTCGCTGGTTATGAAGTGACACCAGCTAATATTGCCTTGATTGCCATTTTAGCTTTGATGTCATCTATTGGTACACCGGCGGCACCTGGCGCTGGCGGGATTATCCTTTTCACTATTTTAACTGGTTTAAACTATAACAATGAGATTGCGATTGCGACGTATTCATTGATTTTAGCCATTAATCGTCCAATCGAAATGCTCGTTACTAGCCTAAACGTGGTTGGTGATAGCGCCACTGCGATTTATGTCGCACATTCGGAAGATTTGTTGGATGAAGCCACTTATCTGACTGATGTCGCTGACTTGGAAAATGCGGAAGCGGAGTAATTAATGAAAAAGCAGACTTCTTGAATGGAAGTCTGCTTTTTTCGTTATTGTTATTTTGAATATATTCATAAAACAATAATTATTTTAAATAAAAATTCTAGTTATTAATATACGCAACAGCACTACCGCTACCAAACTTAATTCCTGGCAAACATTTTTTATATAAATTGAGCTCTTTTAACGTGTCCTTTCTACTTGATAAAGCTTGGAATGCATAACGAGTCAGGCCATTCTCAGATATTTTTGATTCTGAATACTTTGAAGAAACTTTGTATGCAGCAACAACAGCATTATCCGCTCCAGTGTTAATGGCTATAATATAGCGAATACGGTGTATTTTATCACGACCAATTACCCAGTTACCCAAGGTCCGCGATTTCAAGTTATCAACATCACGTAATGTATCATCTAATGGATACTCTTTCGTTTCATCCTTACTAAGGCGAAAAGCATCTCTGACTTTCACCGCTAGAATTAACTCATCTGTTGCTATTTCACTTATTGACATAGGTTGAAAACCAAAACATTCTTCAATGTCTTCCACTAACATAGCTTTAGAACCATGCCCTTTTACTAAGTTTGTCAACGGTAGCCTTTGAATAAGCCGTGCATAATTAATCAACGCATTTTCACTTGCAAAAGCCTCAGCTTCAGATAATCCATAACTAAGTATATAGCTTAGTACTTGCATCCCCAATGCATTTATCTCTTGAATCGTTTTTATTTTTAATGTTCCCGCTGTTTCATCGTTTTTTAATAAATTTGATTGTCGCAACAAATTTAGCGCAGCTTGTCGATGAGCAAAAACACGATTATCTTTCCCTTTACCAATATAAAAAGGTTGGTTGTTTCTTGGATCAACCAAACAGTATACATAATAAATATGCTGATTATCTTTTTGTAACTTATTTAGTGTTGGGGCAGAAAATTTATCTAACATCTATTTTGACTCCTTCTTTCTAAATTTCCGCTTCTTAAACACCGCCCCTACTTATGATACGGTTCCCCTTTCATAATCCGAAAACCTCGATAAATTTGTTCCACTAATACCAAACGCATTAACTGATGTGGATAAGTCAAGCGGCCAAAAGAAATTTGTTGATTACTTCGCTGAAGGACTGAATCACTGAGACCTAAAGAGCCACCAATGATAAAGGTTAGGTTACTTTTGCCACTAATCCCTAATTGTTCAATTTCTTTTGAAAATTCTTCACTAGATAATTGTTTGCCATTGATGGCTAAAACAAAGACGTATTCATTGTCATTAATTTTCCCCAAAATACGTTGGCCTTCTTTTTCTTTGACTTGAAGCATTTCAGCTTCACTGAGTTTTTCCGGGGCTTTTTCATCTGGTACTTCGATGATTTCCATCTTGGCATAGCTATTTAAACGTTTCAGATATTCATTAATGCCTTGAATCAGGTATTTTTCTTTCAGTTTTCCGACTGTTACTAGTTTAATTTTCACCTATTTCACTACTTTCTCGTTTTCTTTTCGTTCTTATTTTAGCACGAAGCTTTGCTACTTTCCACAACGTTTCCACATACTTATACACATATACACAGAGTTATCCACAGAACAAACCGGAAAATTACGTTATTTAACAGCTTTTTCAATACAAACACATATTCGCCACTTATTTGTCCACATTATCCACATTCTGTGGATAACTTTTCTAAAAACTGTACACAGACTTATTCCCGATTTGTTCACATTTTTCTGTGTATAACTTTTTCATTCGTATTTTTTCTGTAATTTTTCCCTAAGTTGTTCATAAAAAATTCAAAGCTATTCGATAGACTAAAGGAGTAGGAAACAGATATACTTAATATAGAAAATTCAGATGCACTTATTGGGAGGTTATTTTATGCAACGAAAAGATGTTACACCTAATTCAGATAAAAAAAGTTTATTGCAAAAATTTGGGATTGGTTTAGCTGGCGGCTTACTTGGTGGCGCCCTTATTCTAGGAGGCGCTTATTCTGGGATTATTCCCTCCCCCAACGGCGGAAATAATGCGGCGACGACGACATCCACTAACCATGGCGATACAAAAGTTAGCAATGTGAGTTACAATGTTTCTAGCGATGTCACAAAAGCCGTGAAAAAAGTTCAAAATTCTGTGGTTTCTGTCATTAATATGCAAAGTGCTAACAACAATTCTTCGGCAGATGATCCTTTTGGGGGATTGTTCGGTGGTAATGAAGGTACGCAAGACTCTTCTGGCAACAATGGTAACGATTTAGAAGCAGCCAGTGAAGGAAGCGGAGTTATTTATAAGAAAGATGGTAAAACGGCTTATGTCGTGACGAATAACCACGTCGTAGATAAAGCACAAGGATTGGAAGTTGTTTTATCTGATGGTACCAAAGTGAAAGGCGAACTAGTCGGAACCGATGCTTATACGGATTTAGCCGTGATTAAAATTTCTTCCGACAAGGTTGATCAAGTCGCTGAGTTTGGGAATTCTAGTAAACTCACAGTCGGTGAGCCTGCTATTGCGATTGGTTCCCCGCTAGGTTCTGATTATGCTAACTCTGTCACACAAGGAATCATCTCTTCTGTGAATAGAAATATTACCAATAAAAATGAGTCTGGTGAAACCATCAATATTAATGCCATTCAAACCGATGCTGCAATCAATCCAGGAAATTCTGGGGGCCCACTAATTAATATTGAAGGGCAAGTCATTGGAATTAACTCAGTAAAAATTGTGCAATCAACTAGTCAAGTGAGTGTTGAAGGGATGGGCTTTGCGATTCCAAGTAATGACGTAGTCAACATTATCAACCAATTAGAAAAAGATGGTAAAGTGACGCGGCCGGCTCTAGGGATTACGATGTCTGATTTAACAGGAATCTCTTCACAACAACAAGAACAAATTTTAAAAATTCCAGCTTCCGTAAAAACGGGCGTAGTAGTTCGTGGTGTTGAAGCAGCTACCCCTGCTGAAAAGGCTGGCTTGGAAAAATACGATGTTATCACGAAAGTTGACGGCCAAGACGTAAGCTCTACTACAGATTTACAAAGCGCGCTTTACAAGAAAAAAGTTGGCGACAAAATGGAAGTGACTTATTATCGTGGTTCTAAAGAAATGAAAGCAACCATCGATTTAACCATTGATAAATCAGCTTTAACGCAACAAAATAATCGCAGCAATCAATAAAAGTCAATAAAAGAAAGAAACGACCTGTTGTCTGAACAACAGGTCGTTTCTTTCTTTTATTCTCCTACCGCAAATGCAGAACCAACTTCTGCATCAAAAGGCAACTCTAAGATGCCTTTTTTAGCTGGTGCATTGGGTAAACGTAATTCTTTTGCTGAACAAATCATTCCAAAACTTTCTTCACCACGTAAAACCCCTGGCCAAATCATTAAGCCATCAGGCATCATTGCGCCTGGTTTGGCAACAACTACTTTTTGTCCTGCTTTGATATTCGGTGCGCCACAAACAATTTGTAAAATTTCGCCGTTGTCTACTTCTGTTTGTGTGATAGATAAATGATCTGAATCTGGGTGTTTTTTACATGATTTAACAAAACCGACCACAATTTTAGGGGTGTCGTCTTTTTCAATAGTTTCTGAAAATCCCGCATCTTTAATCGCTGTATTGACTTTTTCAATTTGTTCATCTGTTAAAGTCACTTGGCCTGTGCCATTAATGTCACCTAGAAGTGCTGAAGCGTTGAAAATATTCCAAGCTACCACCGTTTCTGGCGCCTCAACTAAACTTACACGTGCTACATCGCCAACACGTTTTACTTGGTTTTCCGCACCTTGATCGTCCGCAACGATGACAAGTAAAACATCACCAACGTGCTCTTTATTATATGCAAAAATCATTTCTGTTCCTCCTCTGTCGTTTTCCTGTCTTATCTTATCAAAAATTGACCCATTGTGCATACTTTTTTGTCGAAAAACTAAAAGACTTGGAAAATATGTCGCTACGACTTATTCTCCAAGTCCTCAATTTTGAGTGACAAGCCGTTGATCCTTTGGAAAAACCCAAAGAAACATTCGGTCAACTCTCTATTTAATCAATTACTTTTTTACTTATTTTTCTTCAGAGTGAACAATTAAGACATCGCAAGGGGCTTGACGAATAATGTAGCTACTGACGCTTCCCATAACCACACGTTCGACGGCGTTTAATCCTGATTGTCCCACCATAATTAAATCAACATTGTATTTTTCAGGTAATTCATGACTCATGACTTCTTTGGGTGAACCAAACATGGTAACTGTTTCAACATTATGAAAATCAACGCTTTCCGCATACTTTTTACAATCGGCCATTAATTCTTCTGCAGCAGCTGTTTCTTGATCAATTAATTGATCATTTAACGTCGAATACCCCATCATTGTGTACACTTGATTTTCTAAAATATTTGCAACAATGACTCGGCTTCCGTTTCGACGAGCAACCTCAATTGCACGTTCATAAGCTAAATTGGCTTGATCACTACCGTCTACGCCGACAAGAATATTTTTATACATTTGTTCTTCCATTTTCGTCACCTTCCCGATGGAGGCTGATCTAAAAGGCTTCTTTGACTAAGAAACTAGAGTCAAAAACGAATTTAGGACCCTTGTGCAGAACGCCCTTTTGTCCAGCTGATTCTCTCTTAATTTAATGGTTCCTCTGGTTCATGAAAATTAGCCTAAGCTAGTTAAAAATGCACTGATTTCTTCTTTTGTTTTTCGGTCTTTGTTTACTAAGCGTCCTAACTCTTGACCGTTTTCAATTACGACAAAACTCGGAATACCAAAAATATTCCACTCGGCAGCCACGTCAATAAACTGATCACGGTCGACTTCGATAAATTGAAACGCTGGAAATGCTTCTTCAATTTCAGGCATGACTGGTTTAATGAAACGACAGTCTCCGCACCAATCAGCAGTAAAGAAGAAAACATTTTTACCTTTTTCAACATAAGTGGCTAGTTCTTCTAATGAATTGGGATAAATCATTTAAACATCCTCTACTTTCCGTAAACAATTGTATTAACTGTTGATTTATCCAAGCCACGTAATGCTTGTAACAACATTTCCCGCGCTGCTTCATAATCCGCAATACTAAACATTGTTTGATGCGTATGGATGTAACGACCACAAACGCCGATGACTGTACTTGGTACACCATTATTAGTTGTGTGCGCAGCCCCAGCATCCGTTCCGCCTTTAGAAACAAAATATTGATACGGAATATTGTGTGTCGCTGCTGTATCTAATAAATATTCACGTAAGCGAGGCAATGTGATCAAACCTGGGTCGAAAATCCGTAATAACGTTCCTTCACCTAAATGACCATACGTCCCTTTTTTCGTGTGAATATCATCTGCCGCTGAACAATCCACCGCAAAGAAGATATCTGGATTAAATTTATGAACAGATGGTTTAGAACCACGTAAACCAACTTCTTCTTGTACGTTTGCTCCAGCAATTAATGTGTGGCCTAATTCTTCATTTTGTAACGTTTCCAATGCATCTAATACCAACGTACAACCATAGCGGTTATCCCATGATTTACTGATAATATTTTTGCCATTGGCTGTTTTAATCGTTTCTGTTTGTGGAACAATGGAATCCCCTGGACGAACACCAAAGCTTTCAGCTTCTTCTTTTGAAGAGAATCCTGCATCAAATAACACATCAGAGACTTCTAATTGTTTTTGACCACTCGTACCACGTAACAAGTGTGGCGGAATAGATGAAGAAATACATGGATAGTTCCCTTTACTTGTTTTTAACGTAAAACGTTGTGCTGAAACAACATAGGGATTCCAACCACCTAAAGGAACCACTTGGAATAGACCATTATCGTTAATTTGAGTTAACATGAAGCCAACTTCGTCCATGTGGGCTGCTACCATTACGCGGGGCGCTGCTTCCACTTTTGAACGTTTAAGCCCAAAAATACCACCTAAACCATCATATTGAACTTCGTCCACTAAAGGGGTGATATGTTCTTTCATATACGCGCGAATGTCATCTTCAAATCCGCTAGTTCCTTGTAATTCAGTTAATTCCTTAATTCGTTGAAATGTTTTTTCTTCCATAGATGTATGTCCTATTGCTTTTGATTTGTTGGAAATTACGCCAACCAAGCGTCACTTTTCCTCTAAAAAAGTCACTTTATCCTGTCGATAAAAATAGGTACTCCTTTCATATGATTTCACTCTTATTATAACGCAAATACTAGAAAATGCACATCGCTTTCTCTTTTTAAACGTGACAATGAGAATGCCCTAAAAGAATGATTGAAAAACTTTTTTTATTTCTCAGCGGCCCCTTCTCTATGGTAAAATAAGAGTGATACTGACAAAAGTAATAGTAAGCAGAAACCGACCAAGGGAGGTCATACAAATGAACGAAGAAAATGAGTTGACATACTTTAAAGGCGGCTTAGCGCTAGGCGTTGGTCTTGGTTTAGTAGGCGGCATTGCCTCAACCTTGTTCTACCATAAGAAAAAAACAATCTCCGCTGATCTCGTCTTAGAAAATGTAAAAGCTGCTTTTTTAAAAGAAGGACCGATTGAAGGTTCGTGGATTGAGTTTGAGAAAAAACCCTTGCGGAAATTCGCCATCCACTCCAAAACGTATACTGGCGGAATTTGTCGTATTGAAGACGACGGCATTGTTCAATACGAATTCACTGCAGATGCCTACACAGGAACTGTCATTGACATCCAACGATTAAAAGATTAAAAAGATTGTTACAAAAGCACTTATTTGCTTTTGTAACAATCTTTTTTTCTTCTCATTTCTTTTTTGTAAAAGGGATGTTTATTTTATGTCAAAAAAATCAAATCAATGATGAATAAATACTCAAAAATAGAATATTTTCTGCATGGAAATCAGCTTAAATCTTTACTTATCAACGTTTGTCCGCTTTTTTCATAAAAAAGATTAGACATTTTTTAAAAATTGATAAAAGAATAATCATTTCTAACGATTTTTTAATTTCTCCTTTTCATTTTTACATTATACTGAGAGTATTGCTAAAAATGAAAAGGAGCGTGTCAAATGAAGAAATCTGTTTTATTTACTTCATTACTTGTATTATCAAGCTTAGCTTTAGCGGCCTGCGGCGGTGGCAGTGACGATAAAGGAGCAAACAACGGTGGCAGCAACAACCAAGTATTCACAATGGTTGAATCCCAAGAAATGCCTAGTGCCGATCCGTCTCTTGCGACAGACGAAGTGAGTTTTACCACTTTAAATAATGTCTACGAAGGAATCTATCGTTTAGATAAAGACAACAAACCTGCGCCTGCTGGGGCAGCCGAAAAAGCAACTGTTTCAGAAGACGGTTTAGTTTACAAAGTTAAATTACGTGAAGAATCAAAATGGTCTGATGGCAAACCGGTTACTGCTGCAGATTACGTTTACGGTTGGCAACGAACAGTGGACCCGGCCACTGCTTCAGAATATGCCTACATGTTTGAACCAGTAAAAAATGCTGAAAAAATTTCTAAAGGGGAACTACCTAAAGAAGAATTGGGTATTAAAGCAATCAATGATCATGAATTAGAAATCACCTTAGAAACAGCAACGCCATATTTTGACGATTTATTGGCTTTCCCTTCTTTCTTGCCGCAACGTCAAGATATCGTTGAACGTTTTGGTAAAGATTATACAAAGAGTAGCGATAAAGCAGTCTACAATGGTCCATTTACGCTAACTGAGTTTGATGGTCCCGGAACAGATACTAAATGGTCTTTAACTAAAAATGAAGAATATTGGGACAAGGATACAGTTAAGTTAGACAAAGTAGCTATCAACGTGGTGAAAGAAGCCCCAACTGCCTTAAATCTTTATGAAACTGGTGAAGTGGATGATACGTATTTATCTGGCGAACTGGCGCAACAAATGCAAAACTCGCCTGACTTGGTCCAATTAAAAGCCGCTTCTTCTTTCTATTTAGAAATGAATCAAGCAGATGAAAAATCACCATTGACCAATGCAAACTTACGTCGTGCTATGTCTTATGCGATCGATCGCGATTCATTAGCTAAAAACATTTTAGCCAATGGCTCTCTTCCTTCACAAGGCTTCGTCCCTGTGGATGTCGCGAAATCACCAAAAACGGGTGAAGACTTTGTTAAAGAAGCTGGCAGCGACAAATTAGTCAAATACGACAAGAAAAAAGCGGTGGAATACTGGAACAAAGCGAAACAAGAACTTGGTGTTTCCAACTTAACAGTTGATTTAATGGTAGACGACTCTGAAGGCGCTAAAAAAATGGGCGAATATCTTCAAGGATCACTGTCTGATACGTTGGAAGGCTTAAAAGTAACTGTAACGCCCGTCCCTATGGCCGTTCGTTTAGATCGTACCTTAAAAGGAGATTTCCAAATCGCCGTGCGTGGTTGGAGTGCCGACTATTCAGACCCAATTAACTTCTTAGATTTATTAGAAAGCTCAACTTCTAATAACCGTGGACGCTACAGCAATCCTGAATACGACAAATTCATCGCTGCTTCAAAAACCACGGATGTTAACGATCCTGAAAAACGCTGGGAAGATTTAATCAACGCTGAAAAAACAGTAATTGCTGATATGGGCGTTGTGCCAATTTACCAAAAAGCAGAATCACATTTACGTGCACCAAACGTGAAAGAAATTATTTATCATCCAACAGGTGCTAAATACGACTTCAAGTGGGCGTATAAAGAATAAAATAAAAGGCTCCTTCAATTTTGGAAGGAGCCTTTTATTATTTATATTGACACGTTTCTAAATGATCATTCACCAAACCTGCTGCCTGTAAAAAGGAATAGACTGTCGTTGCGCCTAAAAATTTAAACCCTCGTTTTTTTAATGCTCGACTAATCTGTTGCGATAATTCCGTGGAGGCTGGAACCTCTTCTGGCCGTTGCCAGTGATTAACGATTGGTTGCTGATCGACAAAGTTCCAAAGGTAGCGATCAAAGGAGCCAAATTCTGCCTGAATTTCTTGAAAAACTTGCGCATTCGTGATGGTCGCTTGAATTTTTAAACGATGACGAATCACACCAGGATTTGCTAGTAAAGCTAAAATTTTTTCCTCGTCATATCGTGCAATTTCCCGATAATCAAACGCATCATAAGCTGCCCTGAGCGCTTCTCGTTTATTCAAAATAATCGCCCAGATTAAGCCCGCTTGCATACTTTCCAAGGACAACAACTCAAATAATTTCTGTTCTTCATGAACTGGACGTCCCCATTCATCATCATGATAGGCTTGCATCTCTTCACTTGTATTCATTGCCCAAGTACATCGCTCCATTGTCCTGCCTCCTTTTATTTAATAAAAAAGATGCGAATAAAGGGTCCTGCCTGTTGTTCCACACCTTTTCCTATTCCTAATAAAATGCCCAGAAGTTTAACGCTTCATTCATGACTTCTTCGTCTGTAAATGTCCGTTTTGAATGGCCCTTTTCTTCTGAATCGTTTGGATCATTAATCCAGAAATCGCCTTTTTCATCCACACCACTCATCACCATAATGTGACCCGTTGTAGTGAAATAGCCCGGTTTTACAGAAATAATGACTGGATGACCTTCCTTCAAGAAAGCGGCCACTGTTTCAATATCCCCAATTTCTTGACAGTTATAGCCTTTCATTTCAGCATATGCACCAAAAATAGACCACGCCGTTCCTTGCCCTTCCATAAAGAAGTCATTTTTTGCCCAAGCTAACACATCCAGAGGGGTAACTTCTTGGTGATCCATGTAAGAACCCACCATTGCAAGCGACACAATCGCACAGCCATTAATTTCGATTGTATTCGGCTTATCCACATTGCCAAATCCGTATGCGGTGTCTTTCCATTTAGCATCTGTCTGCAATTCTAACGGCAAATCCAGATGTCCATTATATTGCTTCTTTTCAATTTCTTGATTGACCTGTTGTCCATAGCTTAAAGGTTTGACTTTTTTCTCAATTTTAACTGGTGCTGGTTCTTTTGTTTTACTTGATTCAGCACTAGCTTTGACATATGAATCATCAAACCAACTTGAAAACCCACCCGATTTCATCGGCGAAAACTGCGCTAACAACCCGCCAAAGCCAAACGATACCAACAACACCGTGAGAACTTTTTTTTGGTAACCTGATGGTTTTTTTGACATACTATTCATCCTTTTCTATCTATTGACTACATCCAATAATCTTATGTATTTCTTATATGCTCACACATTATACTACTTTCTTTTTCGAAAAACAGAAACGTTGGTAAATTCTCATAATTATCGAAGGCGAACATATTTTCTTGAATTTTATCACAAAATTAGGTAAAATACAGGTAATTAGTCATTTGAGTTTTATTCTATTTTATTCGTAAAGGAGGCAGAAGAATGGATCAACATAAAGCTACCATCAAGAGCATTTCTAAACTGATTACGCTCTCTTCCCAACATTTCTTTTCGGCATTTTTAGAAGATTCTCAAGATCAAAAGAATAAAGAAAAGGAACGCAGTGCGCTTTTACAAGAGCTCCAAGTCGCTGCCGCCCAAAAATCCTTAGTGGTCTTACAATTGAAAGAAGTCCCTACAGCGCATAAATTCGAAACGGTGATCGGCTGGATTGTCTCAAAAAATATTTCGGACAATATCGTTGTTCGTTTACAAACGGATGAACAACAGTTGCGCATGATTCCTGTTGCTTCTGTCATGAAAGTCAGCACGTTAGCCAATCGTCACCAACGTCAAATTCACTAGAATATTGAAGTATTTATAAAATAAATGGAAACCACCAACCTGCAATCGACATGGTTGGTGGTTTCTTTTATTTATGACTTTAGTCAAAAGCCCTTGAAACTTCTGACTCAGGAGCCTACTTATTTCTTAGGCACAAATAATTGCGGCGCTACTTTTGCCAATAAGCCTAGAACTAGACTCACATACAAACAATTGACGACGGTACTCGTACCGTTTAGAACAAAGGAATAAAGGTATGGGCTCATCCCTTCTGGTGCATACATGCCCCAAACCAATACACCCGCCCAAAAATGCCAAAACCAGCGGGCGAAGACTGCGACAATACTTCCTAAAATAATCGTACGAATGGCTGATTTTAAGTGATTCGCTTGAAAATACAGTTGAATTTTTCTAGCGAAGACACCACCCATTCCCCCAAACGCGAAAGCAAAGGGATATTCAAAAATAATCTGTGGCACGGACAAGAAATTTTTCATAGCTGTACCGAGAATAATATTTAACATGCCCCAAACAAAGCCTGCTGCAACTCCGGGAAGCAACCCACGACGAAACGAATAAAGAACTAATGGGACCATTCCCAACGATAGGTCCAGGCCACTATTGGCAAATTCAATCGGTAAAAAAGAGAGGGCCATGGCCATTGCTGCGACGACTGTTCCTTCTACCCAAATACGTAAATCCATTTTTCTAGCCAAACAAATTTCCTCCTATGTTCTGACACTCTCAACCACTAATACATCGTTATTTTACCATAGGGACTTGAGAAAAACACGTTTGTCGAACAAGCAAAAAAATAGCTGGATCAGCGTTTAAGGGAATCAGCTCTTACTCAAACGCACGTCAGCTACTTTTTATCAATTAATCATCCCGCTCAGTTGTCAAAATTTTTCCAGAATGGGCATCGATTTTTACTTCTATTTTTTGTTGCCCCTCTTTCACTTTCACTTCCCAGTAGGTGATTCCTAATTCTTTCTCTAACTTCCAATCTGTTGCTTGGCCAACTTTTGCTTCTTTTTCAGCCAAGGTTGTGGCTTGTTCTCTGGAAATGATGTTTGTTAAATCAAGGGCCTCTTCTTGCATTTTAACGCCATTTTGTTCATCGGTATCCAAGGTTTCGACTTTTTCTTTTGTGAATTCGCCTGTCTCTGCGTTCACTTCAACTTGATATTCTTTTTGCTGATCCACGCCTTCTATTTTATAAAAATAACGTCCAAAATCTGTATCTAACTGCAGACTTGTTAGTTTAGCTTCTGGATATTTTTTTTCAAATGCTGTCGTGACTTTTTCTAAAGAGACAGCTACCGCAGTTTTCTTCTTTGAGGTAGTCGTTACTTTTTGTTCGTTTTTTGTTGGTTCTGTCGTAGGTGTTTTAGCTGTGCAACCTGCCGTTAATAGCAGGGCCAAAATCACAGATGAACCAAGTAAAATTTTTTTCATGAAACAACCTTCTTTCCCTTTTATCATTTTATTATACTTGATTGCTTAACCAAAGCATAGCTACAAAAAAAGCTCTACTTTATTAATAAAGTTAGAGCTTTCTCAGCCTTCATGAGCCAGCATAAAAATTTCACCGAAATCATTCTCTTGTTCAATGTGCCAAGTGCGTTTTTCACTATTATAGACAAGCGTTGCCAAAATTTCTTCTTTTTGGTAAGACGTATTTTTCATTTTGCTAAGTGAATCTTCCACCAAGTAAATAGGAATCCGATATTCTTCTTTATCCACTTCTGTTTGTTGGAAGCAAAAAATAACACCTTCTTGTAAGATCCCTTTCATATTTTTAAGTAATTCAGGACTTAATTTTTCGACAGGCGTATTTCGTTTAAAGAAGGCCTTTTTCTGATTCACTTTCTCCAAAACAACACGTGTAATTTTATCAGCAAAGATTCGATAAAATTCATCAATATAACGATAATAGACACGCGTCATCTGATCTGCAAATTCAAAAAAGACAAAATCATTTTGTAGCTTATAAAAGAAAGGCGAATGCAAACTATTCTTCATGTGTCCAAAATAAAGAAGTTCCGAAATTTCTAATGGCGTTAGCTCTTTTAGCATTGTCACATCGGAAAAGTCAATCCATTTAATCTCTTCAGTCATCCAACGACGTTGAAGCGATTGAAAATAGCGATTGACGCTTTCTTCTCCACGAATTATTTTCAAACCTGAATGCATATCGTATTCGCCAGCTTCGGCAGAAGGATCTAATAATAGTAAGTTCTGTGGGTGATGCACAATTGAACGAACAAAATCGGAATGGGTAATCCCTTTAGATAAAACCGCGTTGCTGGTTACATCTATATGTACATAAATTAAATCAAGCAAATTCCCATCTCCCCTCTACTAGCCTCCTTACCATTTTACAATATTTTCAAAAGAAAAGCTTGTTTCTTTTACTTTAAAATTCCATTACAAAATGAGGTTTTTTTTGAAAAATCAATCGGTTCAGTTGTTTTTTATTAAATCAAGGTCCGACCCGCTTACCTATTCCCCAAAGAAAATAAATAGGTTTTTCAAATAAATTGTGGTAAACTTGATACATTAAAAGGAGGGAGAATATGCGCCCAAAAGAGAAAAAAAGAGGAAAAAATTGGTTAATCAATAGTTTATTAGTTTTACTATTTATCATTGGCTTGGCCTTAATTTTTAACAATCAGATACGCAGTTGGGTGGTTCAACAAAATAGCCGCTCGTACGCCGTTAGCAAGTTGAAACCAGCCGATGTGAAGAAAAATATGGCTCGTGAAACAACGTTTGACTTTGATTCAGTTGAATCTTTGAGCACAGAAGCAGTGATGAAAGCACAATTTGAAAACAAAAACTTACCTGTAATTGGTGCCATTGCGATACCAAGTGTCGAAATTAATTTGCCCATTTTTAAAGGATTGTCAAATGTCGCTTTATTAACTGGTGCGGGGACCATGAAAGAAGATCAAGTCATGGGGAAAAACAATTATGCCTTGGCTAGTCATCGAACGGAAGATGGCGTTTCCTTATTTTCACCTTTAGAAAGAACTAAAAAAGACGAAGTTATTTATATTACTGATTTATCTACTGTTTATACATACAAAATAACTTCTGTAGAAAAAATCGAACCCACCCGTGTTGAGTTAATTGATGACGTTCCTGGCAAAAATATGATTACCTTAATTACCTGTGGTGATTTACAAGCCACCACGCGAATTGCTGTCCAAGGAACATTGGCAGCAACGACGCCTATTAAAGACGCCAACGACGATATGCTGAAGGCTTTCCAATTGGAGCAAAAAACCTTAGCCGATTGGGTCGCTTAATAAAAAATCCTTGAAAAGTTTTGACACTTTTCAAGGATTTTTTGCTTTATTTCATCACTTGGCGTTCTTGCTGTTTCAAACGAGCAAAACCATAACGAATACCTGCAAATAATAAAACTAGCGGAGATAAGAAGACAGAAATCATTAACCATTCACTTGTATACATACTACTAAAAGATAAATGATACGTGACAGCATAAACTAGCGGCAGACTCATTATCAACAATAAATAATACAAACTCAATTCAACAACATAGGATAAATAACGACTGTTCATCTTACTTCCCTCCTGTCTCTTTTTCCCTGAACAATTTGTTAACACTATTGTACCAAGGGGAAACAGAAAGTACTATCGGACTATAGTCCTAATCTTTCAGCGGTGCTTTTATTTTTTTCAACCATTCTGAAGTACCTGTGTCTACTAAGCGGTACGTTTCCTCAAAATCGCCAGTATAATACGGATCAGGCACGTCCATGGTTTCTTTACCAGCCACAACTTCCATAAATAAATGAATCCGTTGTTGCTCTTCTTGCGGGGCTAATGCTTTTAAATCTGCCACATTATTCGCATCCATTCCAATGATATAGTCATATTTTTTAAAATCGCTTGGCTGGATTTGTGTCGCCCGCATTCCTTGATAGGAAATCCCCTGTTCCTCTAAAATTTTTCTGGTTCCTTTATGGGGCTGACTGCCCACTTCCCAGTGACTAGTAGCTGCTGAAAACACTTGAATAGTCGCTTCTAAACCAGCTTGTTGGACTTTCTGACGAAAAATCGCTTCTGCCATCGGCGAGCGACAAATATTGCCTAAGCAAACAAATAACACAGTTACCACAACGCTTCACTCCTTCATAAAACTTTTTATTCTTTACTTGTTACTCATTGGCTTCTTGTTCATACAAATGATAAGCCATAAATTCTGTATCTTTCGCTAAACGGAATAATTGAGTTGCCATTTCCAGAGGTGTTTGAGGATATTCCTCGAGAATCCATTTCGTTAAGACACCGCTACATCCATAGGAAAAGAAATTCGCATAGAATTGTTTGTCTTTATCTGTTAAATGATTCTCAACATCGACTTGTTCAAATAATGAAATAAATAAGCGATTGGTCGAAGCAGAAAAAACATTAAGAAGAACTTCTGAATCTGAGGTCACCGTTGTATAGTAGAAATGACTCTTCTCTTTAATTGCTTTTAATAACTTTAGGGCTTGTTCCTCCCAGTTTTCCAAGCAGATATCTGTTTCTAAGTAAATCAATGCATCATGACGATAAATCCAACGTAACAAATCATATTTATCTGTAAAGTGATAATAAAATGTTTGGCGATTCAGACCCACTTTTTGGGTAATATCTTGGACACTTATTTTACGAAAATCCTTTTGTTCACATAATTCTATTAAAGCTGAAGCGATTGCTTGTTTTGTATCGTGCGTTCCGCTCATGCTGATTCCTCCGCTCCTAATATGTATATACCTCTATAATTGCAAAAAAACGGCCAGATTACAATCTTTTCAGATGCTTTTTATGCGTATATTTAAAATTAAATGAATAAAAAAAGCGGCAACTAACAGTTTTTGTTAGTTACCACTCCTTGTTATCAATTATTAATAGATGACTATTTAGCCTGGAAAACGCCATACAACAGCGCGGAATCCTGCTGGTGGTGCTGGTGACCAGTTAGAGTTAGAAGAAACATAGCCAGAACCTCCTGGGTTGTTCGCTTCAACGATTTGAACACTTCCACCACTTACACCTGTAACTAAGACAGTATGCACGCCACCAATCCAGCTATCTGGACTATAGGCACTTTCATATTGAACAACATCACCAGGTTGCACGTTACTCCAGCTAACTTGTGTTGCGCCAGAGCCAACATAGCCACTATTTGGACCGCCGTAACCGAAGTTAATGCCGCCTGCCGCTAACCAACGACGAACAGATACTAAACATTCTCCTGGTTGATTCCAACCTGTTGCATAAGAATTACCAACATCTGCTATAGCCGCATTAATAGCTGCTTGTTTTCCTGAAGTCACGCCACCATTCCCTGGTTTTGCTTCATTGCCTTTTTCAGGAGTCGCTGGGTTAGTTACAGGAACTTCTTTTTCTTTTTCAGGTGCTGATGCCACAGGTGTTGTTACAACACTTTCTGTTTCAGTACTTGAAGTTGTTGTTTCTTGCGTTGTTGTACTTTCAGTAGTTGTTGATGATTCTACAACTGGTGTTGCGGCTTTTTCTTCAGCGGCGGATGCTGCTGCCTCATTGGCTGCTTTTGTTGCTTTCGCTTGCTCTGCTGCCGCTTTTTGTGCTGCGGCTTGGGCTTGCGCTGCCGCTTGTTCTTCCGCTTTTTTAGCAGCTGCACGTTGGCGTGCTTGTTCTTCTGCTAAACGTTTTTCCGCTTCTTTTTTCTGTTTAATGAAGCTGTCTTTTTTCCCTTGTTCTTCAGAACGTTGCGCTTCTAAATCATTTTTAGCCACTTCTTGTTGAATCTTCAATGTTTTTAATGATTCTGTTTTGTCATTTAATTCTTTTGTTGCTGCTTCTAATTCAGCAATTTGCTTTTCAACATTCTTTGTTTTCTTTTCAACAGTCGCTTTGTCTTCTTTTTGTTGTTCTAGTAATTCATTGTTGGCGCTCATCATTGTTGAGACCGCTTGAACGCGACCAATGGCATCTGCTACTGAATCTGCATCTAAAACTGCGTCAATAATTGAATCACTTTGACCATTCACTTGGACATCGCGTGCTTGTTTTGTCATTTGTACTTCACGTTTTTGAATACGGACATTCAAATCGGAAATTTCACTATATAATTTAGATACTTCTGATGATAGCTTGTTCTTTTTAGCTGTTAATGTATCGATTTGTTTGGCCGTTTCAACCATATCATTTTCAATAGCGGCAACTTTTGCTTCTGCATCTGACATTTGGCTAGTTAACGCATTAATTTTTTGATCTTGTTGCTGAATCTTTGTATCGTATTCATCTGCAAATGCTGCGGATGGCAACGCTACGCTTGTTAATGTAATGGAACATACCATTAGAGCCGATAATACACTTTTCTTCAATCTGTTGTCCTCCGAAAATCCTTTTTTGTTAAGCTTTTTCCTTATTTATTAAAATTTGAATAAATTTCTCTTTTTCAACGATAGAGCAATTGTAGCATAGCTGTATGTCACTGAGATAATATGGATGTTACAGTAATATTTCAATTTTCTTCTTGTAAATGACAAAAAAATGATTCACTTTTTTCACAACTTTCTTCAAAACTTCAGGATAACCTTCTCATTGTTTTGTTATTAAAAAAAACAAAAAAAGCGAGAAATGCTACTCAATGAGCACTTCTCGTAAATGAACGAAATTTTCAATTTTTATTTTACGGAAAATAGTTTTTTCAGCGGATAAGATAAAATAACATACCACACCATGTTCAATAGCAGTGTAGGACCCAACACACGCGTAATAAATAAAATTGGGCTAACATCAGCTAAATGAAAGGCCACTTGAATCAGAACTGCAATAAGTTCATACAAGGTGGTAAAAATAACGATCCCAAAAAAACCAGTTAATATATTTGTTTGAATTACTTCTTTAAATGTATACATCAACATAACCGAAATCGTCAGTGCAACTGTATAAATCCCGATAATGCCAATGTAGTAGCTATCGCAAATAAAGCCTAAAATTAACGAAGTAATTAATAAATAACGTTTAGAGAAATTAGGAACGGCAAACATAAACGCAAGTAACAACAGATGAGAACTGGCGAAGTAAACATTACTTGTCCATGTTTCAAAAGACTTTGTTAAATGAGCATCAATTAACATTAAGAAAAACAAGAGAATAGGTGTGACGTATTTTAAATACTCTTTCCGAATCATTCGCTTTCCCCTGCCGATCTTTTCACGACCGTCACAACTGAGATCCCATAGACATCCGCATAAGGTTTCACATACACTTCACGATCTAAACCAAAACTATCTGGTTTCACTTTAATAACTGTCCCCACCGCTAAATCGGCTGGTGAATTACCACCTAAGCCAGAAGTCTGAACGACATCGCCTTCTTTCAGAGTGGCATCGCCAGTTAATTGCGACACAATTAATGCATTCGTCTTATTGTCGTAATTTTTAAGCAAACCAAACGATTCGCCATTTGCGGAAGTTACTCGCACAGGGAAATGGTTTGAGTTGACATTTTTAGACGTTAGTAGTTCCACTTTTGCAGTTGTTGCATTGACTTCAATAACACGCCCCACTAACCCTTTTTGCGCCATGACCGCCATGCCCGCTTCAATGCCGTCATTGGTTCCTTTATCGATAATTAATAAGTCTTGCCAAGTATCAGGCGAACGCGTAATAACATTCGCAGTTACTTTTTCATAATTCGCCAACGTTTCGTTCAGATTCAATTCTTGTTTTAAACTATCAATTTCACGTTTATAGTTATTGTTTTGGACAGCTAATTCATTATAGCTATCAATTTTTTCTTTCAGACGTTCGTTTTCTTTAAACGTGTTAATTAAATTGCCCATTGAAGACAAGCCATTTTCCACCACACGGGCTGGAAAAGAAATCACACGATCCACCATACTAACGCTATTGTTGACGCCACCTTGAACGATATTGGTTTTGCCTTTTTCAGAACGTTGCGCAGCAGTTAAACTAATAATGGTTACTAAAATAATGACTAAAATTAAGGTAATGATTATATTTTTATTTGGATTAAATTTTTTCACAAAGACACCCCAGATATTCTTCAGACTGATAGTATTAATTTTACCACTAATTGACTATAAACAAAAGAGTTGGCGATCGTCTTTAGCTTTTTTTATCATTTCTTTTTTAGGGCTTGTTTTCAACGAAAAAACCAACGAAAAGAAAGGAAACTTCCTTGGTTTTCGTTGGTTTAAAAAGAAATTATTTTTCTTTGTTTTCTTCGTTTAATAACGCTTTTCTTGAAACGTTGACACGGCCTTGTTTGTCAATTTCCGTTACTTTGACAAGGACTTCGTCGCCTAATTTCACGACATCTTCAACGTTGTTCACACGTTCGTTTGCCAATTGAGAAATATGGATCAAGCCATCTTTGCCTTTAATTAGGTTAACAAACGCACCAAATTTTTCAATGCGGACAACTTTTGCTAAGTAAACTTGACCGACTTCGACTTCTTTGGTTAATTCTTCAATAATCTTGATGGCTTTTTTAATCATTTCAGCATCTGATGAAGCAATACTTACGTTACCGTCTTGATCGATATCAATCTTAACGCCGGTTTCATCAATAATGCTGTTGATCGTTTCGCCACCTTTACCAATAACATCTTTAATTTTGGCTGGTTTAATTTGAATCATTTCAATTTTCGGTGCATATTGACTTAATTCTTCACGAGGAGCAGCAATCGTTGTTGTTAATTCTTCTAGAATTTCCATCCGGGCTTTCTTCGCTTGGTCTAATGCTTCCGTTAAAATTTGTTCTGTAATTCCTTGGATTTTGATGTCCATTTGTAAAGCAGTGATTCCGTCTTTCGTTCCCGCTACTTTAAAGTCCATATCGCCTAGGTGATCTTCTAAGCCTTGAATATCTGTTAAGATTGTATAGTTTTCGCCATCACTAACAAGACCCATTGCAATACCTGCAACTGGCGCTTTAATTGGCACACCCGCATCCATTAATGCCAATGTTCCCGCGCAAATACTTGCTTGTGAAGAAGAACCATTTGATTCTAACACTTCTGCTACTAAGCGGATTGTGTAAGGGAAGTCTTCTTCTGATGGAATAATTTGTGCTAAGGCACGTTCACCTAGCGCACCGTGCCCGATTTCACGACGACCTGGTGAGCCCGCGCGTCCTGTTGAACCAACAGAGAATTGCGGGAAGTTATAATGATGGATGAAACGTTTGCTATCTTGGACACCCAAACCATCGATAATTTGATGTTCCCCTAAAGGCGCTAATGTACAAACGGATAAAGCTTGTGTTTGACCCCGAGTAAATAAGCCAGAACCATGCACACGTGGTAAAATACTTACTTCTGACGACAAATGACGAATTTCGTCTAATTTACGGCCATCTGGGCGAATCTTATCAATCGTGATTAACTCACGTACGACATCTTTTTCAAGATCTTCCGCAATTTGTTTCACTTCTTTTAGTAATTGTGCTTCTTCTTCGTGTTCTGCAAATTTTTCAGCGTAAACTTCTTTGACTGTATCTTTTACTTTGTCAATTTCAACTTCACGTGCTAATTTTTCTTCCGTCATTACGGCTGTTTTCATTGTATTATAGTACGCATCAAAAATTTCTTTTTTAAGATCAGCGTCCACTTGTAATAAGTCCACGTCCATTTTTGGTTTACCTACAGCGGCAACGATTTCTTCTTGGAACGCCACTAGTTCTTTAATGGCATCAAAACCGAAAAGTAAGGCACCTAACATATCTTCTTCTGATACTTCTTTGGCACCACTTTCCACCATGTTGATGGCTTCTTTTGTTCCAGCAACAGTTAATTCAATATCTGTTTGTTCCGCTTGTTCTACCGTTGGGTTTAAGACATATTCGCCATTAATACGGCCAACGTCAACACCAGCAATTGGTCCGTCAAACGGAATATCTGAAATTGCTAACGCTAAGGAAGACCCAAACATTGCAGCCATTTCTGGTGTACAGTCTTGATCCACACTCATAACGATGTTCGTGATTTGGACTTCGTTACGGAAGCCTTCTGAGAACATTGGGCGAATGGGACGGTCGATTAAACGAGCAGTTAATGTCGCACGTTCACTTGGACGACCTTCACGTTTAATGAAGCCACCAGGAATTTTTCCTACCGCATACATTTTTTCTTCATAGTTTACAGTTAATGGGAAAAAGTCTACATCTTTTGCTTCTTTAGAGGCAACAGCAGCACTTAAAACGACTGTATCGCCGTAGCGTACCAAGACAGCCCCATTGGCTTGTTTGGCTAATTGGCCGATTTCTACTTCTAGCGGGCGGCCGCCCCAAGTTGTTTTAAAGACTTGTTTTTCTGTCATAATTCTTCTCCTTTACTCTTGCTCTTTGGAAAAGTCAGACGGCTACTAAACAAATGAAAAAGTAACAAGTCGTTGCTGCTCTTTCATTTGGTTAGTAGTTCCTAAAAACTTTCCAAAGAGGACCTTCAATAGTGACAATAAGATAAAAAGCGAGATTCTGATTGAACCTCGCTTTTTACGTAATGATTAACGACGTAATCCTAAACGTTGGATCAATTCGCGGTAACGTTGGATGTCAGTTTTACGTAAGTAAGCTAACAAGTTACGACGGTGACCGATTTTTTTCATTAAACCACGGTAAGAATGGTGATCTTTTTTGTGTGTACGCGCATGTTCGTTCAATTGGTTAATGTCTTCAGTTAAGACCGCAATTTGTACTTCTGGAGAACCAGTATCTCCTTCATGACGTGCGTATTCTTTAATGATTTCGTTTTTTCTTTCTTGTGAAATTGCCATTTGTTCCACCTCTTTCTCTATTATTCGTCTGATCACTGAGTGAAGCGTTGGTGACTCGCTAAACCAAGTGATAGATGGTGTGTTTCCACACAAGCTTACTTTACAGGAAACACCGCTAAAATGCAAGCTTAATCTCTATTATTCGATAGTTTTTTTAAACAATCTAGCCCCTTTTTTGGTGATTTTGTGATACACTAAATGGTGGTAAACAACTGATTATTTCAGCGCATGAATAAATAAAAGAAGAATTTTTTTATGTTTCAAAGGAGGAACCATTGCATGATTACAATGAAAGATATTATTCGCGAAGGGAATCCGACACTTCGTGCTGTGGCAGAAGAAGTGCCTATCCCTATCACTGAGGAAGACCGTCAATTAGGCGAAGACATGTTGACTTTCTTAAAAAATAGTCAAGATCCAGTTAAAGCTGAAGAATTACAATTACGTGGTGGCGTTGGTTTAGCCGCACCACAATTAGATATTTCTAAACGAATTATCGCTGTTCATGTTCCTAGTAACGACCCAGAAAACGAAACCCCTTCATTAAGTACGGTGATGTACAACCCTAAAATTTTGAGCCATTCTGTGCAAGATGTCTGTTTAGGTGAAGGTGAAGGCTGTTTATCTGTCGATCGGGATGTGCCAGGGTATGTCGTTCGTCATAACAAAATTACCGTAAGTTATTTCGACATGGCTGGCGAAAAACACAAAGTTCGTTTAAAAAACTACGAAGCGATTGTGGTGCAACATGAAATTGATCATATTAATGGTATCATGTTCTACGATCACATTAACAAAGAAAATCCCTTTGCTTTAAAAGAGGGCGTTTTAGTCATCGAATAAAGAAAAAAACTGCACCGTTTGTTTTCAGACAAACGGTGCAGTTTTTTTAAATGGCCTTCATTTCTTTTAAGGCTTTCCAAATGCCATCATTATCATTGGTATCTGTGACCATCGTGGCCACTTTTTGAATGGAAGGACTCGCATTGCCCATTGCGACGCCAATCCCTGCATGGCTTAACATTTCTCGGTCATTTTCGCCGTCCCCAAAGGCAATGATATTTTTTGCATCAATACCCACACGTTTAGCTAAATACGTTAACGTAGCTGATTTTGAGCCATCTTTAGGCACAACATCTACGCTATGTTGATGCCAGCGAATAAAGCGAAATTCTGGGTATTCTTCTTCAAACGTACACTGATCTTCTGCGTCATAAAATGCCAGCGCTTGATAAATATCATTTTGACGGTAAAAGTGTTCATCATAAGCAGGTGAATGAAAATGAAAAGAGTTCATCGCAATTTCCATTTTTTCAGCACGGTGCTGGTTGCTCTTCTTAATATCATCTAAGCCCACACAAGCAAACCCTAAGCCGCGTTGATCACTATCTTGTGCCAAACGTTCCAACGCTTCAGCATGCAATAAATTTTGATAATATTGCTCATGATCCACAAAAGCCGCGGCGCCATTACATAATACGTAATTGGTAAAATCTAAATCCCAAATCACCTCTTGCGCCATATAACGACTTCTGCCAGTGGCCAGCGTAACTAAGTGTCCTTGCTCCCGCAATTTTGCTAGCGCTTCTCTCGTGCTATCCAATGCTTTCTTCTCCGAATTTAACAACGTCCCATCAATATCAAATGCAAAAAGTTTTCTTTCCATCATTTTTCCTTATTCGCTCGCTTTCGCTAAATATTTACTGCCTTCTCGTTGTGCTAAAGGACTCAACACTAATTCTTTCATCAATTCCGCGACCCATTGCGGATTCGTTTTACTATATTGGCGTAATGACCAGCCAATCGCTTTTTGAATGAAGAACTCCTCTGTAGTTCTATCATAAATAATCGCCTTTTTCAACAGGTCCTGATTGGTCTTTTCTTTTAACATCAACTGTAAATTCAGCGCAACACGCCGATTCCAGAAATTGTCAGCGCCATAAAAAAGTTCAAAAATCGTTGGCAATTCAGTCAGATGCAGCGCCACCCACGACCCAAAAAATTTTCGCCAAGCATCCACACTATCCCACCACGCTTTTTGTGGAACATAAGCTTTAAACGCTGCGACCTCTTCTAATGAAAATCTCCGAACATTTTGAAGGGCTAAATCAATAGCGACACACTGATATTCTCGTTCTGTTTTTTGATAGTAGTCCTCAATCTCTTGGCATAATTTTTCCTTTGACCACTTATGACTTTCTTTTAAAAGTTGTTTACTTAAAGCTTGACGTTCTGGGGCGGTGATACCTGCAAAAACAAATTGGTCTTTCATATAAGCAGACATTTTTGCTGCTATTTCTGGGTTCTTCTGAAACTGAAGTGTGTCCATTCCTTCGCTCCTTATAATAAAAAAAAACTATACTAAAACAGTGTACCATGTTTTAGTATAGTTGGTTGGTCAATTAATCAAAATACGTTAAGTTTTTGTTGTCTTTATCTAACCAGGCATAGCCGAGACCCATAATTAAGCCGCCACCGATAAAGTTACCAATAAAGGCCCAGAACAGATTATGAATGACATTACCAGCTGTGAAAGCTTCAATTGCTCCGTTTGAAGCAAAGTAAGCTAAACTGAAGGCTGGGAAGTTGGCAATCACGTGTTCAAAACCAAGGAAAGCAAAGATAAAGATAATGAAAATAATGGCCGCGACTTTGCCGGCGTCATCTTTCATTCGCATACTCACTAATACGGCTGTGTTAACCACAATATTGGCGAACATAGCTTCAACTAAAATTTGTAGGGTGGTTTTTTCTAATTTTCCAGCAATCGACGTAAAGAAGAAACTATCTTTTGGCAAATCTTGGAACGGCACCGTAAGTGATACCAAGAAACCAAACAAGACCCCACCAATTAAATTGAATAAGATACAGGTAAATAAAATTTTTGCAGCTAAGGAAAAGTTGACTTTTTTACGATAGACACCTACAGTCATGTACAACATATTCGAGGTACCAAGCTCGGCATTCATATATAAAATCATCACAAGTGACCAACTGAACATGAAGGCGTAAAGCATTTTCCCTAAACCATGAGAAATTCCTTCTCCTTTAATTGCGATTGCAAAAGCAACGGCTGTTCCCAACGTTAAAAATAGACAAGCAAGCATTGCACGAACAGCGTAGCGGGAAAAGCTGTTTGAGAATAAATTCACTTTCTTATCGATAGATTTATCAATTTGTTCAAACAATGGTGAACCAGACTTCATTGTAAACTCCCTTTCATTTCGTTTTCAACTTATATTTTCAAAACATCTTCCCTTATTCTAATGAGGAAAAGTGTTTTTGTCTACCTTTTTTTCAGATTTCACTTTAAAACCTTGACGTTTCCTATCCTATTAAGTATACTAGATTTTGTGTAAAATAATTGCAGCAGAAGAATAATAACTCGTCAACAGTTCATTGCCAAACTTGGTTCAACTGCGTAACCGCGGCTGCAAAGGCGAAGGTTGAAGAATGAACTGAACGAATATGAATTTTTCATCTAATTATTTTACTCCAAAAAAACATTTATTTATTGGAGGAATTTTTAATGTCTCGTTATACTGGACCATCATGGAAAGTATCTCGTCGTCTAGGTATCTCTTTATCAGGTACTGGTAAAGAACTAGCTCGTCGCCCTTACAAACCAGGACAACACGGACCTAACAGCCGTGGTAAAGTTTCTGAATACGGAATGCAATTAACTGAAAAACAAAAATTACGTCATATGTATGGCATGAACGAACGTCAATTCCGTACGTTATTCATTAAAGCAAGCAAAATCAAAGAAGGTAAACACGGTGTTAACTTCATGGTTTTACTAGAACAACGCTTAGATAACGTTGTTTACCGTTTAGGTCTTGCAACTACTCGTCGTCAAGCACGTCAATTAGTTAACCATGGCCACATCACTGTAGACGGCAAACGTGTTGATATTCCATCATACCACGTTGAAGTTGGTCAAGTGATCGGTGTTCGTGAAAAATCTCAAAACATCTCAACAATTAAAGAAGCGGTTGAAGCAACTGTTGGACGTCCAGCATTCGTAAGCTTTGACACTGAAAAATTAGAAGGTAGCTTCACTCGTTTACCAGAACGTGATGAACTTTACCCAGAAATCGACGAAGCACTTGTCGTTGAATACTACAACCAAAAACTTTAAGATTTCAAAAGGTCGAACTACGGTTCTTACCTTCTTGCAAAACCTTGCCTTTCTTGAGCAAGGTTTTTTTCTTTGCCCTCTTTACAAAATGGTTCACTTCCGCTAAACTATTGTTAACCAAATAAAAATAATTGGTTAACAATAGAAAGTGAGGCTTCTTATGAATAAAGCATCGTTACGCTCCTTGATTTTAGCAGCAGAATTTGCAGTGATTATTGCTGTACTTTCACAATTTACAATTCCATTGGGGATTGTCCCACTAACCGGACAAACATTTGCCATCGGCTTAACCGCTACCGTTTTAGGCAAACGAACGGGGACCTACGCTATTTTAATTTACTTCTTATTAGGATTAATTGGTTTACCCGTTTACGCTGGGATGTCTAGCGGGTTCGGTGTACTCTTTGGACCAACTGGCGGCTATTTAATCGGTTTTATCTTTAACGGCTTATTAACTGGTTATATTTTAGAAAAAACAACCTTTAACTATACTTGGGCCATTATCGCAAATATTGTCGGCGCCTTAGTTACCTTAGTTTTCGGCATGATTTGGTTGAAATATTCTGCGAATCTGCCGTGGCCAAATGCTTTCGCTGGCGGGTTTGCTCCGTTTATTATTCCTGGTATCATCAAGGCTGTCGCAGCTGCTTATGTGGGTATTTTAATTCGCCAACGCTTTATGAAACGCTTTTTAGCACACCTTTCTTAAGGGGAAAACTTTTTTCTTTGCCTTGTCTGTAGTACACTAAAAGGACAAAGGAGTGAAGTCCATGTCCTCATTATTCAAACGATTGGTTCAGTTGATTTTGTTAGTCGTCGCAGTCTTGCTGATTCGACACTATGTTTTCTCCCCTGCTGCAGTGAACGGCTCTTCGATGGAACCAACACTTCATAACAACGACCGTTTATGGGTGACCTCGATTAAAAAGCCACAGCGCTTTGACATTATTGCTTTCCCCAGTCCTCGTAACGGTCAACGAGTAGCCAAACGTTTAATTGGTTTACCTGGCGAAACAGTCGAGTATCGCGATGATACTCTTTATATCAATGGTGTCTCGCTCAGTGAAGATTACTTAGCAAGTGCTAAAAGAGATGTCTCTAAAAATGAAAATTATACCCAAGATTTTACGCTAGAAACCTTAGAAGCCACCCAATCCCTGACCGTTCCAGAAGGCATGTATTTTGTCTTGGGCGATAATCGCCCGCGCTCAGACGACAGTCGTTACTTTGGCTTTGTTAAACAAGCGAGCGTGGAAGGTGTTTTGACTTTTCGTTATTATCCATTAGATAAAATTGGCTTTCCATAAAAAAATACCCAAACAAAATATAGTGCCCCCAAAAAGTTAGACTTTTTGGGGGCACTATACTGCTTTGATTGTGAAACTGCTTAAAGAAGACAAAAAGAAATGACCGCTGTTTAACTTTGACCAAGTACGGTTATTTTTATAACTTAAACGGCCACCACTACATTAGAGAGGTATGTTAGCGCATAGCTCTCTTTTCTATTGTAGCACACTCCCCTGAAAAAAAGTATGGAAAACTAATTATTTTTTAGTTCCACATGGTATAATCTAAGTGCAGAAAAGTTAATGCGGAGGCAAGCGCAAAGGAACATGCGCTTTGCGACGAGCATCGCAACAAAGTGAGAAGCGTAGGAGCAGAGACTTTCCTCTTTCGGTGAGGTGGTGCTTATGAATGTAAGTGCTAAAATCTATGAAAGGAGTAGGCCTTTTGTCTATCGCAGAAGCTTTAGCTCTGATGATTAGTTTCGGTTCTTTTATCGCGACTTTGATCTTCGGAATCCTAAAAGCTGTTAAAGAAGACAATAAAAAATAACCGTCTACTTTGATCGAGTACGGTTATTTTTAAATAATCAAAAAGGTCACCGTCTTAAACGGCTCTACATTAGAGAGATGTGTTAGCGCATACCTCTCTTTTCGTTTCTATTGTAGCACACTTTCCTAAAAAAAAGTATTGAAAACTAATTATTTTTAAGTTTCCCATGGTATAATAAAAGTGTAGAGAAGTTATGGCGGTGGCTATCCAATCTGAAAGGTGGTGGTGCTTATGAATGTAAGTGCTAAAATCTATGAAAGGAGAGGCCTTTTGTCTATCGCAGAAGCTTTAGCTCTGATGATTAGTTTCGGTTCTTTTATCGCAACTTTAATCTTCGGAATCCTAAAAGCTGTTAAAGAAGACAATAAAAAATAACCGTCTACTTTGACCTAGCGGTTATTTTTATAAAATAATAATAGGTCACCGTCTTAAACGGCTCTACATCAGAGAGGTATGTTGACGCATATCTCTCTTTTCATTTTTATTGTAGCATATTTCTCTGAAAAATACGAATAAAATTATCGTTTACTGTACAACAAATGAAACAATTCAGACAATCTTAGGATTTGGTATGTTTACCATTGCTTTGATGGCACTGATTGTGAAATTGCTTAAAGAAGACAATAAAAAATAACCGTCTACTTTGATCGAGTACGGTTATTTTTTATAACTTAAACGGGCTCTACATCAGAGAGATATGTTAGCGCATAGCTCCGATAACGCTGTTACTTGTAAAATCACGCCCTAAAACAACACGCCCCAGAGAGGGCCACTCTGGGGCGTGTTTGACTGGCTATCCTCTCTGAAAGCTGGTTCATTCAAGGAGAGTACTTCTGGATTTCAAGGAACCAGATAGCCAGTGTTCTTGTTTTACCCCTCGCTGTCTAGCCCGAGGAAGAACAAGAACTATTAAATAATCTGAGGTTGGTTTCATTGGTAAGCTTATGAAACCATTCAGAAAATCCCTAATTAAAAGTTGTTACTGTTAGTTGCCACTACTTGTTACGGTCCAGTGACTAAGTTCCAGGTGACCGTGGCATTGTATTGCTCGCCTTTCGTTCCTTGATTAGCAGGTACTTCGAGTTTGACGTTATTGAAATTGAAGTCCAAATTATAGACATCATTGCCTGTGAATTGTTTATCGGTAATCACATTCGTGACCGCATTATTAGCGGTTAAACTAAGGGCGGATGTCGTGCCCACTGGATTCAGCATTTCCGTTACTAAGTTGTAGTTATCAACTTTTGAAACAGCCGCTTGACCTAGTAATAACCTTGTCGCAGTCGGCAAGCTGTCTTTCGCTGACTTCGGTTGTGATAATTGAGCGGTCAGTGACCAATTCGGTTGTGATTTTTTAATTCGAACAAACGGATTACGGGTGCCGTTGCCATAATAATCAGCTGCTTTCTTCAAGCCATGTTGTGTCGTAGCACCAGCAATGCCCACTTGACCGAAATCAAATGTTGGTAAGCTGATAAAGCCTTCACCAACTGGATCAGTAACTTCTTGATCCGCCCCTTGAATTCGAACGGTGCTCGCAACGGTAGCTGTTGGTGCATTACTCGTTATGTTCACTGCGGCTTGAAGCACTTCAAGTGGTGCCCCTGTACCAGTGGTTGAAAACAGGACTGTTGCTGTTTGACCAACTGGAATCTCTGTATTTAAAGCAATTCCTTGTTTCCATGTCTCGGTAGTAACAGGAATATTTTTATATCCTCCTGTACCTACTTTCACAGAAATTTGGGTTGGTGCCGCTAAGCCGCTTGACCAGTTCGCCGTTGGTGTCACTTTCAAACCTGTTAAAGGTGCTGTGCCGGTATTCTTAAGGGTCATATTCCAAAGTTGGCTGCCCCCATTTGGGATAATTGTTGCGGTACCTTTCATTGAAGCTTCGACACTGGCTACCCCTTCTTCATACACCACATTCAAATCATCATTGCCATCAAAAGTGACTGGATAACTTGGTGTTTTCGTGGTTTTCAATGTAGAAGGTTTCGTTTTACCTTTGTACCAGCCTTTGAAAATGTAGGTTTTACCATCTTGCCCTTTGTAGCTAGCTGGTAAAGCTTGCGCGGAGGTGTACGTGTAAGGGTCCGTTGTAATTGCCGTTTGTTGTCCTTGTTTAAAATTGGTTGGTGCACTAGTTAATTTATTCCCCGCTGGGTCAATAAAGTTTTCTGTGACTTTACGGTTGGTTAGATAGTAATAGACTGGTTTATCTACTGTGGAATAATTCAACTTTGTTGGTGTAATTGCTGGATTATAAACAATCTCTCGTAAATACGCAGGAACCTTCACATCTGTTGGTGCTGCTGCTGTTGTTTCATTAAAAATGAAGGACTGCGCACCACTTTTCTTTAATTCAAACCACCTAGAAACATTTTTAGTACTATTTTCAACAATCGGTGTTGTTGAATTACTAGATTGCACGTTAGGCATTGGATAAGCGGTATCAAATGTTCCTTGCTTATTGTAAACGCTCATTTTTTCATAATATCTTGGGAGCGTAAACGTTAGGTTCGCCGCACTAAACTGCGAACTCCGTCCACTGACACGTTCTGCCGAGTGACCTGGGTAAACAATTTCTTTCAAATTGTTTTTAGTTGGGGCTACTTGGCCTTTTTCAAGACTGACTGTTTTCCAGTCAGCGATATTTTGGGTTAGTAGTTCTCCCGCCCAATTATCATAGGTCAAGCCAACTTTCGTGGCATCGACTCGCTTACCTGCTTCATCGACAAAGCCGAATTGATAGGTCCGTGCTGGGAAGTCAACTATTTCGGTAGCTTCATACACCACCGTCAAATCATCATCATCATTATAGCTCGCCATGTAACTTGGTTGTTTCGTGGTTTTCAACGTGCTTGGTTTACTCTTGCCTTTATACCAGCCTTTGAATTTATACGTTTTACCGTCAGTGCCTTTGTAGCTGTCTGGTAAGGTCGTACCGTGCATGAAGGTGAAGTTCTCACTGGTAATTGGTGTTTTGGCATCTTGCTTCACATCTGGCGGTAAGCTGGTTAGCTTATTGCCGTCTTGGTCGACATACCTCGCATTAATGCGACGATTTTCTAAGAAATAGTACATGGTATCATCTGTTGTATAATAGTTTGGTACATATTCATCTGTAACTGCACGTGATAAAACTCCGTTAAATAACGTTTTGTTTGTGTCTGTGATCCAAAAATTTCGATACATTTGATATGAGTGAGGGGTGGTCGTTGGAAACAAGCCGTATTCTTGGCCATCTGTTGCTAAACGATCATCTGCTATCGTACTATCCGTATATCTTAATCTTGTAGTAGCCATTGGATAGGCTGTACTTGAACCAGTATAATATGCTCCTGGTTTGACTGTCGGTGTTTTATAATATCTAGGGACTGTTACCCGGAAATCTGTTGCACCTGAAAAAGCAGGTTTAATAACCGGTGTGTACGTCAACACTTGGCTTGGAATCGTCAAGTGTTTCAAACCACCATTATCCACGCCTGTAGCTGTGCCGACTTGTTTCGGCGTTGCGTTCATAACAGTCGTTAAATTCGTTTGCATCACAAAATTAGTAGGGGCAATCAACGTCCCTTTTTCACTAACAAAGCCGAACTTATAAGTGATAGCGGGTATCGTCGCTGTCTTTTCTACCGCTTCTTCATACACCACCGTCAAATCATCGTTATCATCATAGGTGACTTTATAGCTCGGCGCGTCTGTCCGTAATGTACTCGGTTTCGTTTTCCCTTTGTACCAACCTTTTAGGAAATAGGTTTTCCCATCAGCACCTTTGTAGCTTTTTGGTAAGGTGCCACTTTGAGTATACGTAAAGTCATTGTTGGTGATACTGGTTTTCCGCCCTTCTTCAAAGTTCGGTGGCGGTGGAATGGTTGCGCCCGCTTGGTTTTTGAAGGATTCGGTGACTTTACGGTTGGTAACATAAAGAGTAGTTACACCTGAAACAGAAAAAAGTCGATTTAGATAGCTGGTAGTACTAGTTGCAGCTACATAGTACAATCTAGATGCATTACTTTCAGTAGGTAACAAACCTAGAAACGGTGGAGCTGCGCCAATTCCATAAGTGCTAGCATCCTTTTTATGTACGTTTAGTTTTTCAGTAGTATACGTTGCATTCAAGACCCAGTTAGATCCGCTTCTATTATATTGCTCAACATTAGGTTGCACATACGTATTACCTGTATAATTTGTTGGTGGAACCACGCTAATAGACTCAGCAAACCTAGGAATAGCCACCTGTGAGTCAGTAGCACCTACAAAAACAGGGTTGCTAGGTGAATTTTCTGTAACAATTGATGTTTGTGGAAAAATAATTTGTTTTGTCGTACCAACATCAGTACCTGCATAATGTACTGGATTATACAGGCTGCCGTTAGTTCTAAGAGCAAAGTCCGAGGTAAGCTCAAATAGACTTGGGTTTAATAAATTTCCATTTTCATCTACGAATTGAAATTTTGCCACACGTTCAGGAAAAGCAAAATTAGCTACAGCTCTAGAGCTACCAATAAGTGAATTGCTCATTTCTTTTTGTTCTGCAGTTTTTAGCAATGACTCCTGCGTTTCCGTTTCTTCCGTCTTTTCCTCTTCCTCAACCTGTGTACTCTCCGCAGTTGGGCTACTTTCAATCGTCATGGTCTCCGCCACGGCGGTCACGCCCGCCAGTGAATTGCTAAATAGGGAGCAACAGACACCCAAGGTCGCTAAGTGTTTAAATCGGATCTGTTTCATGTCGTCCCCTCTTTCTATGTACCATTCCCACCAAGCCAATTAAGGCTAAGCCGAGAATGCTTAAATTTGCTTGCTGCAAACTCCCTGTTCGTGGGAGTTGCTTAGCAGCGGTAGTCGTTGCTCCTTGCTGCACTTGATTGGTACCAGACAGTCCCCGTGCTTTCCCCTTGGGACTCGGATCTGGTGCGTCTGTTTTCGGTGAGGGCTCTTGCGGAGCTTCTTGAGAGGGTGCCTGTTTGTAAAATTCGACCCCCACCGAACTAGAACCACCATCAGACGCTTCAACATTTATAAAAAAACTAGGGGAAAATAGTAGGCACGCAATCATTAAATACCGCTTTTTTTTCATTGAAAAACCTCCTTTTAATTAATGCTCAACATATCATACAACCTTTTTTCATACCTCTATAATAACAAAGAAAAAGCTTTCCAAAACACCATTATTTTCCATTTGACAACCCTATTTTTTACAAGTTACTTATATAGCAAGCGCTTTGCACTTTGTTATTTAAAAGTATTCTCTGAAAATGATTGTCGAAACACGTTTATTCTTTAAAAATCGCCTTTAATTTCTTAAGTTTTCGCTACCTAAAATAAAGAAAAGCTCACAATGTTAGTATCGAAAACTAACATTGTGAGCTTTTCTCATTTTTGATGAATGGGTAATTCGATAAAATAACACTAAAACACAAAATAACTGTCTATTTCTCTTATTGGGCAACGGCCAATTGATACAATGGTACAAGTTGCTGATAGGTTGCCAACATATAAGCCCGTGCTTTTTCAGGGTTTTGCCACAAAGCACTATCTTTGGGAATGATGCGCCCAATTTCAAACTCCCCTTTTTTGACCTCTCTAAAACGAGTTAAAGCTTTTTCTAGGTCAATTTCCGTCAGTGGCGTGATTTGGGGAACGGTGTGATCCAAGGAAACATAAGTATCTTTGGGTAGTTCTTGGAATAATTGCTGATTCTCTAAAAAGGCTTGCGCAATCTGCTGTTCGTTTTTAGGATTATCAATGAATGACAACCACATAAACACATAGTCGTCCCAAATCCCTAATTGAAAATGCGGCTGCATTTTATAGCCGCGCTTATTCGGACTGAGTGCGGACCACGTATTTTCTGGTGGATACACGGTGCGACGGCGATGTTGCGCAATATGGACAAACAACTCCGTCCCTATTTCAGGCGCTAATTGTGTGGCAAAGTACGTGCCTAATTCTTTAAAAATAGGTTGAATCTGCGCACGGATAACCGCCATTCGTTCATCTAATCCAGCAACTTCAAAGGCTGCAAATTCTTTTTCTGTAAACATCAACATTTCTCTAATTCCTCTCTCAACTTATCTTCCGCTTCTATTTTTGTCGATTTTGCCATGTTTCCAGTGTCATCCCACGATAAACATCTGTGACAATTTTCCCTTTACTAATTCGGGCATTGGGCAGTGTTCCTTCGTAGGTAAAACCAATTTTCTCCATGACACGACCAGAAGCTGGATTGTCTTGATCATGTAAAGCAAAGATTCTCATGAGTTTCATTTTTGCAAAACCCAGTTCGACTAACGCCGTCGCGGCTTCAGGCATGTAGCCATTGCCCCAAAAGGCACGGTTCAAAACATAGCCTAATTCTCCAACATTATTGGTTTCATTGACCCGCAAATCAATCGTGCCAATCATTTTACCTGTTTCTTTCACTTCAATCCCATATTTTCCTAAAGGTTCCCCCATAAAATATTTCGCAATACTGGCTCTTGTTTCTTCTTTGGTTTCATTTTTAGGAAACACAAAACGCGTCGTTTCCTCATCTGAAGCATATTCAAATAAATCATCTGTATCTGCTAATGTCACTGGTCGTAAATGCAATCGTTCCGTTTCCAATTGTTGGTTTTCTGCAAAAATCAAGAGATAATCCATGAGCAAAACTCCCTACTTTTCTACATACTTTACCGAAAAACAGCGAAACACGCAAGGAAAATCGGCATTTCCCTTGCGTGTTTCTTTACTTAGCGTTTAAGCGAATGATGGCAATGATCGTTTGAACAGCTTTGGCCATTGATTCAACAGTAATAAATTCATATTGCCCGTGAAAATTCTCGCCACCTGTAAATAGATTAGGCGTTGGAATGCCCATGAAAGAAATCTTAGAACCATCTGTCCCGCCACGAAAGGGTGTGATAATTGGTTCAATGTCGCAACTTGCCATTGCTTGGACAGCTAATTCCACCGGTGTCCAATCTTTTTCGATGATTTCCTTCATATTATAGTATTGGTCTTGGAAAGTAATTGTTAGTCTGGGTTTATCTGCCAACGCATTTAAACGTTGGACTTGTTTTTCCAAAAATTGCTTTCTCGCTTGAAAGGTTTCTTGATCATGGTCCCGAATGATATAGACAAGTTCTGCTTTTTCAATACTTCCTGTAAATTTATTGAGTAAATAAAATCCTTCATTTCCACGCGTTTGTTCTGGTACTTCCTTTTGCGGCAGTGATTGATCAAGCTGTTCGCCTAATTTAATGGCATTTACTAACGAACCATAGGCCGTTCCCGGATGGACACTGGTTCCCTCAATTGTAATCACGGCTTGAGCGGCGTTAAACGTTTCATACTCGAAATGCCCCACGCGGCCACTGTCGATTGTATACGCAAAAACGACTGGGAAGTTCGGCGCATCAAATTGATCGGCGCCGCGTCCAATCTCTTCATCTGGACCGAAGGCGAGCCAAACATCGCCCCGCGCTACTTCTGGATGTGCCAAAAAATACTCAACAGCAGCTAAAATCTCGACAATTCCCGCTTTGTCATCTGCTCCTAAAAGTGTGGTTCCGTCTGTAGTAATCAACGTTTCCCCTCGATACTCTTTTAAATTGGGAAACTCAGCAACCGATAAAACGATGCCTTGTTCTTGATTCAAGACGACATCTTGGCCATCATAATTAGTGATGACTTGTGGACAGATATTTTCTGCTGAAAAATCCGCCGTATCCAGATGCGCAATCAACCCGATGCTCTTCGCTGCAGGTTGGTTCCCAGGCAACCGCGCCGTTAAAAAGCCATTTTGTTCGTTATAACGTACATCGGCCAAACCTAATTCACGAAGTTCCTCTTCAATCATCCTGGCTAAAACCACTTGACCGACCGTCGTCGGCGTGGTGTGACTGTTGGCATCTGAACGTGTATTAACTTTGACATAAGTTAAAAATCGTTCGACTAATTTTTCCATTTCTTACTCCTTCTTCCTGAATCATTCTGTTAAATAGGCATTGCGCAAGTGGAAATAATCCCCATACAAGTGATAACTAATGCCTTTCAATTTAGGATTGGTTAGATAATTTGAGGCACTTTGATACAGCGGTACTTGAGCAGCATCTTGGTTCAGCAAGATGTCTTCCGCTTCTTTGTATTCGGCAAACTGTTTCTCTGGATTATTGGCATTAATCGTTCGTGCATCTTCTACCAATTGGTCGTATTTGGCATTATGATAATTACCATAATTGTAACTTGATTCTCCCGCATATAAGTTAAAGTAAGAGTCTAATTCACTACTGCCGGCAATCCATCCTGAAAGAGACAACTCATAATTTTTTTCACGTCGCGATTGGTTCACATTATTACTTGGTTGCGATGAAATGGTAATTTCTAAACCGGGTAGATTTTCTTGTAACTGACTTTGAACATATTCAGCAATTCGTTTGCCTTGATCTGTATCTGACGCCAGCAAGGAAAGTTTCACTTTTTTACCGATATCCGCTTGGGCTTTCGTCCATTCAGCTTGGGCTTTTTTGACGTCATTTTTCAAATATTCACCACTGTAAGCTCGGAAGTCTTCATCTGTTTCTGGATTCGCGTAAAGTTTACTTGGAATCAATCCGTTGAGCGGTTTTGACCCATCGTTTAAGACACTTTGTGTTAAGGCTTCTTTATCAATTGCTTGACCAATCGCTTTTCGTAAATGAACATTCGCTAATGGTGTTCCTTCTTTTTTGTTGAAATCTAAGAAGTAGTTGGCGACATCTGGATGACTGACATAACCTGGATCATCTTGATATTGTTGAACATATTGTCCGTTAATGCGAACTAAGTCTAGTTCATTCGCTTGGTATAAGTTAATCCCGGTATTATCTTCTTTGATTGTGCTAACCGCAACTTCTGCCAGTTTCACTTGATCCGCATCATAGTATTCTGGATTTTTTTTCAATGTCCAAGTATCTGAAGTCGCATCCCAATTGGCTAGCGTAAACGGCCCGCTATAAAGTAGATGTTCACTATCCAAGGCATAATCTTTGCCTTGCGCTTCGACAAATTTTTGATTTTGTGGCGCTAACCAAGCAATCGAAACGACTGCTAAGAAGGAAGGTTGGGCCTGTTTTAATTCAACAATGAATTCTTTGTCATTAGGGGCCGAAATTCCTAATTCATCGACTGGCTTTTCCCCGTTGCGTATTTCAAAACTATTTTTAACGCTGTCTAGTAAATAAGCATTCGGTCCAATCGTTGCTGGTGTCACTAGTTTTTTCCAAGAATAAACAAAATCTTGGGCCGTGATTGGTTCGCCGTTGCTCCACTTAATCCCCTCCCGCAAGGTAAAGTGGTACTTACGCCCGTCGTCACTAATCTTGACGTCTTTAGCTAGAGCTGGCACCGTGGCACTATCATCATCAAACCGATAAAGGCCTTCAAATAAATGTTGCGCCATTGTAAAGGTATTTTTATCTGTTGTTTGTGTTGTATCCAATGTTGAGATTGGTGCTGGTGAACTAATACTGATTTTTTGTTCAGCTGCTAAATTTCCCGAATCTACTTTCTCTGCCGCTTCTTTAGTTCCGCCACATGCGGCTAAAAGAAACCCAGTTGCAATCAAACCTACTACTTTTTTCCCCAATTTCATGTTGTTGCCCCCTCATATTTTTTAAACAAATAAAAAAAGCATTCGTCCTAAAAAGGACGAATGCTTATGCAATCGCGGTACCACCTTTGTTGATCTCTTCGCTAAAAAAGATCCGCTCGTTTCCAGTACAATCATACTGTAGCGCTATAACAGGCGCACCTGAATTGGTTTAAGCAAACTGCTTCAACCAACCTGTTCAAAGGCCATTTTCCCCTTTAACGTCACTACCTCTTCTCACCAAACGAGGCTCTCTGCAAGCTATTTTAAAAAGTACTTTCCTTCTCATCACATTTTGTTCTTTTATTTGTTTCATCAATCATACTGATTTACGGATAGTTTAGCAAACATTTTCGAGGCCGTCAACCACATTTTTAATTTAAAACTTTTTTGTTTTTCATTAAAAAAAGAAAAGAGGTTTCAATTCCTCTTTTCTAAAACAATTTTATTCTAATCCTTTTTTAACATCTTCTATCATCAAATGCATTGATTCTAATCCACCACCGCTTAGATACCAAACATCTGGTTGAAGCATAATGACTTTATCATTTTTTCCAGCATCGGTTTTTTGAATCAATTCGTTTGCTGCAACGTTATCTTTCGAATCATCGCCACCAATTGCTTTGGTGCGATCTACCACAAAGAGAATTCCAGGATTTTTTTCTAAAACATATTCGTAAGAAACACTTTGCCCATGAGTGGAAGCTTCAATCTTATCGTCTGCTGTTTTGAAGCCAAATGTATCATGAATTAAACCGAAACGAGAGCCTTTTCCGTAAGCAGAAAGTTGTCCTTCGTTAACTAACACAACAAGCGCATTATTCGCGCTAGCTTCTGCTTGTTTTTTCACGTCAGCAATTTCTTTTTCTAATTCGGTAATTTTTTCTTTGGCTATCTCTTCTTTATCAAAAATAGTGCCTAACGTTTCGATATTTTGTTTCGTTGATGCCCAAGGATTTTTGGCATCTACAGCTAAGTAAATGGTTGGCGCAATCGCTTTTAATTGTTCTTGATAATCTTGTTGACGACCAGAAATAATAATTAAGTCTGGTTTTAGTTGATTGATTTTTTCTAAATCTGGTTCTTTAATACCACCTGCTGATTCAACTTTTTGGTATTTTTCTAAATATGCAGGGATATTTTTGGTTGGCGCACCTACCACGCGGTCACCGACACCTAGTGCGTCCATTGTATCCAAGGAACCATTATCAAAAACAACGACTTTCTTAGGATTTTTGGGAACGGTTAATTGACCATTGGTATCTTTGACTGTGACTTCCGTTTTAGTTGTTGTTTCCGTTGTTGTAGAATCTGCTGTTTTTTTATTTGTTTGACAAGCACTTAACAGCAACAGTCCCATCATTGAAACTGCCATCATTGCTAAAAATTTCTTTTTCATTCTTTTCCTCCAAAAACGTTATTTTTAAATTGCCCGATTTAGTGATAAAGACAAAAGCGTTTTCCTTCAATTTCACAAATCCGGATATTCATTTCATAAAGATCATTTAAAATACTTGTTTGAATAACTTCTTCTGTTGCGCCATGCGCATAAAGCTTTCCGCCTTTCATGGCGACAATTTCATCTGCATAGCTTGCGGCAAAATTAATATCATGTAGAACAATCAGAATCGTTTTTCCTAGTTCATCCACTAAGCGTTTAAGAATCTGCATCATTTGAACCGCATAATTCATGTCGAGGTTATTTAAGGGCTCATCTAATAAAATATAATCGGTATCTTGGGCTAAAATCATGGCAATATACGCCCTTTGTAATTGGCCCCCAGAAAGGGTATCAATGTATTCTTCCGCCATTTCAGTTAAGCCCAATTGTTCCAGTGCTTCTGTTACTTTTTCATGGTCAGCGCTTTTTAAGCGACCTTTGGAATAAGGAAAACGACCAAAATTAACAAGTTCGCGCACGGTTAATTTGAGTTGCACACCGTTGGCTTGTTTTAAAAGGGCAATTTTTTGCGAAAGAGCCGATTGCTTCCAGGTTTTTACTTCTTGCTTGTCCAGATAAATTTCCCCGGTATCTTTGGGAATTAAGCGGCTCATCATGGCTAGCAGCGTGCTTTTCCCAGCGCCATTCGGCCCAATAAAGGCCGTTAATTTGCCTTCAGAAATAGGTAAATCAATGTCTGAAACGACAAATTTATCGCCATATTTTTTTGATACATCACTCATCTGGATCATGTACGTTGCTTCCTTTCTGCAATAATTTTCCATATAAAATAAACGCCCCCAACAAATTGAATCACCACACTTAGCGGGGTATTCAAATGAAAGACCTGTTCAACCATCAATTGACCGAACACCAGTAAAAAGACTGCTATTAAACTCCCGGCCACAAACAGTTCTCGGTGGCGATAGGTTTTCATGAATTGATAACTCATATTGGCCACGATAAAACCTAAAAATGTAATCGGTCCCACTAATGCTGTTGATAAGCCGACCAGACTACTGATTAAACACAACAACACTAATTGAAACTGACTCACAGCAATCCCCAAATTCTGTGCTTGATGGTTCCCTAAATGTAAAACGTCTAAACGGTAACTTTCCCGCCAAAGTATCCCACAAATCATGAGCACCGCCACACCAACGAAAATGAGATACTGACTATTGACGTTACCAAAACTGGCAAACAACTTTCCTTGGAGTAAGTCGTATTCGTTAGGATCCATAATCACTTGTAAAAACGTACTAATACTACTGAAAAAAGTACCTAAAATCATGCCAATCATCAATAATAAAAATAAGTCGGATTGATTTTTGCGTAATAGAAAATACGATAAACTAGTACTTAAAAACACCATTAAAAAGACGTTCATCAAAAACGATCCAAGACTTACTTGACCTAACGCTTGTGCGCCTCCTAAAAGAAAAAATAACACCGTCTGCACAAAGACATACAAGGAATCCATTCCTAAAATGTTTGGCGTTAGGAAATGATTTTGCGTGACCGTTTGAAAACTAATGGTTGAAAAAGCCGCAGCGATTCCGACAAAAATAAAAGCCAACAACTTTTTCCCTCGTAACGCCAAAGCAAAGGACCAATTGCCATACGTGTTATAAGTTAAATAACAAAGACTCACAATTACTACGGCAGCTAAAAGCAAAAGTAATGAAAGCCATTTTTTTAAAGGCCGTTTCATCGTTTGCGCCCCCTTAGTAATAATAAAATGAACAAAATGCTCCCTAATGTTCCGACAACCACGCTGACAGGAATTTCATAGGGGGCAATCAATACTCGTGCTAAAATATCACAGATTAACAAGAATAAACTCCCACAAATCCCAGTTAACCACAAGGTATTTTTCATATGATCGCCATAACGTAAAGACACGAGATTGGGAATCACAACCCCTAAAAACGGAATATTCCCCACCATCAATAAAACGATGGCACTTGCTAAAGCAACCAGCGTCAAACCTAAAAACTGAATTCGCTGATAGTGGACACCAAGACTATTTGCAAATGCTTCACCCATACCAACGACAGTGAAATGATAAGCAAATAAATAAATAACAAACCACAAAGGAATCATTAAAAATAACCATTCATAATTCCCTTTCATAACTGTGGAAAAATTTCCTTGTAACCAAGCAGACATATTTTGAACCAATTGGTATTGATAGGCAAAGAATGTGGCAATTGAGCCTAGAATGTTACCAAACATCACCCCCACCAAAGGAACCATCACTTGATTCTTACTTGGTAATAATCGAATGAGCGCTAAGAATAATAAGGTCCCGCTTAGCGCAAAAATAAAAGCAATTGCCGTTCGATAGAGAAACGGAGCTGTTGGGAAAAATAACATCGCGACTAAAATACCCAACCTTGCACTATCGGTGGTGCCAGCGACACTAGGAGCGACAAATTTATTTTGTGTGAGTTGCTGCATAATCAATCCAGAAATACTCATCGTACTACCAGCAATGATTAAACTCAACGTGCGGGGAACACGGGTGGTAAATAAAACAAATTGTTGCTGTGCATCTAATTGAAACAACTGAGAAAGTGCAATGTCCTTCACCCCTATCACTAATGACAATAAGCTGAAAAGTAATAGTAGAACAAACAAACCAATCTTTTTCATGAGAAAACTCCATTTTTATTTAATTGAGAATGATTCTCATTCTTAGTTACAGTGTATGAGAAAACCATCACAAATGCAACCACTTTTTTTCCTTTATTAAAAACTTCTTCTCAATCCGACTGCTCAACGACTTATCTAAGATATGCTATAATGGAGGGAAACATGAGGAAAGGAGTGTTACTGAATGGCGAATGATGACTTACAACAACGTCTGGATAAAGGAATGTACGGTACGCCCCTCGTCAATCCTGAAGAACAACACAAATATATGGGCACATTTCGTGAACGCTGCCGTCTCTCCATGACTGTCGCTGAAATGAAAGATGTACAGAACCAACAACATTTGTTAGAAGAATTAGCTAAACATCCTGAAGCTACTGTACTTTTAAACGGCGAGATTTCTTCAGATTTGCAAAATACCTACATTAAATTATTAAATCAACATGGCGCAACGTTTAAAATTGTTAACAACTTTGTGGAGAACACCCCTGACTCTCTCGGCTTACTGTTAGCTGAAAAACACGCAGTCGATGAACCTGTGATTGACGTTGCAGAAAAATATCCTCAAGCAACAGAAACGCCAAAAGAAGAGCCAACAGCTAAAAAAGGCTTTTGGCAAAAGCTATTTCACTTATAAAAAGCTCGAGGAAAGTTACGAGTCATTGGATTGTTTAAACATAAGTTAGGAGCGCTTCCATTTATAATAGAATTGTGCTATTATAAAGATGAAAAAGAGAGGTATGCTACTACATACCTCTCCTTTATACCAACACCAGTTATAAGAACTGGTGGCTTACTGAGTTAAGTTTTGAATCTTAACCGTTCGGCCTGTCAAGCTTATGAACGGTTATTTTTTATCGTTTTTCGTTGCTTCAAGGATACCGAAAATCAGTAACGCAACAAGGGTCGCAAAACTAATCATCAATTCCAATGTCGCTTCGATTGACAAAAAAATGCTCCTTTCGTTAAAGTGCATCGGATACACATAGGCATCACCTGCCTCTCTAACTCAGAGCCACCGTCATACAACTTTCATTGATAATAGCTTTAGTATAACCTATTAGGTTCGTCAAGAAAACGTTTTTATAAAGAATACCGCCAAAAATCTATTATGAATTTTTTAGCGGTATTCTTTTTTATTGAACCACTTCTGGATACAATAATTTTAAAACATCCATTGTTAAACGGCGTCCTTTTCCAGCGTAAGGGTAAACATGCATATGCATAGCTGGATTAAAGTTTGCTTCGATAATGCCGTACGTTAAGCTATTACGTGTGCCTTTTACGTCTTTGTCAGGAATGATTAAATCAATGCCACAGATTTTCGCGCCTAACGCCGCAACTGCTTCAATGGCGATTTGTTTATAACTATCATCAATGACATCGGTCATATCAATCGAATCCCCGCCCGTGCTAACATTAGAATTTTCTCGCAAGTACACGATTTGCTCTTTTTCTGGCACAGAATAGATAGTTAAACCTTGTTCTTTCAACATTAGTTTTTCTAAATCATTTAACTGGATTAATTCTAGTGGTGCACGGTGATTGGTGCCCCGCAATGGATCACTATTTTTAGCGGCCACCAATTCTTCTACAGTGTGTTTGCCATCCCCGGTAACATTGGCTGGCACGCGCAACATGATGGCTTTTACATCATTATCTAACACAAAGAACCGATATTCTGTTCCAGGTAAAAATTCTTCAATTAAAACCGCTGTGTCCTCTTTAAAAGCAATCCGTAACGCTTCCGTAAAGTCTTCCAACGAAGCGCCTTCTTTAAAAATGGTAATTCCTAGGCCATAATTTGTTGATTTTGGTTTCACGACAAATGCTTTATTGGCGTAGCGTAAATGTGCTTCTTGTGCCTCAATAAAAGATGAAAATTCTTCACCGCCAGGCACATGGAAACCCGCTGCAGACAAAATTTTCTTGGTCACGGTTTTGTTTTCCATAATCAATGGTACCACGTAGTTATCTTTGCTAGTCATGTTGGCATTTTTGACATATTCAATGTGCTCGCCATGTTGCAGTTTCAAAAATTGCTCTTGTTCATCTAAAATTTCGATTTCCAAACCTTTTTGAATCGCATCAAACAAGAAAATTTGTGTGGATAATTCCATCTCACGGAAACCAGCTAATTGATAAGGGCGTTCAAAGGCCATACTTTGATATTGGTTTCCAAAAATATTCCCCAGTTCACTATTGGAATTCTCTTGAATAATCGTCCACATTTTGCCAGAAACGGTGTCTTGTGGATTCCGCAGTTGTTGATAATACTTACCGACGACTTCTTTGCCTTTACGAATGCCCAAAGCATCTAACATATCAATCATTTCTGAAAAAATCCGATCGCCTTCTGCAATTAACTTAATGGTTTCATGAGGATGACCGAGAGCCACTTGTTCATTAAAAATATCGCCAGTTTTCACCCATTCATCCGCTTCTTCTTTTTCATCTGTCCACAATAAATACAACATGAAATAATGTAAGAAATCCACGGTATCTTCCGTAATTCCCAAACGTGAAAAAGGATTTAAGTCTAAATTACGCAACTCGATATAGCGAATACCTGTTTTAGGCAGATCAGACATTTGTTTCCCACCACGTAAGCGCACAGGCGCATAAAATTCTTTTTCTTCAGAAAGTAAACCATTTTCCACCATGCGATGAATATCTTCTAAATAGCGTTCCAATGAGGCATACGATACTTTCACATTGTCATGATTTCGGTAGCCATACGTACTATTCCGAATGCTGCGAATTGGTTCTTGCGGTTGGTCATCATAGTCTCTAAAGTAGCCGTCTTCACTAACCGGTGAAGCCCCAAAAAGATACGTAATTAACCAGCGATAACGTAAAAAGTTACGGGCAACTTTCATGTACACTTTCGTTTTAAATTGTTTGCAATCTGTCACTTCGGATTGTTCATCATATAACTGCTGAATCAGGGCTTGATCATATTCAAAATTAAAATGAATTCCGCTGACCATTTGTTTTCGTTTGCCATACTCTTTTGCCAAATAACGACGATATAACACTGCATCATATTGATCTAATTTAGCGATTTTAATCTCTTCATCTTTTGTTGGTAATTGTGGCGGCATACTTAATGGCCACAGCATTTCATCTTCTGGAATCGAACGACGAGCCACATCGTGAATGGCATCTAAAAAACGAAGCATTTCTGTGCCGCTATTTGCTACAGGTGTGATTAATTCTAATTGTGTTTCACTAAAATCTGTTTGAATATATGGATGATAAGAACGGTTACCAAAAACCGTTGGATGATCAGTTGTCGCTAAAAGCCCTTCTCGTGTACTACGTTGGTTTTCTTTTTCTAAACCAAAACGAGCCATCAATACGTAAGGACGAACATTTTTCTTTTGCATTAATTCTCTATAATTCATCTTGTCGCCTTTCTTTCTACAAACTATCTGTTTCTCTTACTATTATATAGGAAAACGAGTAAATATGCTGTTTTTTTGAACGTTCGCTTGGGAATTTTCGAGACACTTTTAGAGAGCGCCTTTTTCCGTTATACTGAAAACAACTAGTTTATAGAAAGTGGGGATTGCTCATGAAAAATCGTGCATTACTTTTAATTGACTTTCAAAAAGGCATCGAAAGTCCGACGCAGCAATTGTACCGTCTGCCAGCAGTGTTGGAAAAGGTCAATCAGCGTATTGCTGTTTACCGCCAACACCATGCGCCCATTATTTTTGTTCAACATGAAGAAGCTGAACTACCTTTTGGCTCAGACTCTTGGCAACTTTTTGAAAAGTTGGAGGCACAGCCCACAGATTTTTTCATCAGCAAAACACATGCGAATGCCTTTTACCAAACAAATTTAAATGATTTATTGACGGAACAAGACGTTCAAACGTTAGAAATCGCTGGCGTCCAAACCGAGTTTTGTGTGGACACTACAATTCGGATGGCTCATGGTTTAGGCTATGCGTGTTTGATGACACCGAAAACCACTTCCACCTTGGATAATGAACATTTAACCGCGGCACAAATTATCCAACACCATGAAGCCATTTGGGCTGGCCGCTTTTTGACTTTTTTGAGCCTGTGACAAAAATCACTTTGGATTTTTGTTCCGTGCTCAAAACCTGATAAACGGCGGGAACAGAACCAACTCCTTCGGAAATAAGCCGAAATTCTCCAAAAATTAAAGAGCAATTTTCGGAAATTTCTTCTTATTTCTCGGAGCTAAACGGTTCTGTCCCGACCTCTTTTCCAAAAAATTGTTTGTTCACTATGTTTTCTTGTCGGATTTCATGTTAGTATAAGGAAAAAGTGTTCAGTTGATTAGTTGAAGATTTAGAGTGTGGGACATAAGTTGATTAGGCTTGTCTCTCATATTCTGTCTTTTTTTATGTCATCATTCACTAAAATAATAAATAATTGGAGGTATTTTATGAACAAATTTTTTACAGCCCAACGTTTAAAAGACACCGCCTATGTAACAGTCGGTGCATTCATTTTGGCCATTTCAATCAATGCGGTCTTATTGCCAAATAAACTTGTCGCAGGCGGAGCCAATGGCATTAGTATTGTTATTAATTATGTTTTCGGGATTAGTCCCGCCATTGTTCTTTACGCCATCAATATTCCTCTTTTAGTGCTTTGTTTCTTACTTCTTGGGAAAGAGGTCGGTGTCAAAACCATTTATGGCAGCCTTATTTATCCATTTTTTGTAGGAATTACTTCGGGGATGCCTGTTTTAACACATAATATTTTTCTAGCAGCATTATTTGGCGGTATTATTACAGGTGCTGGCCTAGGCTTGGTGTTCCGTGGTAACGCCTCAACTGGTGGGACAGCCATCATTTCACAAATCGTCAATAAATATTTCAAAGTTTCTTTAGGTATTGCCATTTTATTCGTCGATGGTTTAGTCATTTTATCAGCAATGTATGCTTTTAATGCGGATATTGTGTTATTCTCTTTAATTTGTTTATTTACAATTGGTCGTGTCGTTGACATGATTCAAGTTGGTCTGGTTCGCTCGAAGAACGTGATGATTATTTCGCCAAAATATGTCGCTATTCAAGAACGCCTATTACGTGAACTAGATAAAGGTGTGACCTTGGTGCCAATCGAAGGCGGTTACCGAAACGCGAAAGGCATGCTCTTAATGACCGTCATTCGTGAAAAAGATTTTCCCCGCTTAAAAGAAGCTATTCTTGAGATTGATGAAGAAGCCTTTTTAATTTCAATGAGTGCGAGTGAAGTCTACGGAAAAGGATTCAGCTTGAAAAAAGTAGCTGATTCTTATGGTGTTGAAGCTACTAATGCCAATAATTTACAATAGTTTTTTGTAGGAAAAGAGCCGCAAAATCTGTAGAGATTTTGCGGCTCTTAATTTATACTCTATTGTTTAGTCATCTTAAAAAATTCGATTTCTTTATTCAGTTCTTCGATTAATTCGTTTTCATCGGTTAATGTTAAGATTTTCATTCCTCGCTCTATTAGTACACTATTTGTTTCGCAAATTCCCATTCTAACAAAATAAACGCCCAAAAAGTCATATCTTTTTAAATCTAGTGCTAGTTGTTTCATTCGAAGTAAAACAATTTCACACTCAGCCATCTTACAATTTTTCAAATAAATGGTTGATAAATTAGTCAATATAGATATTTCAAGATCTTTAATTTTAGCATATGTACTGTATTTCTTTAAAGAATACAATAACTTATCGGATATGGCTTCGATTGTTTCAAGTGGGAAATAAAACAAAATACCATTAAGTAAGCGAATCTCATTATAATACCATACATCCATTTTCTCTATTCTACTCCAAATTTGACTAATTAGTAGTTTCGATTTACACACATTGCTATTGATTGATTCTAACTGGAAGGCTAACTGAGCTTTTAATAGCATCTGAATATCTTTGATATAATAATCATCCGTTATTTTTAAAAATTTTTCGCATCGTTTTAGCAAGTCCTTGATATTCACTCTGTCTGTATTATTTATTAAAGAATTGAATTCTTCAATGATACACTCTCTTTCTTGGGGCTGATAAACATTACATATATACTCAAATTCAGAAAAACTCATATTTATTTGTTGTAATAAATACTCCATAGTTTGATAACTTGGCATTATTTTACAATTTTCTAATTTGGATAAAGTTGTTCTGGATAATGCTTCATGACAAATTTTTTTCTGCGAAATACCTTTAGACTCTCTGACCTCCTTATAAACTTTCCCAAAATTCCATTTCACCACTATCACTCCTTTTTATAATACTTGTGACTAAAGTGTACAAACTGATTTTTTCTTAATTTTATTTGTTAAGATAATTCTAATCAAAAATTCAGAAAAATACAAATATAGACTGGAGGTGATTAAGTTTACCAATTTTTTTAATAGACAATTTCACACTTTTAGATTATTCATAGAAAGGACATCCCACCTCGATGCTTAAATTTTTATTCAGTAAAAATCGAAAGTTATTCCTTGCTACATTTCTGATGACATTACTTTTCGCTACCTACAAACCGATTTTTTCGCTACTGATTTTATTTGACTCCAATTATATTAAACAAGAACAAACTTTACCTTTTTACATCTTAGTTTGTATCAACTTAGGAATTCTATTTAGTCTTGTTTTAATTAATTTAGGATCACAAATTGTTCAACAACATTTTTTTGCCAGTTCTTTAAAAAAAATGAATAATCAAATGTACCAAGCTTTGATTCGGTTACCGCTGGCTACTTTAATAAAAAAATATCCTACAGAAAAAGTTGTTAAAATAATGACGATTGATAATCCTTTTGTGATAAAAAAATATCTAGGTGCGCTAATTAGTTTGATTTATTTTATTTGTTCATTTTCTCTAGGTTCGCTATTAATTCTGACAATTAATTGGCATATTTGGCTCTATTTATTAGGCTTAACGTTGATTTCTTTTTTTACAACGAAACATTTTGTCAAAAAAATCGCTATACATCAAAAAAAATTTAATGATTCACAAGCTAATATTGTACAAACATTGCAAGATATTTTTGAAGACTTAGCAGTATTAAAAATTTTTTCTATTGGCAAACGTCTCTTTCCTCGTTTTTCTCAAAAAAACAAAGAAGCTGAAAAACATTTTTTCAAGAATAATTTTTTCCAATCAACGATAACAGTTATTAATGATACTTGTGGGTGGTTTATTCAAATTGGTTTGTTATTAATAGGTATTTTTTTAATTCGCCAGCAAGAATTGACTTTTCCCGAACTATTAGCGATAACACAATCTGTCGAAACAATTACTACTCCTATTTTTTGGCTCTCAACTGTATTAACAGAACTTTATTCTATAAAAGAGATTCGCAAAGTTAATGATGTCTTGCTTTCCACCGAACCTGAACTTCTTCATTCTTCTATAGTTCCCAAAACAATTTTATTTAATAATGTTTTGATTACTTATGAAGAAAAAAATATTGGTCCGATTAATTTAGAATTATATTCAGAAAAAAAGTATATAATCATTGGTAAAAACGGAAGTGGAAAATCATCTTTCCTAAAATTATTGACACAAGAGATAAATCAGTATCAAGGAAAAATATTATTGAATCAACAACAAGAATTACGCACAGTCGACTTCTCGACAATGATTGGCTATGTTTCCCAAAAAGCCAAGCTTTATGATGGGACAGTCGCGGAAAATATTACTTCTTTCAATAAACCTAATAAAGAGAAGTTATATGAAATTGGTAAAAAAGTTTTTGGTGCCAATTTTGAAATAATTTTCAATCAATCTACTGCCACAATCAGCGGTGGTGAGGCCATGTTGGTTTCCTTGGCTCGGGCGCTATATGAAAATCGTCCATTTTTATTGGTAGATGAACCAACTTCTTCAACAGATAAAGAAAATACTGAAAAAGTTTTATCCCTCTTAGCTGAAAGTTCTAAAACAGTCCTTGCTGTTCTTCATCATGTAAACAATGATATTTCGAGTAAATTTGATGAAGTAATTCAAATGTAAAAGAATATACCCCATTTTCAAAGTTAGACTTTTTAATCTAAGTTTGAAGAATGGCGTATATTTTTGTTTGATTATAATATTTTTTCTGTAGAGATTTTGCGGCTCTTTTTACATCTTCATCCAGACTGGTTCTAAGCTATTGCCATCCAAATCTTGCACCTCTAAGCCATACATTTGCTCTTCTGGTATTCCCATATCAACTCGGTAACAGTTGCCTCCGTTAGCTTTGGCAGTTTCGCCAAACTGTTTTACGGCTTCGGTACTCTCTAAACTAAAGGAAATTAATGCTCCACTGGTTGTTTGCGCATCAATAATTTGCTTTTCTTGGATAAATTTTCCATAAAAATCATGGTTCAACAACATAATCCAAAATTGATCATCCCACATCATCGAACTAGCTTCCTCTGTTGAAAATTCCTCGTTCTTTTTGAATCCAAGTTTTTCATAAAATGCTGTAGAACGTTGGACATCCGCTACTGGGAAGTTAACAAAAACCATTGTGCCCATGTGATTCATCCCTTTCTTTTAATCATCTACGACAGCTAACTGTGCGTTGCGCCAAAATCAATAAGCTTGTTTGATTTATACTAGCATATTCATAAAAGAAATGTTACTAAAACGTTTTCTTAAGGTAATTCTCGATAAGCTAAGTGCTGAATGATTTCACTATGTTGTGGATAATCGTTTAACAACTCCGCTTGAGTAAATAACTCGAAGTCTTCAAACTCAAAGCCTGGTGTAACCACACAACTGACTAACGCAAATCCTGTCGCTACTGTAGAGCCAAAAATTGTGCCGGCAGGAACTGAGAACGAAAGCTGTTGTCCTTGAACTAAGTCTTTCCCTAACTGAACAGCTTGATACGTTCCATCAGGAAAAATACAGTGAACGGTTAACGGCTGACCATCGTGAAAAAACCATAATTCATCCGCTTTTAAACGATGAAAATGTGACGGACTTTCTGTATTTAATAGAAATAAGATTGCTGTATGCAACGCCCGTTCGCCTCGTTTGGTCGGAATCAATTGTTCACTTTTATTGGTTTGTTTAAAATAACCGCCCTCAGGATGCGCTTCTAATCCTAACTTCTCAATCCACATTTGTTCTGTCATCTTCTACCTCACTCCTTCATTTTTTCAGAAACGATTTAGGAAGAACTTAGAACATCCGTCCCAATCCTAAAATAAACGGCGGGACAGGAGTAGCTTCTTCATTCTTGAAGCTAAATACTCCTGTCCCACGTTCTTCCCAAACCTGTTATTTTCTACAACTAAACATCTTTTAATAAGCCTTTAAATAAGCCCATAGCGAAATCGTTGGCATTGAATGGTTCTAAATCGTTAATGCCTTCACCTAGACCAACTAATTTCACTGGCAAGTGTAATTCATTCCGAATAGCAATGACAATACCACCTTTGGCTGTTCCGTCTAGTTTGGTTAAAACTAAACCAGTGACATCGGTTGTTTCTTTGAACTGTTTGGCTTGTGTCATCGCATTTTGCCCAGTAGTTGCGTCCACGACTAAGAGAACTTCGTGAGGCGCATCTGGAATTTCTCGTTGGATGACTCGTTTGATTTTTTCTAATTCCTTCATTAAGTTGACTTTATTTTGTAAACGACCTGCTGTATCCACTAATAAAACATCGGCCTGTTCTGCTTTGGCACGTTCCACTGCATCGAAAACGACCGCTGCTGGATCGCCGCCAGCATTCCCACGTACAACTTCAACGCCAGCCCGTTCGCCCCAAACAACTAATTGATCGATGGCGCCCGCTCGGAACGTATCGGCAGCTGCCATTAAAACTTTCTTTCCTTCCAGCTTGTATTGATGCGCCAATTTACCAATGCTGGTTGTTTTACCAACTCCATTAACACCGACAAATAAAATCACGGTTAAGCCATTTGGCTGTAAGTTAATTGCATTATTTTCATTAATTCCTGCTTCTTCATACAAATCAACCATTTTTTCAATGATGGTATTTTGAACTTGAGCTGGTTTTTTCACGTTTCGCAGTTTCACTTCTTGTCGCAAGGCTTCTGTAATTTTTAAGGATGTATCAAAGCCTACGTCTGCACCAATTAATGTTTCTTCTAATTCTTCAAAGAAATCTTCATCGACGCTCCGGAAATTAGCAAACAATTCATTTAACCGTTGACCAAATGTCTTACGCGTTTTTTCCAAACCTTTTTCATATTTTTCTTGGACTTGCTCTTCTTTTGACTCTTCAATTTCTTCTGAAACCTGCGTGTCTGTTGGTTCTGCCAACGGAGTCACGACACTACTTTCTTCCTCAGGCGCTTCCACAACAACTTCTTGTGTTTCCTCTGTCAGGATTTCTTCTGGCTCTTCTTCTAACGCTTCTTCTACGCCAGCTAATTTTTCCATTTCAGCGTTATCTGTTAAATCGGCTGTTTCTGTGACTTCTTCCGCTGTCGTTTCTGGCGTTGTTTGCGCCTCTTCTACTGCGGTTTCTTTTGATTCAGTAGGCGCTGATTCATCACTAGGTGTTTCGTCTACTGTTTCTTCAATTATCTCTTGTTTTTCTTCTTCCTTTTTTTCAGCGGAAAAAGCTTTTTTAATTTTATCAAAAAATCCCATTCTTATTGGCCTCCTTCCAACGGCGTTAAAATATATTTTTCGACCGCTTTGGCAACACCATCTTGGTCATTCGTGTCTGTAACGACATCTGCGGCTTCTTTAACTAATGGAATCGCATTTGCCATGGCGACACCTAAGCCAGCGTATTCGATCATCGGTAAATCATTTTCTTCGTCCCCTAAGGTCATGATTTCTTCTGCACGGATTCCTAAATCTTTGGCTAACAAGGAAATACCATAGGCTTTCGTAATCCCTTTTGGCATAAATTCTAATAAGTTATTTCGCGTTTTAATAATTTCAAAGCGCTCATAAAAGGAGGCCGGAATTTCCTTGATGCGTTCATTTAAATACGCTTCATCAATCGCAACAACAACTTTATTATAAATTCGATTTGGGGTTAATTCTTCTAATTTGTAGGACTCAAAGGTTAATAATTTGTTTAGAGAACTATAAATTGAAGGATAATTTGGTGCAGAAGGCAGTTGCATCACGACCTCATCTGATAAGACATCAAACGGCATGTTGAGTGTGGTTGCTAATTGGTAGAGCTCATGAATTGCTTCCAAAGGCATCAGTGTTTTCTCAATAATGGCCCCTGTATCATTTTTTTGAACCAACCCACCGTTAAAAGTAATGCTATAATCGCCTTCATCTTGTAACCCTAATTCTTCTAAGTAAGGACCAATGGCTGCCAAAGGTCGACCTGTGCAGATAACAACTTTCACTCCTGCTTGTTTCGCAGCCATCAGTGCTTGTTTATTCCGTAAAGAAATCTCTTTTTGGCTATTTAATAATGTTCCATCTAAATCAATAGCAACTAATTTTATCAAACGTTCGCTCCTCCTTGCTTCTGGCTACTTGCTTTTTTCAATTGCGCCACCTTCTTTGACCTCTTCCAAACGAACTGAAACGATTTTTGAAACCCCAGATTCTTGCATAGTCACGCCATATAAAACATCTGCGGCTTCCATTGTTCCTTTACGATGTGTCACTACAATAAACTGTGTGCCATCTTCAAATTCGCTTAAATAATGGCCAAAACGAGCAACGTTGGCTTCATCTAAAGCTGCTTCTACTTCATCTAAAATACAGAACGGAACAGGTCGAACACGAATAATTGAAAAGAGTAACGCAATCGCCGTTAATGCCCGTTCGCCTCCAGACAACAAACTTAAATGTTGTAATTTTTTCCCTGGTGGTTGTGCCTCAATCTCAATCCCTGTATTCAAGAGATCCTCTGGATTGGTTAGCACCAGTTCTGCCCGTCCGCCACCAAACATATTAGGAAATACCACTTTGAACTGGCCACGAATTGCTTCAAAGACTTCTTTAAACCGTTCTTTCACTTCTTGGTCCATTTCATCCATGGTTTCAAATAATTGTTCTTTCGCATTTAATAAATCATCTCGTTGACTGACTAAAAATTGGTGACGTTCATCGACTTGTTCAAATTGCTCGATGGCACTTAAGTTAACGGGTCCTAACCGCTCAATTTCTTGTTTTAGGCGCTTCACTGTTTGCTGCGCTTGCACCAAATCATCGATTGGGAAATACGCTTCATAGGCAGCTTCAAAGGTTAAGCTGTATTCTTCCTGTAAGTAACTTAATGAGCTATCTAATTGCATTTCTGCGCGATTTTTTAGGACTTCGATTTGTGTTTTATCTGCTAAATACTGTTGTTGGCGTTTGTTTTCTTCCGCTAATTTTGTATCTAACTCGTCTACTTCTTCTTGTAACGCTTGTCGTTGACTGCGTGCCGTTTGTAAAGATGTTTGCAACGCTGTTTGTTTCTCCGCTAATTGCGCGACTTGTGCCGCTAAGCCTTCTTCGGTTAACTGGTGATCGCTAGAATGGCTACTTAGTTGTTGTAGCTGTTGACGGATGGCCGTTTCTCGAATCAACAATTCGTCCAATTGTTCTTGTTTGTCTTGCTTTTGACGAGCAAAATGGGCACATTGTTCCGCCGCTACTGCTTGTTCTGCTTGAACTGTCGTCAAGCGTTCTTGCGCTTGGGCTTTAAAGGTTTCCATTTGGCTAGCTTCTTGTTCCACTTGTTTCATTTCAGCATCTAAACGTTCTTTCGTTGCCGTTAAGCTTGCTTGTTGCTCTGTCAATGTGGCTTTTTTCGCTTGATATTCGGTTAAGAATTGATGCAATTCCCGTGATTCATATTCAAACAAGCGTTTTTCTTTTGTTAAACGAGTAATCGTTTCTGTTTGATTGGCTAATTTATTGTCAATTTCTTGTTGTTTTAAACGATTTTGTTCACCAGCAGAGCGCAACATTTCTGCACGTTCCGTGGCTGTTTTCACTTCTTGCGAGAGCGCTTGGACTTCTTGTTCTACACTTCTTAGTTGTGTTTCTAATTGAGTCATTTGTTCAGTAATTGTTTGAAGTTCTTGCGCTTGTGAAAATAGGCTTCCTTGGTTGCCACGTTTATTGGCTCCCCCAGTCATCGAACCGCCAGGATTCATCACATCGCCTTCCAATGAGACAACGCGATATTGGTAATTGACTAATTTTGCTAACTGGTTGGCACTCGTTAAATCTGCCGCTAAAATCGTGACACCTAATAAATTTTGAATAACGGTTTGTACTTGTTCTGGATAACGAACTAACTCACTGGCAATCCCTATGAAGCCCGGTGCACCGGCCAAACGATTCTGAACCATCGCTGATACAGAGCGCGGCTTAATGGTGGTCAATGGTAAAAAGGTTGCCCGGCCACTGTGTTGTTGTTTTAAGAAGGTAATACCTGCTCGACCATCTTTCTCATTTTCCACAACAATATGTTGCGCCGCGCCACCTAAGGCCGTTTCAATCGCCAACGTATATTCTTTAGGCACTTCAATTAACTCAGCCACTGCACCAACAATCCCAGTTAATTGGTTTTTATGACGCAATACAGCTTTCACGCCTTGATAGAAGCCAGCGTAATTTTCCTGAATTTCTTGCAAACTTTTTTGGCGTGCCTTCGCTTGTTGCACTTGATTCATCGCTTGGTACATATCGTTTTGACGCTGTGCTAATCGTTCACGTTTAGCTTCAAGCGTTGCTTTCAACGCTGTGTATTCTTCCAGCTGTTCTTGTAAGCCTTGTTTTGCGACTTTTTGCTCTTTTTCTAGCGTCTCTTTCATTGCGAGAGCTTCAACCATCTGTTCTTCTAGCGCTTCATGTTTTGCTAGCGATTGTTGATTTTTAGCTGTTTCTTGTTGATATTGTCGTTCTAAATATTTTAAGTCATTGGCTGTATTGGCTTGTTCTTGCATGACTTCCACATACTGACTGCGCAACTCTTCCATCAATTCTTTAGAAGACTTACTATATTTTTCCACATCTTTCGTTGCCAAAGCCAATGCTTCTTTTAACGTCTGACGTTGTGCCGTTTTTTCTGCGATTGCTGTTTCCAGCGTCTGCAATTCTTCTCGATAACGAACAATTTTTTCGGCCGTTTCTGCCAATGTCTCTTCGTATTCGCTTGCCGTTTGGGAGGTGTGTTTGGAACGTTCAATTAAAACATTTTTTTGTCCTTCTGCTTGTTTCAACGCTTCTGTCACTTGTAATAATTGTTGTTGTTCCGTTTCAATTTGTTCATCTAAACGATTGCGCTTGCTTCGTAAACGTACCAATTTGCCTTCTAAGTCATGGACTTGCTTACTTGCGCCAGCTAACTTTTCTTCAATGGCTGTTAATTCTTGCGTTTTCGTTTCCCAAATAGCTTTTGCTTCTTGAATTTCGGTCACAGTTAAATTGACATCAATTTCGGTAAGTTCTTCTTTCAAAGCTAAATACTTTTTAGCCGCATCTGCTTGAGCAGCTAGAGGAACCAATTGGTCTTCCAACTCGTAAATGATATCTTGAACACGGCTTAAATTGTCCTCGGTTTCAAAAAGCTTTTGTTCAGCCTTTTTCTTCCGTTGTTTGTATTTTAAAACGCCCGCTGCTTCTTCAAAAATCCCTCGACGGTCTTCAGGTTTACTATTAAAAATCGCTTCAACTTTCCCTTGCGAAATAATTGAAAAAGATTCTTTGCCTAACCCTGAATCCATAAATAAATCTTGAATGTCTTTTAAACGGCACGCTTGTTTATTAATAAAAAAGTCACTTTCGCCTGTTCGTTTTAAACGCCGGGTGACACTAATCTCACTGTAATCCAATGCTAAATAATGGTCGCTGTTGTCTAACGTCACGGTAACTTCCGCAATATTTAGCGGCTTACGACCTTCCGAACCGGCAAAGATAATGTCGTTCATTTTGCCACCGCGAAGGTTTTTCGCAGATTGTTCACCTAATACCCAGCGAACGGCTTCCGTGATATTACTTTTCCCACTTCCATTCGGACCAACCACTGCTGTCACATCATCTTCAAATTCAATAATGGTTTTATCTGCAAATGATTTAAATCCTGTAATTTCAATTCGTTTTAAATACACGAATATTGCTCCTTCCAGCCTTACTGAGGAATACTTTTCAGTGCCCGCTCAGCGGCATCCTGTTCAGCTAACTTCTTCGATTTTCCTTGGCCTAACCCAATGAGTTCACCATTCATGTAAACTTCGGTGAAAAAGGTACGGTCATGAGCAGGGCCTTCTTCTTTAATTAAGCGATATTCAATTGAAACATCGCCTTTGCGTTGTAAAACTTCTTGTAATTGTGTTTTGTGATCCATCTCATGTGAAAAAGCACCGGCATCGATTTTCGGAAAAATAACGTCTTCAATAAATTTCTTGGCTGCGCCAACTTTTTGGTCTAAGTAGAGGGCACCTAAAAAGGCTTCAAATAAGTCACATAATAATGATGCACGTGTTCGTCCGCCCGATGCTTCTTCTCCTTTACCTAATAAAATGTAGTTGTCGAAATGACATTCTTTCGCAAATTTGGCTAAACTATCTTCCCGAACGATGGCTGCGCGCATCTTCGTTAATTTTCCTTCTGGAAGTTCTGGGAATTTTAAATACAAATATTGTGAAACAATTAATTCTAAAACTGCATCTCCTAAAAATTCAAGACGTTCATTATCGGATAATTTTAAATAGCGATGCTCATTCACATAGGATGAATGAGTAAAAGCTTGCTCTAATAGATTGACATCATGGAAAACAATGCCGTAACGTTCTTTTAACTCTGTTGTTAACTGATTGTCCATTCTCCACATTCCTTTACATTTATTTACACCTTGTTTCATTATACTTTTTTTTTCACTTTTTTTAAATGGTTCTATTCAGAAAAAGCCTGTTATTCACTGTGTTCTCATTATTTTTTAGAAAAAAATAAATAAATAGAGCTATGACTGAGACAAAAGCGTTTGTTTACGTAAGAGATAGAAAGAGCGTGGGACAAAAATCACTTTGGATTTTTGCGCCACGCTCAAAAACTGATAAACGGCTGGAACAGAAGCACCTCCTTCTTATTTCTCGGAGTTAAACACTTCTGTCCCGACCTCGTTCTATCTCTATTAAATCAGCGGAACGTTGTTTAACGTTTTTCCGCAGTGACACCCACCGTTGCCCATGGATTATCTTTCGTATCAACTGCCCATGTAAAGTCAACTACGCGGTCGTTGACAGGCAAGACTTCATTTCTGTAAAGTGTTGGGATTACAAACGCTTCATCAATGGCATACTCTTGCCAATCGTAGAAGGCTTTTTTACGTTTTTCTTCATCAAATGATGCTTTTGAATCAATCGCATCAAGTAATTTAGTATTTTCTTCTGACTCAAAACGTGTATAGTTAAAGGCTGAGTTTGGACCATATAAGCCGGTTGGTGAAGGATCTGAACCTGTGCCCCATGCGCCTTGATAGATATCTACTTCTGGGTCATCATTTTTCAATTTATCATAGAATGCTTGGAAATCAATTAAGCGTCCTGTTGTATACGTTACGTTTAAGCCAATTTCTTTCCATTGTTGGACATAGTAATCAGCAAGTGGTTGTGCAGTTTCGCCGCCTGACATTGAAGCAAACTTGATTTCTAGTGGTTTGCCTTCTTTGTCTTCGCGAATGCCATCGCCGTCTACGTCTTTATAGCCAGCATCATCTAATAATTTTTTCGCTTTGTCTAAATCAAGCGTATAGCCTTTCGCTTCGCTATCATGCAAGCTCTTGAAGACTGGTGGAATTAACGTTGTTGCGCCTGTTCGTAAGCCGTTGTAGAATTTTTGGCCGACTGCATCATTGTCAATTGCATAGCCCATGGCTTGACGTAAGCTTTTATCTGCCATTTTAGCTTTTGGATTGTATTTCACTGTATTTGTTTCTTTGTCAAACGTACCCATTTTAAAGCCAATATACGTGTAGGCTTGTTCGGGACGTCCTAAGATTTGATACCCTTCAGTATCTTTGTATGTTGGATACGTATCTGTTGGCATTGATAATGCAATATCGTATTGTTTCGCTTTCATCGCTTCTACAATGCTCGCAGAAGGAACAGATTTGAACACTAATTTATCTAATTTAGGTTTGCCACCGTAGTAATGCTCATTTGGTAGGTATTCAACAGATTCGCCTGTCACAATATTACTCATGTAGTATGGTCCAATAGTTACAGGGTTTTTACGAACTGCATCGCTTGATTCCATGTCTTTAACAGCAATTCCTTCAAAGGCATGTTTTGGTAAAACTGAACCCCAAACACCACCACCTAATTGTTGCATTCCTGGGTGAACTTCTTTATAAGTGATTTTAACTTCTTTATCATTGACTTTTTCTATGCCAGAAATGGTTGGTGATTTACCATCATGGTAGTCTTCCATGCCAACAATATTCGTAAAGTTATCATCATAACGAATCCCTGTATAGTCTTTATGACCAATGACTTCATAAGAGAAAATCACGTCATCTGCCGTCACATCTTTACCGTCAGACCATTTCAAATTGTCACGTAATTTAATGGTTGCTGTATTGGCCTCTTCATCTAATTTCAGATCCGCAGGACCCCCATCGACAATCTTAAAGTCTGCATCATTGTTAAATAATGGCTGTACCGTTGGAAGCATGTATTGTGCATCATAGTTGTCTTGATAAAATTCTTGCTGGAAAAGTCCTTGGAATTGTGTATCCATAACTACAGCGACATCTAATATCCCGCCATCAATTGCTTTTTTATCATTTTTAACAGCGATTGGCATTTTTGAAATGTCTTCTGTTTCCGTTGCTTTATTGCCCCCGCCTTTATTGCCGCCACCACATGCAGCTAACCCGAATACTAACACAGAAGCTAACGTGATTGCACCTAAAATCCGTTTCTTGTTCATCTCTTTTCCTCCCTCATTTTTTGGCTAATTAGCCTAATCGTTGTCGTGCATCTGCTGAGCGCTTAAATGCTTGTCCAACATAGTTTATACTTAACATCAAGACTAAAATTAGAATTGATGCAGGTAACCAAACCCATTGTTTATTGACTAAGACATCCCCACTGCTGGCGTAGCCAATTAAGGTTCCTAAACTTGGGACACTTTGTGGTAACCCGAAGCCTAAGAAAGTTAACGTTGTTTCGATCCCGATATTGGCCGCGAAATTAATCGTTAAGTTCGTAATAATTAATGAACTTAAATTCGGCATAATTTCTCGAAACATAATTTTAAAATCGCTTGTTCCCATTGTCTTAGAGGCACTGACGTAATCTCGGCGCCCTTCAGATAACGTTTTACTGCGGAACAATCGTGCTTTTCCAACCCAATAAAACGCACACATAATCCAAATAAAGGACCAGATACTATATTTAGGAATCACGGAAACGAACACAATAATAATTAACATAATTGGCAAAATCATAATAAAATCCACGATACGCATCAAAATATTATCAATCATGCCTCCATAATAACCGGAAATAATCCCTAAACCGACCCCGATAATAGACGTAATAATCGTAATGGCAAAGCCGATTAAAATCGAGTTTCTAGCCCCGATAATCAATTGACCTAAAACGTCACGACCACCTTCATCGGCACCTAAAATGAACTTGGTGCCATTCATTGTAACGGTACCTGGTTCCGCATATTTATCTAAAATACTTACATGCATAACGGCACTTTGGTCTAACACTAACGAACCGATAAAAACGGCTAATAAGATAATGACCAAAAGGATTAAAGAAAACATCGCCATTTTTTCTTTGACGAATTCTCGCGCAATCATCCGAAAGCCCATTGGCGGAATACTTTCTTGTAAGACTTCTTCTCTTTTTTCTTCTGTCAATTCCATTTTTATCACCCTTTCTTCGTGTTTTTTCTACTGAATTCGAATTCTTGGATCAACAATACTCATTACAATATCAGAAATTAAGGTTCCGATAAGGGTTGCCAATCCCAAAATCAACACGAGAGCGGTAATAACGGAATAGTCACGTTGAATGATACTATCAATAAATAATTTTCCAATTCCTGGGAAAGCAAAAATCTTTTCAATAACGACTGATCCGGCAATCAAAGCAGTAATTTCATAACCTAATTGAGAGGCAATTGGTAATGCTGCATTTCTAAAAATGTGTCGATTAAAAATTTTATTCGTTGGCACTCCTTTTGAACGAGCAGTACGAACAAAGTCCATGTTTTTAACATCAATCACTTCACTGCGCAAATATTGAATAGTGACCGCTGTCCCCAGCAACGCTTGAGTGACCCCTGGTAAAATTAAATGCTTCAGTTTATCTAAATAATACGGCCACGTTCCCTCAGCCAAACCGACAGTCACGGTTCCACTCGTTGGGAACCAGTCTAAGCGATACCCAAAAATAAAGAGCATAATCAAGGCAAAGATGAATAATGGCACAGCAAAACTGAAGAAGTTGTAGATAACCACCATTTTGTCAAACCATGAATTTTGGTAACGGCCAGCAATTAAACCGAAAGGAATGGCGATTAAATACGTGATTATGACTGATACAGCAGCTAATGCAATCGTATTCCCCACCCGACCAGCAATGAGTGTAGACACAGGTAATTTAAAGATAAAACTATGCCCAAAATCCCCATGTAAGGCATTGCCAATCCAACGGAAATATTGTTCGTACCAAGGATCATTTAACCCGGCAGCTTCGCGCATGGCTTCAATCACTTTCGGGTCTTGGTTCGGATTAATCAATCCTGTAAACGGATCACCTGGCATCATTTTAGCCAACAGGAAAATCAAGACACTTAAAATAATCACTTGCGGAATCATCAATAACAAACGGCGTAAAATTGTTTTCCACATTATTCAGCACCTCCATTTTTTAACGCTACTTGGTGGGTTGGACTAATCGCATGTAAGTCATAAACCCGCCCATTTTCATCATAATAGTCTTTATGATTTTCCCGATATTCTTGCTCAACTCTTCTTCGTTCTTCTTTGTGAGCTTCTCGGTTCGCTACGTCAATTTTAGGAATTGCTGAAAGTAAACGTTTGGTATAAATGTGTTGTGGATTAGTGTAAATATCTTGGCGTGTACCGATTTCTACAAAACGGCCTTTGTACATAATAGCAATGTTGTCACACATATGTTTAACTACGCCCAAATCATGGGAAATAAATAAGTAACTTAAGCCATACTCCTGTTGAATGTTCTTCATAAAATTCAATACCTGTGCTTGCACAGATAAGTCCAGTGCTGAAACAGGTTCATCCGCAATAATCAATTTGGGGCTAGTAGCCACCGCTCGGGCGACGCCTAAACGTTGGCGTTGCCCACCAGAAAATTCATGAGGATATTTGTACAACGCATCTTCTGGCATCCCCACAATGTCCAACAAACTTTTGACTTTTTTCTTTTCTTCTTGGTCACTTAATCGTTCAAAATTTCGAATTGGTTCGGCGATAATATCTAACACTCTTTTTTTAGGGTTTAAACTTGACATCGAATCTTGGAAAATCATTTGAACATCTTTGTTGTATCCAATCGCTTTTCGACTGCGCGGCTTGGTTACATCTTGTCCTTGATAAATAATTTCACCATTTGTAATTTTTTCTAAACCAATAATTGCTTTTCCTGTCGTTGATTTTCCAGAACCCGACTCACCAACTAACCCATACGTTTTACCTTGTTCAATCATGAAATCCACACCATCAACCGCCAAAACATGATCAGTGATTCGATTGAAGAAGCCGCTGCGAATTGGATAATGAACTTTTAAATCTTTAATTTGAATAATTTCTGTCATTACGCTTCCCCTTCCCCGTCTCTAAAATGAAAATGTTTATAACATGTACAACGAACAAAATGATTCGGTGCAACTTCATGTAATGTTGGATTTTCTTCATGTTCCGATGCATCAATCCAAGGAATTCGTGGGGCAAATCGACAACCTTTTCGAGGTAATTTGGTTAACGAAGGAACAATCCCTTCAATCACATGAAGTTCTTCTTCATCGGAATTCTCTTGGGGAATGGACTGAAGTAAGGAACGTGTATATGGATGTTTCGGATGACTAAACAATTCTTCAGCAGTGGCTACTTCTACAAACTGACCCGCATACATAACCGCTACACGATCAGCCATTTCCGCAACTACACCTAAGTCATGGGTAATTAAAATAATGCCGCTTCCCGTTTCTTCTTGTAAATCCTTTAACAAATCGAGAATTTGTGCCTGAATGGTAACGTCTAAGGCCGTTGTTGGTTCATCTGCAATTAAAATCGGTGGTTTACACGCGATTGCAATGGCAATAATCACCCGTTGGCGCATGCCGCCAGACAATTCATGAGGATACTGTTTCCCGACACGCTCTGGGTTGGGAATCCCTACTTGTTCTAACAGTTCAATGGCCCGTACTTGTTTTTGTTGTGCGGTCATTTTGGTATGATACGTGAGACTTTCTTTAATTTGGTCTTCAATTCGCATGAGCGGATTCAGTGCAGACAACGGATCTTGGAAAATCATCCCAATATCGTTTCCTCTGACTTTGTTGTACAATGTTTCATTAAACGTGGTTAAATTTAAATTGTTGTATAAAATTTCCCCCGTAATTTTGGTATGATTGGGATCATGTAAGCCCATAATCGTTGTTGCTAAGGTACTTTTTCCACAACCAGATTCTCCGACGATTGCCAGAATCTCATTTTTCTTCAATTCAAATGAAACATCATCGACGGCATTATAATAATCATCTTTGATTCTAAATGCTGTTTCTAATCCTGAAACCTCTAGTAATTGTTCATTTCCTTGCATCCATACGCACCCCTTACGTCCTTTCAAAAACATTATATAAATTAACTAATATTTAATGATAGCACTTTCTAATTTTTATCAATGTTAATTTACAGCTCATTGTTTTTTCATAATTTTATAGAATTATTCCATAAAAAGCAAGATAAAATAACTTTTTTCGCAGTTATTTTTTTACATGTATGATTTTTTTTACAAAAATATGTGTAAAAATAGTCTTATTGCTTAATAAAAGAACCATTATGTACGCAAAAAAAAAGTCGATTAACAGGACTGTTAATCGACTTTGTCTTATTATTTTTTATGAATTACTCACAATATAATCTACAGCGGCACCAACTGTTTCAATTTTTTCTGCATCTTCATCTGAAATCTCTGTTCCAAATTCATCTTCAAGTTCTAAAACAAACTCCATTACGCTAATTGAGTCAGCGTTCAAATCATCTTTAATGTTTAATTGATCTGTTACTTGATCCGCTTCAATATCAAAGTGGTTTGAGATAATCTTCGCTACTTTTTGAAGTACTTCTTCACGAGTCAACTGTATTCACCTCCACTGCTTTTGAAAAAAGGTTCTTTCTTTTACTAAAACGCTAAGATACATTGTACTCACAATTTAGGTATTTGTCCATCTTTTTTTCATTTGAGTAACAAACTGATGTCAAGACAATTGCAAATTACTCTGCTTTGCCTTCATAATATTCCACTAATTGTGGGACAACTTGGGTTTCTAACATTGTATGAATTTGACGAATGGTATAGCGGACGGCATCAGGACCCGTAGCCCCATGCGTTTTAATGACTGGCGCTTTTAAGCCAAATAAAACTGCCCCCCCATGTTTTGAGTAGTCCATTTCATCTTTCATGCCATGTAGCGCATTCTTTAATAACAAGGCGCCCATTTTTCCTTTGACACCTTCAGAAAGAATCGCTGTTTTCAGTAAGCTCATCATGTTCATAGCGGTGCCTTCAATGGATTTCAAAACGGCATTTCCTGTGAAGCCGTCTGTCACCACCACGTCAGCTACGCCATTTAATAATTCTCGTGCTTCAACGTTTCCGACAAAATTAATCGTTTCATCAGCTGCTAACAATTCGAAGGCTTTTTTCGTTAATTCACTGCCTTTGGTTTCTTCAGTTCCGTTATTCAATAGACCGACACGAGGATTCTGAACGTTCCGAACTTTTTCAGCATAGAATGAACCTAAAACGGCATACTGAACCAAATGTTCTGGTTTATTGTCTGCATTGGCTCCTAAATCTAACATGTCAAACCCTTTGTCTGGTTCTCCCATGACAGGTAAAGTTGACATCAAACCGGGACGTTCCACATTTTTGATGCGGCCGACAATGAACAGACCCGCTGCTAATAGCGCTCCGGTGTTGCCGGCAGAAAAAATCGCATCGGCTTCCCCATTTTTAACTGCTTGCGCTGCTAAAACCATGGAAGCCGTTTTCTTACGACGGATTGCTTTAACTGGCTCATCGTTACTAGCAATTTTTTCATCGGTATGAATAATCGTAATGTTTTTTTCATCGGTGATGTATTTTTTTATTTCGGCTTCTTTTCCATATAATTGAAATTCAATGTCTGGGAAGTCTTGTTTGGCTAGCATAACCCCTTCAACAATTGCTTGTGGGGCGTTATCTCCACCCATTGCATCTACAGCAATTTTCATGAGTGATTCCCTCCTACTTTTTTGTTTCCTAACAAGTATAACATATTTTTTTTAAAGAAATACGCATTGGCTTTTACTTTCTGGCTTCAAAAATTACCTCTTCTAATCGAAAAATTGGGCCGCCTCATCTTGGGGTTTCACTCGATTGGCTAAGCCTTGGTAAGCAGGATATTGCCACCACTCTTTCACTTGCCATAGGGCACTTGCTTCTTGGCGCGCAACTTCTAAAATGTTAAAGTCCGTCACGATATCTCCTACCGCAAATTGAGGCACCCCTGATTGCCGTGCACCGAACACTTCCCCAGGTCCGCGAAGTTCCAAATCACGCTCACTCAAGACAAAACCATTGGTGGTTTCTGTCATGATTTTCATACGCTCAACGCCCATTTCATTTTTCGGATTGGCCACTAAAATACAATAAGAAGCACTGGAGCCACGCCCCACACGTCCCCGTAACTGATGTAACTGTGCTAACCCAAACCGGTCCGCATCCATAATTAACATCACCGTGGCATTTGGTACATTCACGCCAACTTCAATAACGGTGGTAGAAACCAATAATTGCAGCTGATTGTCTTTGAACTCCTGCATAATGTCATCTTTTTCTTGATTTTTCATTTTACCATGTAGTAATCCCACTTGATATCTTGGGGAATAAAAGCTTTGCATATGTTCAAAAATTTCTGTTGCGTTTTTCACATCTAAGGCTTCTGATTCTTCAATCAAGGGACAAATAATATAAGCTTGGTGTCCTCGAGCCAGCTCTTTTTCCATCCATTCTAAAACAGTATCTAACTGCGGTGGCCGAATCCAACGTGTTTCGATTGGAATCCGTCCAGCTGGCATTTCATCAATGATTGATACATCCATTTCGCCATAGGCTGTAATTGCCAACGTTCGAGGAATCGGAGTGGCCGTCATGAATAAAACATCTGGTTTTAAGCCTTTTTCTCTTAATATTTTTCTCTGATTCACACCAAAACGATGTTGCTCATCGGTGATTACCAAACCTAATTGATGGAAACTGACATCTTGTTGTATCAAAGCATGGGTCCCTACCACAATGTCAATCTCGCCATTGGCCAGTTCTTCGAGAATTAGACGACGTTCTTTCGTTTTGGTGGAACCTGTTAATAAGGCCGTTCGAACTTCTAATGGATTAAACAACTGCTGTAAGCTTTCCATGTGTTGCTGCGCTAAAATTTCAGTCGGAACCATCAACGCTCCTTGAAAGCCAGCGGTCATGGTGGCGTATAGCGCAATCGCAGCCACTACCGTTTTCCCACTCCCCACGTCACCTTGAAGCAATCGTTGCATATGCTTCGGACTTCGCAAGTCTCGACAAATTTCATTGGTCACTTTTTTTTGGGCACCTGTCAATTCAAAAGGCAGTCCTTGTGTGAATGTTTTTAAGCGATCCACGTCATATTGAATGGCTAAACCATTTTTTTCCGCTTTTTCTTGTTTCTTCAGCCCTTGCATTTTAAGTTGGAAAAGGAAAAACTCTTCAAAGACTACTCGGCGTTTGGCTTGATGGCTTTCCTCTGGATTATTGGGAAAATGCATCGCCCACATTGCCTCTTTTCTAGGCATCAAGCGGTACTTTTCTAATAAATCATTCGGTAAAATCTCTTCAATCAGCGAACCATACTCTTCAAAAGCAGTGCGGATTAACTGAACCAACGTGCTTTGGCGGACTTTTTTATTCACATGATAAATGGGGGCGAAATCTTCATTGTCTCCTTTAGAAGCTAAGATTTTCATGCCATTCAATGATTTTCTCTTGGCATCCCACTTGCCATAAACAGCAATTTCTTCGGAAAGAACTACTTTGTCTTTTAAAAAAGGTTGGTTGAAGAAGGAAACATTAATGACCGCATGTTCTTGCATCATTCGAAACGTTAACCGGCTCTTCTTATAACCGTACCGACTAACGACTGCCTCCGAAACCACTAGTCCCTTTAGCGTAACTTTTTCCTGATCCTGAATCTCACTTAAATCCTTTTCTTGGATATCATCGTAGCGGAAGGGATAGTACGTCAATAAGTCTTCAATTGTAGTAATCCCCAGTTCTTGTAAATTTTCAGCACGTTTTGGGCCAACACCGGGCAATACGCTGACTAAATCTGTGATGTCCATAAAATCCCCTCCTCATTAATATACGCAAAAAAATGGATCATTCATTAAATAGGCTGGTTCATTAGCCCTAGCTAATAAACCAGCCTATTTGTTTTTATTTCTTCATCATGAAAACCTATTCTGCTGAGAATAAGTATGGATATACAGGTTGTCCACCTTCATGAAGTTCTGTTTCTAGTTCATCGTTTTCAGAAACTAAAATAGCAATTAGCTTTTCCGCTTCTTCAACCGAACCATCTTCGCCGACAATAATTGTCACGATTTCAGTGTCTTCATCAATCATGCGGTTCAACGTGTCTAATGATGCATTAAAACGATCTGCTTCAGATACAACGATTTTACCATCAATCATTCCTAAGAAGTCATCTTTTTTAATTTCAACGTCATCAATTGTTGTGTCACGAACGGCTGTGGTTACTTGACCACTCACAACGCTGTCTAACATTTCCGTCATACTTGCTTTGTTTTCTTCTAATGATTGTTGATCATTGAAAGCTAACATTGCTGTCATCCCTTGAGAAATGGTTTTAGATGGAACAACTGCTACTGGTACATCGGCAACTTCTGCTGCTTGATCAGCCGCCATAAAGATGTTTTTGTTGTTTGGTAAAATAATGACTTGCTCTGCATTCACTTCTTTGACTGCTTTTAAAATATCTTCCGTACTTGGGTTCATTGTTTGGCCACCACTAATAATGTAGCTTGCACCTAAACTTCGGAATAATTCTTGAACGCCTTCACCGGCTGCAATAGCAATCACAGCAAACGGTACGCGAACTTTTTCAGTCAACGCTTCTTGCTGAGCATCGCGTTCAACTAACGTTTCATGTTGTAAACGCATATTGTCTACTTTTATTTTTACTAACGAACCAAATTTTTGGCCGTAGTTCATCACTTCACCTGGATGCTCAGTGTGTACGTGAACTTTGATAATTTCGTCATCGTTAACGACTAATAGAGAATCGCCTAGTTCATTTAAGTAGTTTCTGAATGTTTCATAATCAAAAGCGCTGTCCACAGTTGGGCCTTCGCCGATACGAACCATAATTTCTGTACAATAGCCAAATTTAATGTCTTCTGTCGCAACGTGGCCACTAACACCACGGTGATGTTCAGCATTCACCATTTCGTCCATTTCGGCAGGACTTGGTTCATATGTCTCAGTTGGTAAAAATTCACCACTAAGTGCTTCTAAAAATCCTTCATAGATAAATAGTAGTCCTTGACCTCCACTATCTACAACGCCGACTTCTTTTAGGACAGGTAATAAATCAGGTGTTTTCGCTAAGGCACGTTTGGCACCTGCTACAACAGCTGTCATGACTTCGATACAGTCATCTGTTTCTTTCGCTTTACGTTCACCTGAACGCGCTGCTTCACGAGAAACAGTTAAGATTGTTCCTTCAACGGGTTTCATCACTGCTTTATAAGCTGTTTCTACACCATGTGTAAAGGCAGCGGCCAAGTCTTTGGCATTTAATGTTGTAACCTCAGGAATTTGTTTTGAGAAGCCACGGAATAATTGAGATAAAATAACCCCAGAATTTCCACGAGCCCCCATTAGTAACCCTTTGGATAACGCACCTGCTAATTCTCCTACTTTTTCAGAGCGAGAATCGGCCACAGCCTTTGCACCACTGGTCATTGATAAGTTCATATTTGTTCCTGTATCACCATCGGGTACAGGGAAAACGTTTAATGAGTTGACATATTCTGCGTTTGTATGCAGACGAGTCGCACCTGCCTGGACCATTTCCTGGAACTGACCTGCGCTGATTTCTGTTACATTCACCTAAAAAATCCTCCTTCAGATTTACCGCTAACGGCAACACACGATTTCCTTGTGCAATTGCATCGTTGACAGTACACTACCTCTAATCCGGTAATACACGAACTCCTTGAACAAAAACGTTAACTGAATTCGCAGTGACACCTAATAATGTTTCAAGATTATATTTTACTTTTTCTTGGACGTTACGAGAAACTTCAGAAATTTTTGTACCATAACTAACAATCGTGTAGACATCCACTGCGATTCCGTTGTCTTCTTGACGAACAACGACACCACGTGAGTAATTCTCACGACGTAAAATATCGTTTAAGTTATCTTTAATTTGATTTTTGCTTGCCATTCCGACAATTCCGTAAATATCTGTCGCAGCTCCGCCAACTACTGTAGCGATCACATCATTGGTAATCTCAATGGTACCTGCGGGTGTTTGAATTTTTACAGCCATTGATGAAAGCCTCCTTATAAGAGCACATTCGCCCTATTTTCTTCCATAACATTTTATCATATCCAGCCTTTAATTAAAAGGAAGTTCGTCAGATATTATAGACCCTTCCTCATAATTACCAACATTTGTACAATTTACAACGTTTGTCGTACATTGTCAATGCAGAAAAAGACAAGATTCGACTTGGTTCATTGAATCTTGTCTGGTGATTTTAGAGGTTTTTCATGGCTCTCACTGATACTAAACATCTTTCTCCATTACTCATTTCGACAATCCGTTCGCTTTTTATAACTTTACTTATATGCTTGCGGTTGATTAAATATGATTTGTGACAACGATAAAAATCATTACACTGTTCTTCAATCTCCTTTAAGGAACCATAAAATTCAATTTCTCCGTTTTCAAAATGTAAAACGATTTTATGCGATACGGAAGAAGATTCAAAAAAAATGATTGTTGCCATATCTACAGACCGAATGGTATCGCCGTCCTTAAATTTAAATAATTTTTTTGTATTTCTACGCTCACTAGTTATACGTTCATGAGCCAATTGAATATTTTCACAAATTTTCTGCTGTAGATTTTCTTTGTTGTCTTTAATGATATAGTCCAGCGCTTCCACTTTATACGTAAAAGTCAGATACGAAAGTTCCCCATGTGTTGTGACAAAGACGATTTTACCTAAATTATCGTAGTCTCTGATTTTAGCTGCTAAGGTTAATCCTGACATTTCATGTTGTAAATCAACATCTAGAAAATATAACCCAATTATTCTAGGCTGACTTTTAACAAACTCAAGTGCTTCTATCGGATTTCCAGTTGAAAAAACCAGTTCTATATCAAGACTTTCCATCATTATGTAATTTTTAACATAGGTTTCCAACATTTGTCGTTGTCGCCAATCATCTTCGCAAATAATAACAGAAATCACCTCATTCGCACCTCCTATTATTTTCAATCGTCAATTTTTGAGTAAACCATCCATTACTGATGGAGGTAGCTAACTGAACATTTTTTAGATTTCGAAGCAATTCTTGAACATTACTCAACCCTATTCCTCTATCAGTGCCTTTTAATGAAAAACCGCGTTGCTTAAGTAGATGGAACTTTGGCAAATTTTTCCTACATGAATTCTGGATAATAATATGTACAGCAGAGACATCTTTATATACAGCGATTACAAGCTTACCTTCACCTAAAAATTCGATTTCTTCTATAGAGTTATCTAAAAAAATACCTAGTATTCTAACTAAAGAAATTGAATCAATGGCTAATTCTTCAATTGGTTCAGTCACTTCTAACTGTACATCCATTCCTTTTTCTTGCGTTGAAATCAGCTTAGACACAAGGAGACTTTTAACTTCTCTTACTCGAATGTTTCCAATCGCTTCTAACTTGAACCCATTTTGGTCAATGCATTTTGATGCTTTCTTTATTTTACTAAAATAATAGTCATTAAGACTCTCGTAATCTCCATTTACAATAAAATCTTCTAATGAATTTAGGATATTTTTATAATCATGCCGAAACTTCCGAATTTCCTTGAATTGTTTCTCCATCGCCTCCATATATCTCTGATTTTCTAAATATTCTCTTTCCTTCTGTTGAATATCATATTTATTTTTGAGCGAACTAAGATACACAATAAAAGAAATTAATGAAACAACTAAATAGAGCGTGAGGAAGATTGAATTTACTACAATTATTTCCTTGTTATTCCCCAGATATTTTCCTAAAATCAGGCTGGTATAGTAGATAATCATTGTGCCGATTCCAATCAAATTAAACAGCAGAAGACATTCATTGATAATAGAAAACTTTTTTTCTAGTTTTTTTATCCCCTTTATCATTAATATCGTCAGAATTACTGATAGCGCTAGCCGAAATGTACTATGTAAAAACATAGTTAAATTACTTGAAAAAATTAGTTCTGTGCCAAATATTTTTTCCTTTACAAAGGATGCAAGTTGACCACTTATAGCAGAAATAATGACTATATAAGAATTTATACCCAAAACTTTAATGAGGCTTTTAGAGATAAAAAAATAACCTAAAATTATTATACTCAAGTAAATCCAAGCAAATCCATACATTCCTATAGCGGAAATTATTTTGCCATTCAAAATTGCAATAACCATCAAGCCGAAAATACCATGTAGAGTAATTTTTTTATTAATCATTACTACTTTTAACTTTATATAATCAAAAAACACTCGAATCACTGCCGTGATATTACTTAGAATAAAAATAAACCTCACCAAATTAAAACCTCCTTATATTTCAGTTAATAAAAAAAGTATATACTCTAATAAAAAAACAATTCAAGCTTTCTTTACAAGTGAAACTGAGAAAAAGTAGATTTCAGTGCCCGACTATTACGCTATAAACAAAAATTGTACACTTGCTATACTGAGTGTACAATTTTAATTACTTTTTTATTTATCAAAATAAATGTTTTATACGTGAGAGTTGTGATAAGTTTTTTTACTCATCTAACATAATATTTGCCAGATTTGAAGGCTTGTTTCAAAACATTTGTAAATTTATCCCCACTATAGATAAATACGCCTCCTTGATAAACACTTTTGCCTAAAAAGGCTAAAAACATGGTAAAAACTAGATTAATTCCCATTGCTATAGCAAAAGCACTTAGCGATGCATCACCCAGCATATACCGTGCATACATGACTATCGGTGATAGAAACGGCACATACGATGAAATGATAATCGCTTGGTTACTTCCTGAACCAGTTGCAAGAATCACTACCATAAACATTGCAATAAATAGAGGGATAATCAAAATATACATCAATTGTTGTACTTCTTGGACAGAAGAAACCACTGATCCTAAAATAGCCGCAGCAACTGAGTAAATCAAATAACCTGAAACAAAACAAATCATAGCTAAAAGGAGAGCTTGACTATTTTTGCCTGCGTTCAAAAATTTAAATACCCCTACACTATCCCCAAAAATCCCATAAGATGCATACGCAGCCCCAAAAATTGCTACTGCCTGCGTCACCCCAACTAGCCCAATGCCAACAATTTTACCAATTAAATGCTGAACTGGTGTAATTGTTGTGAGTAAAATTTCCATAACTCTTGAACTCTTTTCCACCGCAATGTCTTGGGCAACCATTGTAGAAAAGAGCATAACTGCAATGTAGAGAATAAAACCAACAATATAAACTAGTATTAACGTTTGAACCGAATTATCTTGATTTCCAGCTAAAGATTCTAAGGATAAACGTGTGCTTTCATTCAAAAACTGTTGTTGCGCCGCATCAATATTTAATTGATTTAATTTAATCGATTGATTTACAGTGGTTACAAGACTTTGTAATTGTTCAGACACATTATATTGGAGAGCTCCTTCGTAATAAATTTTTCCTTCGTATAGACCAGCGCTACTCTTTTCAATTTTCAAAATGGTTTTACTCGCTCTATCTTTCAGCTCTTTCTCAGCATCTGATAACTTTTGACCGCCGTCAACAAAGTTCAGATTGGTACCTTTACCAACTTCTTTCAGCATAGTAACAGTTTCTTGATTATTTGGAACAACAAGGATGGTTTCTTTACTTGGTTCCTCTTTTTTTAGAATCCCTTCATAATTCATTCCCAAGAATGTCCCTACCATCAAAACCAACAGTATACTAACAAACACTTTTGACACGACTTTTTGTTTGTATGTTTCTAAAGCAATCGTCACTATATTTTTCACTTTACTCACCCACTCTTTCTAGAAAAATATCATTTAACGAGATTGGCTCAATTCTGAATTGCTGAATATTTTCTGATTGAAAAATAAATTTTTGAATTTTCTTCGCAGTACATTCATCTTTTACATAAAAAGAAATAACATCATTTTCTTCTTTATACGATTCTATTTCAAAATCTAGCTTTAATATTTCTCTGTCAAAATCAGCCTGAACACTCACTTTTCTTTTATCCGTTTCATCTTTGATTTCTTTTAAATTTCCTTCTAAAAGAACCTCACCCTTTTTCATCATACAAATGTTTTCACAGATTTCTTCTACGTTTGCCATTTGATGAGAGCTGAAAATTATCGTAGCACTATTTTCCTTCAAAAAAAGAATTGCTTCTTTTAGTTGATTCGCATTAATCGGGTCTAACCCAGAGAATGGTTCATCCAAAATGACAAGCTTGGGTCCATGAATGATCGACGCAATAAATTGAATCTTTTGTTGATTCCCTTTTGACAATTCACTAATTTTTCGATCTACGTTCTTTTGTATCTTAAAAAAATCCAGCCAAAAGAGGATACTTTTTTCAATTTCTTTCTTTTTCATTTTACGGAGCTTCCCAAAGAAAGTTAATTGTTGTCTCACCGTTCTTTTCGGATATAGTCCACGCTCTTCTGGAAGATAACCGACTTCTTTAGCATCAAAGCGATCAACTTTACGTCCCTGCCATGTTATTTCCCCTTCATCAGGAGAGTAGATGCCTAAAATATGGCGGAAAATAGTAGTTTTACCTGCACCGTTTGCGCCTAAGAAGCCATAAATTTCTCCTTCTGGAATAGTCAAATTGATTCCTTTAATAATTTCCTGCTCATTCATTTTCTTTTTCAACTTTTTGATTTCTAAGCTCATATTTTCCTCCTTTTTCATTTATCTAAGTACTTTAATTATATTAATCAAACACGGACCACTACATTTTTTTCTTGAACTCTTAAATTTTCATCTTTATCGTCTTACGTTTGTGCATGGATTTCTTAAGTATTTAAAATTAGACAATGAAAAACTATCACCTGACAAGCTACTTTTGTTGTTAGTCACTAAAAATCTTCTTGCAAATCAGTGCCTAATATGATAAATTAAGTTAGTATGAGCTGAATATTATCGCTCCAAGATCAAGGCAAAGGAGGAAACTTAAAATGGCAAAAGTATGTTACTTCACTGGTCGTAAGACTTCAAGTGGTAATAACCGTTCACATGCGATGAACTCAACAAAACGCACTGTGAAACCTAACTTACAAAAAGTTCGCGTATTAATCGATGGTAAACCTAAAAAAGTTTGGGTGTCAACTCGTGCTTTGAAATCTGGTAAAATCGAACGTGTTTAATAAACTTAAATAAGCAAAGCTGGACGTTCGTTGTTCGGCTTTTTTTATTGCATAAAAAAAGAGGTTGGACCTTCAACAAAGTGATGAAGGTCCAACCTCTTTTTACTTGTCTTTACTTTGAATAACCGCAATGATCCCTGCATCGAAGGAAAAAGCAGCGGCTTCTTCGATAAATTCATTACTTGCATACGATGTTGGATAAGGAACATCTTGATTGGTTAATAAATATTTACTGCGTCGTAGCGTCAAGTTTTCTACAGGCGTCAAACAGCAGTAGGCCAGATATTCTTTATCTGGCTCTTTTGGTACGATATACGAACCAGGGGCGTAATACTGGATGCTATTTTGACGATCGCATAGACGGATTTGGCGAAGTACGCCTTGAAATCGTGGTTCAAAGGGTAACCAAAGATTGGCTAACAGGTGGTCAATTCTGCCGCCTGTCGCACCGATAATCGTCATCTCTGCTTGTGGAAATCGTTGTAAAGCTTCTTGAAGCGCTAATTGTGTGTCTGTATCATCTTTTTCAGCAGGTGCTTGAATGAGTGTTTCGGCAGTTTCTTGGACAAAATGGTATTCTTCTCGTGATAATGAATCAAAATCGCCCACCCCTAATTGTAACGGTAAATCAGCCTCTAATAAATGGAGACAGCCGCGATCAATACCTACGAAATAATCATACGCAGCTGGTTCAATGGTTGGCCAATCACTTGGATTGCCGCCAGCTACCAGTAAGACACGACTCATTTGTCTAGCACTGCTCTCAGTGCATCGATTCGTTCTTGAGGATTTTCAGCATTATAAATGTAGGAGCCTGCAACAAACACTTCCGCACCGGCTTCTTTACAACGTGCGGCAGTTTCAGGAACAATCCCGCCATCGACTTCAATTTCGTAGGTGTACCCTTTTGTTTCTTTCCATTCTTTCAATTGAGCAATTTTTTCTAGTGAGTTTTCAATAAATGATTGCCCACCAAAGCCTGGATTGACAGTCATTACCAAGACTTGGTCTGCTAAGTCTAATACATTTTCGATCATCGAAAGTGGTGTCCCAGGATTAATAGTTACGCCAGCTTTCACGCCCGCATTTTTAATCATTTGTAAGGCACGATGAATATGGGGTGTTGCTTCTTGATGGACGGTAATAATATCCGCACCAGCTTCCGCAAAAGCATTGATATAATTTTCAGGTTGTACAATCATCAAATGAACATCCAATGGTAGTTTTGTCACTGGACGAATCGCTGAAACGATATTCGGTCCTAAGGTAATGTTGGGCACAAATTGACCGTCCATGACATCAACATGAATATAATCTGCTCCTAATTCTTCTACTAAACGGATATCTCTTTCTAAATTGGCAAAATCGGCACTTAAAATGGATGGTGCTAGTTTCATTTGGCTCGCTCCCTTTATATTTGCTATGATTTTTTCTTATAAACAGGTCGTCGATTCTCGATTTCCATTAAAAACTGTAAATAATTTTCGTAACGACTCGTCGCAATGGTTCCCGCTTCCACTTGGCGTTTCACTTCACAACCAGGTTCTTTGTGGTGCATACATTCACGAAACTTACAGTGAGAGGCCGCGGCAACAAATTCAGGAAATTGCTTCGGTAATTCCACCGCTTCCATCTCCAAGAAATCGATGGCACTAAATCCTGGCGTATCAGCGACCAAACCATCGTATAGCGGAATCAACTCCACGTGACGGGTCGTATGTTTGCCCCGTCCTAAAGATTGGGAAATTTCCGCAGTCGCTAGTTGCAATTCTGGTGAAATTTGATTCAACAATGTTGATTTTCCAGCGCCTGATTGTCCCATAAAAACTGTTAACCGTTCTGGGAAAAAGCGTTCTAATTCTTTGGTGGCTTCTACGTCTTCCGAAGCGATTACCGCATAACCTAACGCTTCATATATCTGTTTAATTTCAGTGACTTCTTGACGTTGAGGCTCATCTAATAGATCAACTTTCGTTAAATAAATAACTGGTTCTATATCTTTATACTCTAAGCTGACTAAGAAACGATCCAACAAATTAAACGAAAAATTTGGCGAAACCATACTCATAACAACCACGGCTAGATCCACATTTGCAACAGGCGGGCGCACTAATTCATTTCGTCTTGGTAAAATTTCCAACACATAACCATCTGTTAAATTATCGCTCTCAAAAAGCACTTCATCTCCCACGAGTGGCGTAATTTTGCGATTACGAAAATTCCCTCGCGCTCTTGTTTGATATGTTTCTCCATCTGCGTATACATAATAAAAACCGCTTAACGCTTTTCTGATTTGACCTTTCAGATAAACCACTCCTAACTACTTTCGAATATACAGGATAGTGGCAGAGAAATCAAGGGAGCCTCTCGATTCTATTAATTAAAAAGAGCCTAGGACATAAGTCGAAATGACTTACCTTCCTAGACCTAAATCTTAAGATAAACGGTGGGACAGGAGCAGCTTCTTCTTATTGCTGAGAAACACTATTTGAAAAGCAAATAGATGTTAAACAGTACCTACTTGGTTCTTGAAGCTAAACACTCCTGTCCCAACCTCTTGTCTTAATTACTCGTACTACTTTCACTAGTGGTGCTTTTTGAATCATTTGCTTTTGAATAATAAACCGTAACAGAGTCGCCTTTTTTGACTTTGCTGCCAGCGGATGGGCTAGTTCGTTCAACGACTTGGCCATCGCCAGAGCCAGATAACCCTTGTTCATTGATTTTAAGGCCAGCGTTATTGATGCTGTCTTCTGCAGCTTTTGGCGAATAGCCTGAAATATCAGGAACAGTTACTGAGTCACTGCCTTTGCTGACATGTAAAGTAATCGTGTCATTTTTCGGATCAACAGCAGTACCAGAAGCTGGCTCTTGACTAATCACGGTATCTTTTTCAACTTTGTCGCTTTCTTCGTCCACTCGTTTAATTTGAGATTCTGGGATACCTAAAGCAATTAAGCGACTTACCGCATTATCGTAAGAAATTCCGCTATAATCAGAAAGAGTCACTTTGTCGCTACCTTTACTTACATATAACGTCACTTGACCATTCTTAGGTGCCACGGTGCCACCTGGTGCGGGGTCTTGCGTAATGACTAAACCTTGTTCTACCGTATCGCTTGCTTGGTCGACACGCGTAATTTGAGATTCAGAAATGCCTAATTGTGCCAGTGCATTTACTGCATTTGTGTAAGAATAACCAGCGTAACTAGGCAAAGTAACCGCTTCTGGTCCTTGACTGACCGTTAAAGTGACTTTGTCTTTTTTCGGATCAACTTTTTCACCTGCAGCTGGTTTTTGTTTAATAATGTTATCCGTAGACACAGAATCACTGTATTCTTTTTTCGTTGTAATTTGGTCTTCTGAAAACCCTAGTTTTTTCAAGGCTTCAACAGTAGACTCATAAGATTCGTTTACATAATCAGCCATCTCTATTTTTTCTGTTCCAGAGCTGATGTATAAAGTAACAGATCGGCCTTTTTTCACAGATGATTTTGCTTCGGGGTCTGTTTTGACCACCTTGCCTTCTTCAATCTTATCGTCGGGAATTTTTTTGGTTTCATTATCGACTTTCAGCCCGGCACTTTGCAGCGCTTGTGAAGCCGCCACTTCCGTTTTCCCCGTAACATCAGGAACTTCAACATCTTTGCCGCCCGACATTGCAAAGGCTAAGCCACCTATTGCTAAAGCAATTAATGCCGCAATTGCTAAGCCAATCCACATTTTTTTGCGGTTTTTCTTTGGCGGTTGTTCAGCTAAAATATCATCCGCGATATCTTCTGGGACTTCGACAGGCGTTGTCTCTTCCGGTTCAGCGATGTCTTCGGGAATCGGTGTTAATACTTTTGTTTCTCCTAATAAAGCCGTTGGTTCCCACGCAGGTTCGTTTAAACGACTGGCTGACAAGGACGTATATAAGTCTTCTGCCATCTCATTCGCTGTTTTGTAGCGATCGCTTGGATCTTTTGCGGTTGCGTGACGAACCACATTTTCCAATGATTGAGGAATCCCTGGATCAAACATTTTGACAGAAGGAATTTCTTCTTGAAAATGTTTTAAAGCAATCGTTACGGCTGATTCGCCATCAAAAGGTACATTCCCCGTTAACATTTCATAGAGAATAATTCCTACAGCGTAAATATCTGATTGGTTGGTTGCCATGCTTCCGCGCGCTTGTTCTGGTGATAAGTAATGCACCGAACCTAACATTGTGTTCGTTTGCGTAATTGACGTTTCTGACAAGGCAATCGCAATCCCAAAGTCAGTAATTTTGACTGTGCCGTGTTCGTCAATCAGAATGTTTTGCGGTTTTAAATCCCGGTGAATAATTCTATGTTCATGTGCCATTGCGACAGCAGATAAAATTTGTTGCGTAATGTCCACAACTGTGGAATAAGGAATTGGAAAATGCGTTTGGATGTAACGTTTTAAGTCCATTCCTTTCACATATTCCATGACTAAATATTGTAGTCCATCTTCTTCGCCTACATCGTACACACTGACGATATTCGGGTGAACCAGCTCAGTTGCGGCTAGTGCTTCACGCTGAAAACGTCGGATGGCGGCTTGATCGTTCTGGAAGTCAAAGCGCAGGACTTTTACTGCAACGTCTCGGTCTAAAATTAAATCGTGTGCTAAATAGACGTTGGCCATGCCGCCGCTTCCGATGCTGCCAATAATGTGATATCGACCGTTCAGCTTCTTGCCGATTTCTATCATTGGTTTTCCTCCTTCTGTTCGTCAAAGTGTATCGCTAACACGGTAATGTTATCTAAACCACCCGCTTCATTTGCTTGGGCAACGAGTTGGCTTAATTTGGATTCTAAGGGATCTGACGTCTCTAAAATTTCTAAAATTTTTGTCTCAGGAACCATATTGGTTAAACCGTCCGAACATAACAGTAAATAGTCATTAGGCAGCCACTCATGATTGGTTACATCGACTTCGACAGTGCCAGGCATTCCCAAAGAACGTGTTAGGACATTTTTTCGTGGATGATTTGCAGCCATCTCACGAGTAATCTCCCCTGATTTTACTAGTTCATTCACTAAAGAATGATCTTCTGTTAATTGTAACATGTGTTGGTCACGAACTAAATAAGCGCGACTATCCCCCACATTTGCTAAGACAAATGAATCCGGTAAAAGGATGGCACCAACCACGGTTGTCCCCATTCCTAAATACTCTGGTTTCGATTGTCCGCGTTCATAAATTTTTTCATTTTCCTTTTGAATTGCTTGAATTAACCACTGTGCAGATTTTTCAGCTGAGTCGACAGACGCATTGGACCAACTCTCACCTAAATTATTAACTGCCATTTGGCTAGCGACATCACCTGCTTGGTGACCACCCATGCCATCTGCTAAAACAGCAAAGGTTATGTGTTGTTGGTTCTCAAAAACGTTGGCATAATCTTGGTTCGTATTTCTTTTGCGACCGACATCTGATTGAACGTTGATTTCCAAATTATTTCACCTCATTTGAACTAACTTTCCGCATACAGCAAATAAAGAAGCCATCTGTCATGTATTGATGGGGATACAGAACCAGTTCTTGCTCTTTTACTACTGCTTGGACGTTTTCATTTGCAACAATTTCAATTTTTTCAAATTCAGGGTGTTTGGCTAAAAAGGCTGCCACCACTTCCTGATTTTCTTCTGGCGTAATAGTACAAGTGCTATAGACCATTATACCCCATTGTTTTAATGTTGGGGCAACACTTTCTAAGATTTCTAACTGAATTTTAGGTAAATTTTGAAAATCATTGGCCGTTTTATGGTATTTAATGTCTGGTTTACGGCGCATTAGCCCTAAGCCTGAACATGGTGCATCAACTAAAATCCGATCAAAGGTTTCTGCGGGAAATTCTTCGGCCACTTGTCGCGCATCGAGCTTTTCTGCTTGAACGACATCCGCCACATGGAGGCGTTGCGCATTTTCATTAATTAGCTTAATTTTGTGGGCATGAATATCTAAAGATGTCACACGACCACCTGCTTCAGCCTCTAAAAAAGTTGCGATATGGGTCGTTTTACCACCAGGAGCCGCACAAGCATCCAAGACACGATGATGCGGTTCAATTTGCATCGCTGGAGCCACGAGCATAGAGCTTTCATCTTGAATGGTTAAACAACCGTTAATAAACAGTTCACTGCCAGCTAAGTAGCCTTTTTCAGCGACAACACCATAAGGGGAAAGTTGACTTTCCTTCGCGGCAATCCCTGTTTCTTGTAATTCTTCCAGCGCTTCTTCTCGTGAAATAAACCGTGTGTTTACTCGGCCACTCGCATGGCTTTTTTCAAATAATGACAAACCCAACTGCCGTGTTTCTTCTTCGCCTAATTGGGCAAGTAATTTTTCTGTTAACCAACGTGGCATACTAATTTCCGTTGCTAAACGATCAACTGGATCACTAATTGCTGCCAAACTAGGTGCTCCATTTCGTTGGAACGCCCGCAGCACGCCATTCACGAATTTACCAATCCCAGGATTGCCACGACGTTTGCCAATTTCAACCGCTTCATTAATGACTGCATGATCAGGCACTTTATCTAAATAAAGTAATTGATATAACGATAAAATCAATAAATTTTTCACCCAATTATCGACTTTTTGCGGTTTCTTGACAAATGGTGTTAAGTAGTATTCCAACAATAATTTACGACTAATTGTGCCGTAGACAAGTTCTGTAAACAAGCGGCCATCTTTCTCGCTTAGTTCTGATTTTGTCATCATTTCATTAAGTAAAAGATTGGAGTACGCCCCACCTTTATCCACACGTTCGATGGTCTCTAAAGCCACGTATCGAACAGAACGTTTTAATTTCTTGGGGATTTTTTCAGCCATTTTTGTTAGTCCACCTTATCTTTTTCTGCGACATTTTGACCAACGCCATTTAAAAATTCTTGAATCGTTAATTGACCTTTACCTGCTGGTTGCAGGCGATCAATTTGAAGGACTGTCCCTTCGCCACAAGCAATCCATAGCGCTTTTTTACTACGCTGGATAATCGTTCCTGGGGCGCTGGTTGTTGTTTCAGTCAGTGGTGTCACTGCCCAAATTTTCCAGTTGGTCCCTTGATAGGTTGTGAATGCTGTTGGCCAAGGACGCATACCACGCACTTGGTTGTCAATTGCCTCAGCGTTTTTTTGCCAGTCAATTCGTTCTTGTTCCCGGCTAATATTTGGTGAAAAAGTAGCCGCTTCTTCCACTTGTGGAATAGGCGTGATTTCGCCAGCAATTAGCCTAGGTAACGTTTCTAATAAAAGTTCTTTTCCTAGAACGCTTAATTTTTCAAACATGGTCCCTACATCATCTTGTTTCGTAATCGGAATTGCACGTTGCGATAAAATCGCGCCAGCATCCATTTTTTTCACCATTTCCATAATCGTGACGCCTGTTTCTTTTTCTCCTTCAATAATCGCGTAATGTACAGGTGCGCCGCCACGATATTTTGGTAAAAGTGAAGCATGAACATTAATCGCACCTAGTTTGGGCGCTTTTAAGATTTTCTCTGGTAAAAATTGTCCAAAGGCTGCTGTCACAATTACATCTGGTGCTAAGTCAATCACTTTTTCCATTTCAGGAGAACCTGAAATTTTCTCTGGTTGTAAGACTAATAAGTTATGTTTTAAAGCTGCTTCTTTGACAGGCGTTGGGGTAATCACTTTTTTTCGGCCAACTGGTCGATCTGGTTGCGTGACAACCGCTTGAACGTCATAGCCTGCCTCGATTAAACTTTCTAAAATCGGAACAGAAAAGGCTGGTGTGCCCATAAATACAATTTTAGTCATCAAAATGTTCCTCCATATACGCTTCTAAATCTTCTGGTGCAATTTTCTCAATCATTTTGTCGATAAATAACTCGCCATTCAAATGATCAATTTCGTGTTGAAAAGCTCGAGCTAAATAGCCGTAAGCCGTAACTTCCATTTCTTCACCTTCACGGTCAAAATAACGGACAGTCACTTCATCTGCTCGTTCAACGGTTCCATATGTTTCTGGAATACTTAAACAGCCTTCCACATCAATACTGGTTCCTTTTTTTTCAATAATCACAGGATTAATTAGTTCAAAACGACCAGATTCTTCATCGATTTCAATCACTGCCATTTGCAAATTTTTACCAATTTGCGGGGCTGCTAAGCCAATCCCATCATGGGCCAGCATTGTTTCATACATATCCTCTAGTAACTGCACAATTTCATCGGTAATAATCGTCACAGGTTGAGCCTTCATTTTTAAGTGTTCGTTCGGGTGAATCACAACTGGATAGCGCATAAGTGCTCCTTTCAAAGCTGTATTTTTTAAATAAAATTCATGGGTTCTGCATCAATAGAAAGTTTTAAACCACGAGCCGTTGCTCGTTGTGTATCGGTTAAAATTTCTTTCAATAATGGTTGAAGCATTGGTTCTTGCTTATACTTGATAATCACTTGATAAAAGTAACGATTATTGACACGCATGATTGCGTTGGGCGTTGGTCCCAACAAAATGGCTTGCGGTGATAAACCTTGTTTTAATTTCGTCGCAATTTGAAACATTTGTTTCGCTGCTTCATTTTCTTCAGGATGGCTAGCCGTAATTTGGACCGTAAAATAGTACGGCGGATAATCCCCACGATGACGAATATACATTTCTTTTGTATAAAAATCTTCATAATCTTGGGCTTTTGCCAATTGTATCGCATAATGCTCGGGGTTAAAAGATTGAATGATGACTTCCCCAGGTTTTTCAGCGCGACCAGCTCGGCCGCTGACCTGTGTCAATAATTGGAAGGTCCGTTCACTGGAACGAAAATCGGGTAAATTCAAGGCAGTATCAGCATTTAACACACCGACTAACGTCACATTTGGAAAATCCAGTCCTTTGGCAATCATTTGTGTGCCTAATAAGATATCCACTTGTCCTTCACCAAACGTTCGCAAAATCTTTTCATGCGCACCTTTGCGACGGGTCGTATCAACATCCATTCGGAGAATACGACTGTCTGGTAATAATGTTTGTAATTCTTCTTCTACTTTTTGTGTGCCTGTTCCGTAGTAGCGAATTTTATCTTGGCCACAGTTGGGACAGCGATAAGGAATCCGTTCTTCATGTCCACAATAATGACATTTCATTGTTTTGCTATCCATATGCAAAGTTAAGGAAATATCACAATTCGGACACGGTAACACATAGCCGCAATCGCGACACATCACAAATGACGAATAGCCACGGCGATTAAGTAGGAGAACACTTTGTTCGTTTTTCTCTAAACGTTCTTGGAGTTTTTCTTGCAACGACATGGAAAAAGAAGAGACATTGCCATTTTCTACTTCTTGCCGCATATCCACTACATCAATCGTGGGCAAGGTTGCCGCTTGATTGGCACGCTGTGTTAATCGTAACCGCTGATAAACATTTTTTTGTGCGCGAGCACGTGATTCCAAGGACGGCGTGGCACTACCTAAAACAACAGGGCAATGATGGTACTCCGAACGCCAAATCGCTAAATCTCTCGCGTGGTAGCGGGGGGTTTCTTCTTGTTTATAACTTGCCTCGTGTTCTTCATCAATAATGATCACACCGATGTTTTCGATTGGCGCAAAAATGGCAGAACGCGCGCCAACCACCACTTCCGCTTCTCCTCGTTCAATCTTCCGCCACTCATCGTATTTTTCACCTTGCGATAAGCCACTGTGCATTACAGCAACATGTTCGCCAAAGCGACTTTTAAAGCGTTGCACCATTTGCGGAGTTAAAGAAATTTCAGGGACAAGCATAATGGCTGTTTTGCCTTGGTTAAGAACTTCTGCAATGACCTGTAGATAAACTTCTGTTTTCCCACTTCCTGTAATACCTTCCAATAAGTAGGTTTGACTTTGCTGTTCTTGGACCGATTGTAAGATTGTTTCCACAGCCACCTGTTGTTCTGCATTCAAAGATAACGCAGTCGTTTTTTCAAACGTCTGATTGGCAAACGGATCACGATACGCTTCTTTTTCAATGAACGTTAACCAGCCGTTTTTGGCCGCTTCATTTAAAAGTGCGGTACTGAAACCTAATTCTTTCATTTCCTTCACGGCGGTGACTTTTTCAGTGCCCAAGCGTTGTAAATAGTAAAGAAGTTGCTCCTTCTTCTTAGCTCCCTTGCGTAAACCCAAACGAATTTCCTCTAATTGTTCAAATTCCTTAGCAGCTTGAATAAAGCGGACCATTTTGACTTTATTTCTCGTCGTGACTTCGTAGCGAATATCGACTTTTTGCTGTTTACGCAACGCCATTAGTTGAGGCAAAAGCCCACGTTCTTGGGCTTGATCCCACGAAATTTCCTCTAAACCATAAAATAACTGATCTTGTAATTCTTCAGAAAGCTCATCAGTTAAATAAATATATTTTTGGTAATCGGCACGCATTACGCTAGGCAACATGGTTTGCAAACAAGTGATTTTAAAGGCAAACGTTTTTTCCTTCATATAATCAGCTAAAGCCAACATTTCTGTATTTAAGACAGGTTTTAAGTCCAATACCGCCACTAGTTCTTTCAACTGAACGTTGGTTTCGTCAAGAATCGTTGCAGCCATTGGTTCAATGGCTAAAACAAACCCTTGTACATGTCGATTACCGTTACCAAAAGGCACTTCTACACGCATGCCGACAGCCAATTGCTCATTTAAATTTTCAGGAACTAAATAAGTGAATGGTTGATCGGTTTGCATCGTTGGTACATCCACAATAACTTTGGCTACTTTTTGCATGGTGCGTCCTCCTTTTTATGTAAATTCTCTTTGCCTATTGTACTAAAGATTGACTGATTTGTCTTGTGTGTCTCGTTGGCACCTTTCAGAATAAACGAAGAGAAAGCCTCTGAAATAGACAGACGGCTTTCTCCATTCGTTGACAATCATTCAATTAATTTTTTTCGTCACGTAAACGGTTTTCTAATTCTTTTTGTTCTTGTTCACGTTGGCGTTTGCGTTCTTCACGTTCAATGCGTAGACGTTCGCGTTTTTCTTCAGGATTTGGATCACTGATCACTGTTCCTGCTTCGATTTCTTCTAACGCACGACCTACACTTTTTACAGAATCAAAGGATTCAACGGTTGGTTGAACGCCTTCATCTAATTCATGCGCACGTTTGCTTGCTAAAATAACCAAAGAATATTTTGAAGGGACTTCTTTTAACAATGAGTCAATTGACGGTTTTAACATCATAAGGCTACATCTCCTCTAACATTTTAATATATTTTCCAATTACACGGTCAACACGGAAGTGCTCACTCGCGATAATGTCTTTAATTCGTTGCACGGCTAAAGGAACTTCATCATTCACTACCGCATAATCATACAGCGCCATCATTTCGATTTCTTCTCTAGCCACAGCCATTCGTTCTTCAATCACAGACATTTCGTCTGTTCCGCGGCCAATAATTCTTGATTTTAATTCCGCTAAATCGGGGGGTGTCAAAAAGATAAATACGCCATCAGGCACTTTGTCTTTGACTTGTTTAGCCCCTTGGACTTCGATTTCTAAAAAGACGTCTTTGCCTTCATCTAGCGTCTGGTTAACATACGTTAATGGTGTCCCATAATAGTTACCAACATATTCCGCATATTCCAACATTTCACCAGCTTCAATCATCGCTTCAAATTCTTCTCTTGAACGGAAATAGTAATCTACTCCATCCACTTCGCCTTCTCGCTGTTTCCGAGTGGTCATTGAGATTGAATATTGAAAATCATTTTCTTCACTGTCGAAAATAGCCTTTCTTACAGTTCCTTTCCCCACTCCTGAAGGACCTGACAATACGATTAATAACCCGCGCTCTGACATAACGACTTCCTTTCAAAACATAATTTCACAGTATTAGTTCTATTTTGCACTTTTTTTCTGCAATTTTCAAGGCTTTCTTAGAGATTCACTGAAAAAATAACATTTCTTCTTTAATTTGGCTTTCATAACTTGTTCTTTTTTTAAACAAATTATCTAGAATTCCTATACAGACAGCCATTTTTTAAGTAAAATAAAGTGATGACTCCTTTAGGATGAAAAAACGTGAATAAGAAAGGACTGAGAAACATCGCACGAATTAAACCATTTACATTGTTTCTGCTAGGCTTAGTCGTCAGTTGTGGGGCATTTTTCGCCCAACCTACTGTGACTCATGCAGAAGAAGATATTACCGCGATTGCTAAAAAAATGGGGACGACCCTGAAAGCGGATGGCATTCCCAAAGCAGCTATCGTTGTTGATGCCGATTCTGGAGAAATTCTCTGGTCGCAACAACCAGATTTAGCGTGGAATCCTGCCAGTATTGCCAAAGTGATGACTATGTACTTGGCCTTTGAAGCAATGGAACAAGGAAAATTTACAATGGATACCACTGTGACTGCTACGCAAAAAGATGTCGATATTTCTAAAATATATGCCATTAGTAATAACAAAATTACGTTAGGTGTTGCTTACCCAGTCCGCGAACTATTAAAAATGATTGCTGTCCCCTCTTCTAATGTGGCGACTCTCATGTTGGCAAATTTAATTTCAGGGAACCAGCCTACTGAATTTGTTCATTTAATGAATCAAAAAGCGGCCGAATTAGGGATGACAAACACTACCTATTACAACTGCAGTGGAGCGCAAGCAAGTGCCTTTAATGGCCTGTATCAAATGCAGGGAATTGACCCAAATGGCGATAACGTCTCTACAGCTAGAGATTTAGCTTCACTAACTTATCATTTTCTGAAAAATTATCCAGAAATTTTAGAAATCACCAATAAGCCAGTGGTGAAAACAATGGTTGGTACGCCTTACGAGGAAACCTTTGAAGCGTACAATTATTCTTTGCCAGGCGCTAAGTATGGCTACCAAGGCGTGGATGGTTTAAAAACAGGCTCTAGTCCAACAGGCGGGTTTAACTATATTGCGACTGTCAAACAAGGAGATTTCCGTTTAATTGAAGTCATTTTAGGCGTTGGTAATTGGCAAAACCAAGATGGTGAATACGAACGGCATGTGGCTGGGAATGCTTTGCTAGACTATGCCTATACAACGTATGAACGCAAAAAGCTTTTAGACAAAGGACCACAAACCATTGATCACAAAAAAGTCACTTTGGCTAACGATTTATACGGTGTCGTTCCCAAAGGCAGTCAGCCTACTTTTAAATTAGTAGCAGGGCAGGTGCAAGTCGACACGCCCTTGACCTTGTTAAATAGTACTGTTCAAGCGCCTAAAGTGGCTTACCAAGAAGTTAAGCCAAAACAAACAACAGCTGAAGCTGCGGAAGAATCAAACGAACATTCTGGGGATACCACCGTTGCAGAACCGAATCATTTTATTCCCAAATCGATTGCCACAAGTGTTTTAGTCCTTTTCGGGCTGATCTTCTCAGTAATTACCCGTCAGCTTCAAAAACGTGTAGAACGTCAGAAAAAACACGGCAAAGAAAGCAGTAAAACTGCATCCATGCGGACAATCTTTTTAAGTGCCGCAGTTCTTTCTTTCCTATGCGCCGTTGGCTTGTTTCTTTTATTCTAATTTTAAAAAAAATACCACCAAGCGTGAAATGCTTGGTGGTATTTTTTATAAGCCCATATTAGAAAGCGTATTGACCACGTTCATCAATTCATCGCGACGACGAACTTGTTTGTCGACAGGGCCGTCGACTTCTTTCACGTCAATGCGAACAACAAAGTGACGATTTAAGGTTACAAACGTGTCTTCGTTAATTTGGATATTTAATTCTGTTTCAGAATAGCTTGCACAAGCATCTTGCCAGACGTCAAATGGTTCTCTGTCTGAAGCGACTTCTGTTTTTACCACAGAACGACCACTTAATTCTTGAAAGGTTACATCATAAAATTTAGTCATTGCTTTCACCTCTGTCATTTATTCGTTACTTCTATATTATAGCGTTTTCTGGAAAAACACGAAACCATTTTCTCTATTCGACATTTTGAATTTGTTCGCGAATCTTTTCTAAGGTTGTTTTCATTTGAACGACACTATTTTTTATTTCAATTGGACTTGATTTCGAACCAATCGTATTGACTTCACGGTTCATTTCTTGAATTAAGAAGTCTAGTTCTCGTCCCACTGGTTCTGTTTCATCAAGCAACTGATGCAATTTATCAATATGGATATCCAAACGATCCAATTCTTCATGAATATCGCCTTTTTCCAATAAAATGGCCATTTCTGTTAATAAACGTGTTTCATCCACTTGGCTCCCTAACCATTCGTTTAATTTCGCTTCAAAGCGCTGACGGTATTCCTGTTCAAAAACGTCAACAAATGCTTGTAGCTCTTGAATTGATTGGGTCAACACTGCTACATAGTCAAACAGGACTTGTTTAATTTGCGTTCCTTCTTGCACCCGACTTTGGTCAAGACTAGCAATGGCTGCTTCAAATACTTGAACAAGAAATGTTTCAAATGTCTGATCAACGATTTCCGCTTCCACTATTTCGACAAAATCATTTTGCTTTAATAAATGGTTAACCGTAATCCCTGCATCAAACGTTGCTTCCGGATAGTTTTTCTTTAAATGTTGATCCACCGATGTTAACAATTGATCAATTAAGTCCCACTGCACCCGCACTTCTTTTTGATTGTTGCCGATTTTTTGGAGATTTACATAGACTTCCACACGTCCACGTTTTAACGTGCGTTTGATTACTTGCCGAATCGCCAGTTCATAGGCATTCAGTTCCTTTGGCATACGCAACTGAATATCTAAAAACCGCTGGTTGACACTTTTGACTTCGATATCCAATTGATAATTTTCATTTTGAATGGTCTTTTTTCCAAATCCAGTCATACTTTTCATTGACAGGGTGCTCCTTTTACATGGATTTAATTGTTTTGCTTAATTCAGCAAATTCTTCGTTGGTTAAGGTGATGCCTTTACCCATTTTTTCGTGATCAGGGGCCCATTCACGCAAATCAAATTTTGGTGGACGACCATTCCAACTAATTAAATTCAATTCTTTACGCCAGCCACGAGCATTCTCAGATAACACAGCGACTTCTTCTAAAATTTCATATGAAAATTCTTCTTTCATAACATTCACTCCTTGTTAGTATTCCTTAGGTTATTGTACCATCTTTTCCTCGACACTTAAAATACACATCTCTTTTCTATCACCCTGTCTATATAAACATACGCAACTTTTTCAAAAAATCAGTAAAAAAAAGCGGCGACTGCTCGTTTCAATGGTGTCAGTCACCGCTTCTCTGTCTATTCTTTTTCTGTATAAAGATCCACTACTTCAAAACTTTGGCAAACTAACAGCATGTCGGGATAAAATTGTAACTGATAGGGGGCCAATTCTTCTTTAAAGAACCGTGCATGCTCTTCATACCAATAATCCAACGTCAAATCTCCTTCACCTTCCGCTTGCGCAAAAGATTCTGAGACCTTATTCATGGGCATAATTTCAACTTTGGTTGTTCGAATAATAGCTAGCGGTTGAGACTGGCCATCTAAAATTATGTCGTATTGACCAGCTTGCGGGAGTTGTTCTTCTTCCATCTTATAAATATCTAAAGAAGAACATGTCGCTGTTTTACGACCAGAAACAACCAATTGACCCAAACGATTGCCCATCTCAGAAGAGCCATCACCAAACATCCAAACATCAGGCATCAACATATCTAATTCATGTTTATCTAAAAAGTTTTGCCAGAACACTTCTACATTTTTTAACATTTCTTTGCTCTCCTTTTTATTTTTACTTCACGCAACCTTCTTTCACTAATTATACATAACTGATTGCTTTTCTCCTATACTATTTTTACAAAATGAAAACTAAAATAATGTCAGTAACGTTTGGCCATAAAAAATGGGCTAAGTAACAAAACTTAGCCCATTTTTTATTTTGACTGTCGTTCTTTGATTTTCGTGAGTAAAGTTTGAACATGCTGGCGTGCTGAAGCTTCATCTTCTTGAAGCATCTTTTCCGATAAAATAAAGGAGCCGCCCACTGCTAACACTTCTTTCGCTTCCACATACTCTATAAAGTTTGTTTCATCAATCCCGCCAGTTGGTAAAAATTGAACATCATAAAACGGGCCGCTTAAACTTTTGATAGCTTTTAACCCGCCGTAAATATCGGCTGGGAAAAATTTAACCACTCGTAAGCCATACGCCAGCGCTCGCTGAATCTCCCCAGGCGTAGCTGTTCCTGGAAAAATAGGAACCTCCTTTGCCAGACAAAAATCAATGACTTCCGGAACAATCGCTGGTGAAACAATGAACTGTGCGCCGTTCGCTACTGCCTCTTGGGCTTCTTTCAAGGTTCTAACAGTTCCTGCGCCCACAATTAAATTCCCTGAAGCAGCAAGTTGTTTGATGGCAGGCAAGGCCAGCTGACTCCGAAAAGTGACTTCAATAAACGGTAATTCGTTTTCTACTAAGACTGATTCTACTTGTGGCAAATAGCGTAAATCTGTTGCAGTGTATAGTGGTAAAAGTTTACATGTCGCTAATTGTTGATACAGTTGATTTTTTTCAACTTTTGTTTCCATTCTGTCACTTCCTATTTTGTTTGGCTTTGGTTGCTTCGTACAGTCCTTGAATATAGGTCAACCCCATTGCTCGATCATATAAACCATAACCAGGCATCGCTGTTTCCTCCCAAATTGCCCGCCCGTGGTCAGGGCGAATAACGCCTTCATACCCTACGTCTACCAGTGCTTGCATTAATTCCGCCATATCTAACGAACCAGCGACACTAGGATGCGCCGTTTCTTCAAAACGATGCTTGCCTAAATACTTCACATTGCGGAAATGAACAAAATTAATTCTGTGACCTATTTCACGAATCATAGTAGGCAAATCATTCGTCGGGTCCGCACCGAGGGAACCTGTACAAAATGTAATCCCATTTGCTGGTGAGTCCACTAAGGAAAGGATCCGTTTCAAATCCGCTAAATTTTTGGTGATTCTTGGCAAACCAAAAATTTCCCAAGGCGGATCATCGGGGTGAATCCCCATTTTGATATTTTCTTCTTCACAGACAGGAATCACACGTTCTAAAAAGTAGCGCAAATTTTCGACCAAATCTTCTTCCGTTACGCCGGCATACATGGCTTTCAATTCTTGAAATTGTTGCAAACGCTCCTCTTCCCAACCTGGTAACCGGAAGCCTTTTGACTGACTGTGAATTAATTGATACATGTCTTCTGGCTGCATGTTCTCTACCACAGCTTGATCAAATAACAACGATAAGCTGCCATCTTCATTTTCATACGCCAAGTCCGTTTTAGCCCAACCAAAAATAGGCTTGAAACTGTAGCACACTAAGGAAATTCCGCATTTCCCCAAGTTACGCAACGTTTGGCGGTAACTATCAATATAGTGGTCTCGTTGATCCGTCCCCGCTTTAATGGCATCGTGAATAGCGACACTTTCAATTCCTAAAAGTGCCAATCCTTCTTGTTCTACCGATTGTTTAAGTGCCTGAATTTCGGCTACTGTCCAAACATCGCCTGGTAGTTTATTTAACAAGGTACCGACAACGCCAGTAATTCCTGGAATCTGTCGAATGTGTTTTAACGGAATGGCATCGCCTGCCGCTCCGTACCATCTAAATCCCCATTTCATTGCTTTCACCCTTTACTACATTCTTAAAAATCATCGTCCTCATCCTCTTCATCCTCAAATGAAGTCATAGAAATATCCCATGCTTGCACACTTTCTTTGCCTTGCGCAACAATCGCTTGCGCCGCTTCAGCAATCGGCGTGCCCAATAATTGATGGTTTATCGCTTCTAAGACCATTGGTAAGTTGGTGCCACTCACCACAAAGATTTTCTTTTGTAGTGCTGGTTCGAGTTCGTTAATCACCAAAACTGCCTGATTGTAAGGACTCGCACTTAATAAGTCAACCATGACCAACACGCCATCCCCTTGTTGGACATTTTCAATCGCTGTTTTAATTTGTCCACCTAGTGCTTGGACATCGTCTCCACTATTTAGATTAACGGTTTCGATATTTTCGGTTGTGCCCATAATCACGGTAGCTGCGTCTTTCGCACCGTCACTTAGTGCACCATGTGTAGCAATCACAATCCCTAACATAAAAGTTCCTCCTTCAATTCAGTGGCTTGAGTCATTACTTCAAACAGTCATGCAATGACTCAAGCGACTGGCCTTTTTTATAAATTAAATTTGCCTAAAACCTCTTTTAAACTAGTTTTTGGTGCAGAAGGCGTTGCTTGGAAATAAATATCTTCTACGCCGTACACCTCATGTAGTTCTTTTAATTTTTCGGCATCTTCTTTATTTAAATAAACAGATTTGGTTACTAATAAATCTTTTTCTGGATTCTTCTGTGCAATGCCGCCGATGTTTAACTCCTTCATAGGAACTCCGTGTTTTACTAAGTCATAAATCACAGCGACGGTTTTAGCGATTAAAATACAGTTGTACTCTTTGAATTGGTATTCATCCCAATAAAATTTAGCTTTTTCCGGCGTAATGACAATGGTTTTTTGTCCTGTCCGACTGCCTGCACTTTTGTATAAATCACGCATAAATTTATCCTTTGCCACCACTTCATCGACAACGAAAATGGAATTAACGCCACTTTTTTGGGACAAGGTCACCATCACTTGTCCATGAATTAATCGTTCATCTACTCTTGCTAAATTTACTACGCCCATCTGATTCACGTCCTTTTCTTTTTATAAAATACCGACTGTTGCTAAGACAATTAAAATACCTGTTAACCACAATAATGCTTGCGTAACTTTCAAGCCTTTTTTCGTATAGAACCAATACACGCCCATTACGACAGCTAGCGGTAAGAGTCCTGGGACAATCTGATCAAGAATATCTTGGACCACAAACTCACGGCCAGAAAGTTTAAATTGAAGGGTTGAAGAAACTTTGACATAATTACCAGCTAAAATCCCCATCATGAACAACCCTAAAACAGATAACATTTCAATGGCTTTTTGAATGCCAGCACTTTGCATTAAGCCTGTGGCATTCCGCCCCATTTTGAAGGATTGTCTCGCAAAGAAGACACCTAACAGTACTTGATAAAGAGCAAACGCCACAAAGGGGAAAATCGCACCTAATGCGCTACCTTGTTGCGCCCACGGCACCGCAATCGCAATAAAAATATATTGAACCGTGCCTGAGTCAATCGCATCACCAATCCCAGCTAACGCGCCCATCAATCCAGCTTTGGTGTTATACATTAAATCATCTTGCATCATGATTTCGCGGCCTTCATGTTCTTCTTTGGCCCGCTCTTGTTCCATGGAAGCCATCAACCCAGTAATGACCCCGCCACCCCAACTTAATTGCGTATTGAAAAACAGCAGTTGACGCATATAAGCGGCTTTTAATTGTTCATCGTCTTTATATAATTTCTTTAAAAGTGGCATCATTGCGTACAATAACGAAGGCGCCAAGTAACGTTCAAAGGAATGGGGAATTTCATTGGCAAAATGCCAACGGAGATAGGCTTTTGTAACATCTTTATTGGTAATTTCTTCTGGTGCTAAATTCGTTGTTTTCGGCACGACTTTTTCTGTTGTTTCCGTCATTTCAGTTCCTCCTTTTTCTTTTAAAACCCGTCATCGTAATCGTCATCATCATCAAAATCAGTGGTGGCACTCGCGGAACCAGCACTTTCTGCTACAGGTTTTCCTTTTTGAACTTGCACAAAAATTAACGCAATAATTACGCCAAAGATGGCATATGTTACCATGGTAATTTCCAATGACTTAAAGACAATACTCATGAAGTATGCAAGGAAAAAGAAAACCAAGAAATCTTTTCGACCAATGACATAGACCGTTGTCGCAATCCCAATTGCGGCTAAACCACCACCGACTACTTCTAACACGTGAATCACAACGGTTCCTTCTAATGCTTTAATAATATCGGCAATGACTGGTGCCCCTAAATAAAGAGCAAAAAAGACTAATGGAACGAATAAAATAAATGAGGCAATCGTTGGATACCAGATAATTGAGCGGGCAATTTTTTTAGAATTTAGTTCAGCTACCGCACGATCGGTATACTTCCCTAAAAACGTGTTAATAAAGAAACGGAATTGATATAAATAACTTCCTAAAAGACCGACAGGAACCGCTACGGCGATAGCCGCTTCTGGTTTCAAATTCCCTAGCAACGCAACTGGTACAGCAATCGCTGCCGCAATTGATGGTTCTGCTGGCATAGAACCACCTGGTGAAAAAACACCCATGTAAATCATTTGTAATGCTGCGGTGACAATCATCGCTTTCGGGACATCACCCATCACTAAACCTGCTACTAACCCTGTCATTAAGGGCGAGAAACGCAACGTTAACGTTGCTCCTCCTCCGAGCCATCTGGACATAATTGCTGCCACCCAAAGCGCCATTATCAAACTTTGTAAAACACTTAACGTTTCCATAGTTCCTCCTTCTTATCCTTGGTTTTGGATATACTTTTCTAGCTCTTCAATCCCTTGACGTAAACGTTCTTCCGAAATCTCAATAGGAATTAAATGAACCTTTTCTTTTGAATCAATAAATTGAACCATTGCATCGAGTACTGCTTCTTCTGGGTAAAGGCCCATTTGTCGTAACGACATGGGCAAGTTTAGCTCTTGATAAAAGGGGATTAATGCGTCTATGATGGCCCACCTTTTTTCCAATGCTAATTGATAGAAGATGCCGTAAGCTACTTTTTCGCCATGTAAATAGTCATGACTTTTGGGTAAAAATTTACTCATAGCATCATGCATGGCGTGTGCTGCTGCATTGCGGGCGTATTTGTCGCCAAAGCCGCCGACTAATCCGGAAACGGCGAAAACAATTTCTGAAAGATGGACAAATTCAGGCGTGAGTTTGCCCTCGTCCATCGCTGCTAAGGCTGCTTTCGAGTCCCGCATAATCGCTTCTTGCGAAAGCTTGGCGGTCGCTCCCGCTAATTGTAAAAAGGGTTCTCCTTGCAAATGGGCTTGGCGTAAAATGGTCTCTGATTCATACCATTTCGCTAACGTATCAGCTAAACCAGCGACAAAATAATCACGGGGCGCATCAAGCAGCAACTTAGGATCGGTGATTAAAAACGCAGCTTGGCGAAAGAAATGTTCCGTTTTGCCTTCGGCCGCGCCATTTTCTTGATACATCACAGCTAACGGTGTCCACGGCGCACAGTTACTAGCCAAAGTGGGGACCAAACCAAAATTCAGATTGTTTAAATGGGCGCTGTAGCCCACTAAATCGGCTAACTTACCGCCGCCGACTCCCACAAGAAAGTCAATCTGGTGTTCCTTTATTTGCTGTGAAATTTGTTCGGCGCCAAAATAACTACATTCTCCTGTGTAAGTGTGATAGAAAAATTGATACTCTGAATCTGCCAAGAAGGGCAAAAATGGCTGAGCTTTTTCAAAGGATACGGTGCCATGCACCACCAAAATTCGTTGGGCGTGATATTCCTTGAAAAGTGACGGCACCGAAGCTAAGGCGCCTTCGTGGTAACGATAAAATTGCGGTCCAACTTTCACTTTTAAATCAGTTAACATACTCCTCCTCCTTCTTAACTAACATAACGACTGACTTCTTGCACTGCCCGTTGAGGTAAAATACCTTGCACCACGTCTTCCACATCTTGCACGCATTTTTCTCCCATCGCTTGTAAGCATTCCATGGTATAAGCGGAGGTGTGCGGCGTCATTACTACATTTTCAAACGCAAGATAAGGATGATTTTTCCGACCTGGTTCCTCTTCTAAAACATCTGTCCCAAGCCCAGCAATTTTGCCCGATTCTAAGCCGGCAATCATGGCTTCTTCATCAATCAAGGCGCCTCGTGCGCTATTGGAAAGATAGACGCCGTCTTTCATCTTGGCAATTTCCGCCGAGCCAATCATGTGATAACTTTCTTCAGTTAAATTGGCACATAAACAAATGATGTCAGCTGAAGCTAGCAACGTATCTAAGTCTACTTTTTTGGCTCCATAACTTTGCAGATAAGTGTCAGATTTATAGGGATCATACGCTAACACGTCACAGCGAAATCCGTTTCGTAACGTCTCAACGACACAACTTCCTGTGTTCCCAACACCAATGACACCCACAGTTTTGTTAAATAACGTCCGACCGACAAAATTCGCTCGTTTTTCCCATTGATCCGCTTTAACGCTGGCATCTGCAGCCACGGTTTGCCGTAAAACAGCTAGTAAATTTGTGACATTGTTTTCCGCCACGGCATCTCGTTCTACTAAAGCCGGGATAATGGAAACAATTGTCTCGTGCTGTTTCGCAGCGTCTAAATCGATGTTGTTATACCCAATGCCATGGCGAGAAATCAGCAGCAATTCATCTTTATGTTCAAAAAACTCTTTCGTGAAAAATGGCGTCACGCTAGCAATAATAATCGTATATCCTTGTAAACATTCCGCTAACTCTTTGCCACCAATTTCACTGTCGACTGTAAAATGCTTCACGGTGCCTATTTTTTCTAAGCGCGTCAAGTGTTCGGGAAAAATTTGACCAAAACTACTGGAATTCACTATGGCAATTTTTTGTTTTTTTAACATGACTAAACTCCTTTACTGACTTTTTACGACTTCATGCCCACCAAATCCTTGTCGCAAAGAAGCGACCACTTTGTTTGAAAAATGATTCGCTAGCATACTTTCATTTCGAGTAAATAAGGACAACGCCGTAGTAGGGACGGGCATTTCCAAACGCAAAGCTTCTTCAATCATCCATTTGGCTTCGCCATTTGCTGCAACTTTCCCTTCTAGATTGGCCAACGTAGGATTTTCCGCAAAAACCTCTTTCGCTAAGCCCATCAAGCGAGCTTCAATAATCGAGCCGTGATTCCACACATCGGCTACTTTCTCCAACGCAAAATCATATTCGGCGGCTTCTAATAAATTGAATCCTTCGCCCATGGCTTGCATCATGACGTACTCGATCCCGTTATGCACCATTTTCAAATAGTGACCAGCTCCTGATTTTCCAGCATAAAGATACCCTTGTTCACAAGCTAAATCTTCAAAAAACGGGGTTAACACTTTGACAGCTTCAGGCGCACCGCCAACCATTAAACAGGCTCCTTCCCGCGCTCCTTTGATGCCACCAGAAGTACCACAATCAATAAAATAAATCCCTTTTTCCTTGGCAAGCTGAGCATTCGAGACACTATCATGAAAATTTGAATTGCCACTATCCACAATGATATCCTCTGGTGCTAATTGCTCTACCAATTCTGCCACTAATTGATTGGTAATCTGACCAGCGGGGGTACTTAAAAAAATCACCTTCCTGTTGTTAAGCGCTTTCAATAATTTCGGCAATGAATCTACAACGGAAAGACCCTGTTCTCTAGCAGTCGCTCTTGCTTCCTTTGTTACATCAAAGCCAATAATGGGCCAGCCTTGTTCGTGAACATTTAATGCCATGTTCAAACCCATTTTCCCAAGTCCAATAAAGCCAATGTCCATTTTTCTTTCACCTGCCTCTTTTGATACTTCAATCATAAAGGATAAAAAAAATAATGTAAACGATTACACTAATTAAAAAATATTTTTTATTTTTTAGCAAAAAACTTGCCTACTCAAAAGGTAAAACGTTTTTATTTTTAAGGAGCTTTCATACAAAAAACACAAGTAAATCTCTTGGTTTCACGTTCTTTTTACTGGCTACTTTCTTTAATTGATCGAAGGATTTTCAAGACTCCCTCATTTTTCAGAAAAAAGATTATTTATTTTTTTTGGCTTTTTTTAAAGAATTTCTTTTTTGTGGAGAAAAAGAGAAATTGTATTTGTCTTCTTTTTCCACTATAATCAGTCTATACCAACAATGAAAAGGCATTCATTCTATTTTTAAAAAATAAGATTGGAGGAACGTGTTAATGAAAAACCACTATTTGGATCAACGGATTCGGATCAAAAAACCGAATTTGAGCCTCACAGAAAAGAAAATTTCCGATTACTTTGTTCATTCTGAATCATTATTGACACAAATGACGTTAGAAAGTCTGGCCAACGAAATTGGCGTCTCCCAATCTTCCGTGTATCAATTTGTAAAAAAGATTGGCTATTCTGGGTTCCAAGAATTTAAAATTGATATCGCCAGAAATTCTAATTATCAGCCGACTTTTCAAAACGTCAATAGCGTGAATGGCGCCGATGATATTTCACCAGATGATGATAGTATTACGATTGCTAAAAAAGTCTTACAAGCCAATATTTATTCCCTCAGCAACGCCACACAGTTCTTAACAAAAGAGTTGTTAGATAACGTGTTGGCTTTGATGTACTCTGCCAAAACGCTTCATTTTTTTGGGCAAGGTGGCTCTTCGATTGTGGCTTTTGATAGTTTCCATAAATTCATTCGGACCAACTATCGGTGCAACTACATTTTTGATTACCACATGCAGTTAAGTTTTGTCACAAAATTAACCAGTGAAGATTGCGTGTTTATTTTTTCCCATTCAGGCAAAACCAAAGAATCAATCAACCTAGCACGACAAGTTAAAAAAACCAACGCAAAAATGATTACGTTAACCGGCAACAGCGGCTCAGAATTGGCAGGCTTGTCCGATGAAGCAATTATTGTCGTCACCGAAGAAGGTTTGTTTCGTGCGGAATCCTTGGCTTCACGGATTAGTTACTTAACGGTAATGGATATTTTATATACAAATACGATGTATCACAATTTTGATCAAAATGCCGATTCCTTGAAAAAAATCCGTGATAACATTAGCACGACTAAGACCGATCCACATTATTTGTCGTAAAGATCTGAATGGTGCTTCTTTTTGTAATATGGGGCCTCGCAAATTGGCTTGACACCGTGAATCTACATTTTATGAAGCAAGTGAACTCCCATGGAGGTATTTAAAAAGCGACCAATTTTTTGGTCGCTTTTTATCTTGTGGGTAAAAATAAGTTAGAAAAAAGAACTTACATGACTACTTTCATAGCCTTAAATTTTAAGATAAACAACAGTTCCCTATTTATGGAACAATAGATGACATGTATAATTAATCAATGTATTCAAGCCTTTGAGAGTGTTAAACAGTATCAACTCCACAAAGCTCCGTTTTCATTAGTCTCTAGGTATTAAATTAACTATTGTAATTTTTCTCTTTCTTCCCAAATCTTCCTTCTTCGAATCGCTTCTTCAGAATAACTAGGTACAAATTGATCACCCTTTAATTCATATCCTAAAGACTCCAAAAGAATCATCGCATACTCCTGAGAAATATTCAAATTGATTGCTAATTCGTTAAGTTCCCAGTTCCCTTTATTTATAATAAACTCCCTTAGTTGCCTTGAAGATCGTATTCCTTGTTTATTTACCCAATATTCAGCTATTTTTTGAATATCTTTATATTTTAATTTATACTGTAAATTCTTCAAGTTATCTTTTACATAATCAACCGCTAATGCTAAAAAAACTTGAAACATTATGTTACTAAGATTGTTTATTATTACTTCAAGAAAAGAGCCTGACCCTGCCGCTGCCCCCATACCTTTTGGTACATATATATATATGACAGAAATATCGTTTCTTATATGTCCTTTTTCCTTCAAATTCTTTAATTCTTTTAGCTTCCAATTATGTTTGACGTTATCAAAAATATCAAGAAATATCACTTCATTTTTTTCGTTAAAATAATAGTTAAGCATACTATCATAAAGATTTTGTCCTTTTATTGGATTAAGAGAAAGATAAACAAATTGGTTGATTATCTTTCCTTTAAAATTACTCATTTTATGTTCAGTACACCTCTTAGCTATATCTCTAGCTATATCTGTTATTGAATCATCATCATCCAGCTCCTTTGTTACTGTATAAAAATCATCCAGACTAAAATTTTTTAGATCAATATCTGGGGCATCGATATAAATAAATGTCATTTCCATGAATACAACTTCTCCTTTACCATATTTATTTACTTGATTCCTTTTTACAATTATCTTACATGTTAATTTTACTATTAAAAATACTGTTACACAAAATTTTATATAAAAAAGAATTAGAGTTATTACATAAGCATAAGCTATTGCAACACTTCTTTAAAAACATAAAAATTATTGCCTCTTCTGTAGGTCTCTTAACTAAGTTTTTTGTACGCTACTAGTTACTTTTTTCTTTATCTTTAGATTTCGCTAAATAAAAATTTTTCCGCTCTGCTTTATTTTGCAACTCATCAATTGGTTCAAAGAAAATACTAAAAAACGCTTGGCATAAGCCAAGCGTTTTGATTCTCTCATTACATCGAACCTTTAAAAACATCTTTATTCTTAGCAAAATAATCAACACCAGAGTAAATGGTGAAAATCAAGCAGACATATAGCATGATTTGATCTAGTGGTAGATGGAGTGCTGAAAATGGAATGTTGTTAATGAACAGCAAAATAATTGCAACCATTTGGGTAGCTGTTTTTACTTTTCCTGGCCAAGCTGCTGCCATCACTTCGCCATGTTCGACTAATAACAACCGTAAACCAGTTACTGCCAATTCACGACAAACAATAATTGCTACAATCCAAGCGGGTACTTTGCCTTGACCAACTAAGACGATAAAAGCGGTCATCACTAGCATTTTGTCCGCTAATGGGTCCGCAAATTTTCCGAAGTTCGTCACCAAGCCTTGCGCACGGGCAATTTTGCCATCCAGCCAGTCTGTAAAACTAGCAACTGCAAAAATAATCGCGCCCACTAATTGGGTAACGGCTAACGTTGTGTCGCCAAAACTAATCGTTCCCCAGTCCATTGGTACTGATACAATAATAATAAAAATCGGAATCATAAATATTCTTAAAACAGTTAATTTATTTGGTAAGTTCACTTCAATTGCCCCTTCCTTCTCCTGTTCTATTTTACGTTATCTTGCTGGCAGTGTCACGAAAAAAAGAAAAGAATCTGGAATAATTGCCGTTTGACAGTTTATCCAGATTCTTCTTACACCATTTCTAACGATACGTAATCCCTAATGTAACATCCTTACGAATTAAAACTGGCGTTTTTTCCAGTGTTAAATCGGCGCCATCGACTTGAATGGCGACGTTATTTGAGGCGCCTAAAATCAGTGTCGCATTGGCGGCATTCGCAGGTAAAGCTGTTGTTTGGGTCTCTCCTGCTTGCAGAGTGTGTTGGTAAGTATAGTTACCATCGACCATCACGCCAATCCAGCAAGAGCCTTCAGTTCCTTTAAAGGTAATATTGATTGGACTATTCGCATCTTTAACCGTTGCAGTTACTTGATTGTTGGCATCACTCACCACAGCCACAGCTGTTTTCTTCTCTGGTTCGCTTGAAGAAGACGGCGGTGTACTACTTTGTGTGCTACTTTCTGGGGCTTGACTTGATTCTTTGGGTTTTTCCACACTGGCACTAGTTGCCGGTGTTTGAATAATCGGTTCGGCTTTTTGATCTTGCCACATAATATACAGCACCACGACCGCAATAGCTAAACCAATTAACGAAAAGGCGATGGCCGGTAAATTACGCAGTAACCAACTGGCTTGCTTTTCTTCGTCATGTAATTGCTTACGTGACCCTTCAAGCTCTTCATACACTGGCTTGGGCTCTTCGACAATTGCTGGTTCTTTGCCATCATAGATATCTACCAATTGATTGCCATCTAAGCCAACCGCACTTGCATATTGGCGGATAAACGACCGCACATAAAAGGTGCCTGGTAAGGACTCAAAATCGTTTTGTTCAATAATTTCTAAATATCTTTTTTGAATTTTTGTCATTTGTTGCAGTTCATCAATTGAGATGTTCTTCTGCAATCTTGCTTCTTTTAGTGTTTCTCCAATATTTACGCTGGCCACTCGTCCATCTTCTCCAGTCTATTTTGTTAATTTATCGATTGTCTCATCAGTCTTTTTCAATTGCCAAGGAAAACATTCCCGTCCTTTAAGAATACCACAAAAGAAGCCAACTGAGGATAACAAAATTGAAAGATTTCAAAGATTTTTCTTTTTCTTAAACAGTTGGTTTATTGCTCGGTTTCTCCTTTAGGATACATGTAGAAACGGCTCAGTCCTTCTTCACGAATAAAGGTCTCTGCTACTTGGCGGACATCTGCTAATTGAATGCTTTCAATGACTTCAATCTTATCAAACAGCGTGGTTTCCCCAAACAATGATTGTGAAAATTGGTTGGCGATATATTCTAAAGAGTTTAAGGATTGGAAGTATTTACCAATCATTTTTTTCTTCAATAAGGTCAAATTTTCTTCCGTTAATTCTGGACTTGTTGTGGCAGATAATAAAATAGCTTCAATTCGTTCTGCTAAAACTTCTGGTTGCTCACTATCGCCGCCAATATCCGCAAAATGGAAACTGCGATCTAGATTAAAGTCATAACTAAAACTATCATCTAACAAGCCTTCATCATAAAGAGCCAAATAGTTTTGAGAGGTATTACCAAACAATAATTGTAACAACAAATTCACGGTGACTTGATATTTCATTAAGTCACGACCCGTTGTTGGTACTTCGTCTAAGCCTTTCAAGCCAACAAGCACTTTTGCCCGTGTGACCGCCATTTCAATGGCGCTCTCTTTGACAATGTCAGCAGCTGTTTCTTCTGGAAAATGCCGACGAATGGGTTGGGCGGCAGGAAACTCTTTCGCCGCTTGGTTTTCACGAATGAAAGCCATTAACGCTTCAGGATCCATTTTCCCTACCACGAATAAGGTCATATTACTTGGATGATAAAACGTATTGTAGCATGTATACAAATCTTCTGCGGTAATTTCCGCGATACTTGTCACTGTACCGGCAATATCAATATGCAATGGATGTTTCGGATAAAGGTTGCCTAAAATACCAAAGAACAAGCGCCAGTTAGGATCATCTAAATACATTTGAATTTCTTGTCCGATGATGCCTTTTTCTTTTTCGACCGTTTCCTTCGTGAAATACGGCGATTGCACAAAATCAAGCAATGTTTCTAGATTTTGCGTCACTTGATCCGTCGTTGAAAACAAATAACTCGTCTTCGTAAAACTGGTAAAGGCATTCGCTGAAGCCCCTTGTTGCCCAAATTTTTGGAAGACATCGCCATCTTCTTTTTCAAACATTTTATGTTCTAAAAAGTGGGCGATTCCGTCAGGTACTTCAATCATTTCCTCTTGACCAATTGGCACGAACGTGTTGTCAATTGAACCATAATCGGTCGTAAACAAGCCATACGTTTTTTGGAAATCATTTTTCGGTAATAGGTAAACTTTTAAACCATTCGCCAGTGTTTCTGTATACAATGTTTCTTTAATTTGTGCATAGTCTTTTTTAATCATTTTCCGTTTCTCCTTCCAAAAAGAAGATCGCTTGAAGTTCCAAGCGTTTGGCTACTTCTTGGATTTCTGGAATAGTTACGGCATTGATCCGCGCAATCCATTCCTCCGCCGTCAGCATCGTCTGCGGCATTAATTCGTTCAAGTATTCTTTTTCCAGCCACGCGCCGGCATTATCTAACGCTAAGATATACTGATTTTTTAGCATTGCTTTCGTTTGTTCAATTTCTAATTCGCTAATCTTACCTAAGCGAATATTTTCCAATTCTGTCGAAATCAAACGCAAGACCTGATTCCGATTTTTGCCATCGATTCCTGTTTGGACCGTCATCAAGCCACGGAAGGTATCGATACTACTAGAAGCATAATACGCTAAATGTTCTTTTTCACGGACATTCATAAATAATTTAGAATGCGGGAAACCGCCAAAAATCCCATTAAACACTTGCAACGCAAAATAATAGCTATCGCCATAATAAATATCCGTATTGTAAGCCAAGTTTAATTTCGATTGGGCTAACACCTCACGCTCGGTCCGTTCTTCAATCACATTGCGAATTGGTTGATTGTAGAAAATCGCAGCTTTGCCTTCTTCACGAGGCGTAAACGATAATTGCTTGAATAATGGCACTAACTCCGCCTCATTGACATCGCCTAAGACAAAAATATCCACTTGATCTTCCGCAAGCATTTTTTGATAATACGCCGCTAATGATGCCGCTGTTTCCTCAGCTAACGCCGCAACGGTCCCGAAACTAGGGATTTTTTGATCCTCCGATTGATTAAAATAAACACTTTGAAGCGCCAATGAGGCATAGGTTTGCTTATCCTCCACAATACTTTCCAAGTACGCTTTCAAGTTCTCTTTCTCCCGTTGGAAGGTTTCCGCTTCAAATTGGCCCGCTTGAATATTGGGGGCAAAAATAATTTCCTTCAAAAAGTCCACCGCTTCGGCCAGGACCTGACTATCCTGTAAATAATGATCATTGACAATGTTCATAGAAATATTAAACCAATGTTGATTGCCTTTTTTGGAAACGCCAATCCCAAAGCTGGCGCCGTAAAGTTCCGCCAAACGCTCACTTAACTTGACTTGATTCGGGTAATTTAAGCTGTTGGTTTCCATCAAACTGGACAACAGCGTTCTTTTTGTAATAGTTTCATGATTTAATCGTGTATTAAAGCGGACTAAAAGACGCACCGTTTTATATTTTTCTGTAGGAATGACGTGTAAATTCACGCCTTTAACTAATTGAACAGACATTGCCGCATCGCTCCTTCATTTGCTTCATCTTACCTAAAGAATGCTGTGAAATATATGTATCGCGTAAATTCTAAAGCATTTTTTAATGTTTTTTCCAATAGCTCCATTATAACACAGCTTCAGGTGCTTTCTGAATGATAAGAGTTTTTCAGTTCAAATTTTCAAGAAGATTCGGTATACTGTTTTTAAAGTGAGGAGGGAAACAGGAATGATTAAAGAATTTAAAGAGTTTATCATGCGCGGAAGTGTCTTAGACCTAGCCGTCGGTGTTGTCATTGGTAGTGCGTTTACGGCAATTGTGACACAAGTGGTGGAAGGCTTGATTACCCCGTTAATTAGTCTGATTTTTGTCTTGACGACTGGGAAAAAGAGCGCTGACGATGCGTTGGGTGCCCTTGTCTATAAAGTCGAAGGCGTTGAATTCAATATTGGTAGCGTGATTAGTGCACTTATTACATTTTTAATTACGGCCTTCGTCCTCTTCTTGATTGTCAAAGCGGCCAACAAAATGAAAAACCGTGGCAAAAAAGAAGAAGCGGCAGAAGAAGAAGTGGTACCAACGAGCGAAGATTACTTAAAAGAAATTCGCGATTTATTAGCAGCGCAAACACCGCCTGCTGAAACTGTCAAAACAGACAGCACTTTCACAGAGAAATAAGCAAAAAGTCATCCTGACGGGATGACTTTTTTGTTTTGTCTTAGATAGATGGTCCTGCGACGAGGTTCCAGGTGATGTTGCCGGTGTAGGCGCCTGCTGCTAGTTGAGGTGTAGGTGTGGTAATGTTCAAACTAATTTTACTCAATTCTCCTGTCCAAAGCCCTTGCCCTTTACCCGCGCCCGCATTTACCATTAGTGATGCATCTGTACCAATAGTTATACTGGTACCTGAAAAAATTGGTGCAGATGGATCTGAAGAAAAACCGGGTCTAGACTGTTGATAGACTTTCGTTTCAGAGTTATATACAGCATACCCTCCTGTTTGAGTAAAGTTAATAGCACCTTGTAATGTATCAGTTTTACTGGTCATACTGGGAATTTGAGCAGTAACATGCCATCCTTCTTTCGTTCCTCGCACGTCACCAATACTAAAAAAACGACTATAAGTATGAGCTGGTCCAGTAGGTGAGGTATACTCCCATGCCCTAATTGGAATGGCTGATGTATCATCTGTAATTTTTTTAGTACTAAAGGTCATATCTGTAGGAATATTTAGTAAATCAAAATCGGTATTTGATTCATTTGGATCAGGATTACTTGTCCCATTGCCATTATCTTCCTGATTTTCTAAAGATCCCCCTTCAATCCCCACCGTCACCGGTGTTTTCCCTGTCGTAGTTGCCTGTGCCGAAAGAGGTGATAAACTAGCGCCAACGACCGCACTACCAACCAATAAACTTGCTAAGATTTTCTTTTTCATTCTATGTACGTCTCCTTTAACTATTATGAATTTCCAGAGAGCGCTGATCATTTCTGCGGCACTTCTGAAGCTATAGCCTTATTATACAAGAATCTGCCCTCGTCGTAATTTTAAATATTTAACAGCCATCTGTAAAAATCGATGATTCCTTTAAAACCAAGCATTTCTACTGATTTCAAGCTTTAATTTCAGCATTTTTTGATATTTACAAATGTTATTTAATGATTTTTTCGTCAAATTCGTTTAAAAAACAAGGAGAAAACGTCAAAAAGTAAGAGTTGGACCTCTACTTTTTGACGTTTTCTCCTAAAATCTTATACATTTACCGGCGGTTCTTGCGAAAAAACCGTCAATTTCCATTTAATGACAGCCGTTTTTGTATTTGTTCGTCACTAAGACTTACAATTTACGGCGACGCGCAAATTCCACAAACTTAAATTTGTTTAAGCGGTGACGGGATTCCGTATAACCAAAACAGCGGGTATCTTCCAAGTTCATGATACTGCGGACCACGACGACATGATTGCCTTCGACTTCACCAATCAGCTGCTTGTCCATCTCTGTGAGCGGTTCCACGGTAATTTCTTTCTGGGCGTAACTAATCGCCAAGCCAAGGTCGTTTTCCAAATAATCAAAAATCGAATCTTCGGCACGATGCTTCGGCAGTTCAGGGACAATCTCTTTAATCAAGTAATCAATATCTAAAATATCAACTTCCCCTTCAATCTCCCGTTGCCGAACTAAGCGCCAAACAGGGGCCCCTTCCCTCCAACCAGTCAACTGAGCCAAGTTGCGCTCCACAGGAATTTCTTCTAAGGAAACCACATGAGTATGACTTTCAATATGTTGCGTTTGTTGTAACTCCTTGTAACTGGTCACTCCTGAAATAGGAAAATTAAATTTTTTAAAGTTTAAGACAATCGAGCCTTTGCCTTGTTTTTTCTGAATGTAGCCAGCGTTAATCAGTAAATTTAAAGCTTTTCGAATTGTTTCACGGGAAACATTGTAGGTTTCAACTAATTGATTTTCACTAGGTAATAAATCGCCCGGCTGATACTCACCTTGGACAATTTGTTGTTCTAATTCTAAAAATATGTCATGAAACTTGTTCATGCCGATCCTCCTCTACCAACAATTTCTTTTCTAAAAGCATAGCATATTCCCTCCGAAAAACCTAGAGCTGGTCAGAAAAATCCCCCGCACTTTCTGCTCTTCTTACACTACTGACTCCTACAGTCAAACCGCGGATTTATAGCCTTTTTTTCGAAACTAGCGCAGTCTGTTACAGCGCCCTTCTGGAAAACTTTTCTTAAGAATCTAGGGAAAATCCTTGTAATTCTGATTCGTTCATACTATACTGTAGTCAAACACAACATGTCTATACAAGTTCACAAGGAGGCGCCAAACATGACCATTTTAGAATTATCATTTGCAACGAACCAACTAACGACGACTTTTTTTAACCATAAATTGGAACCGCTTCACCAAAAAACGTTCCCTTTTGAAGCTTTAACCATCGAAGAAACAGTTCCTGAATTGTGTCAATTGATTTTGGCAGAGGCTGCGCCGATTCTGGGGGGGATTGTGGCTGATTTCCCAGCGGATTTCTTTTCGCCAGAGGAAACGTTGGCGTTAGTTCCACAAGCGGTGATTCAAGCGTTTGCGGAACAGCTGAACACGCCACTTATAACGGCGGCCGAACAAGCGGCGGCACCGAATCTGCTGGCAGCATTTGAAGAAAAACGGCAGTATCTGGCTTGGCATTTAGATTATTATGGCTACGTACCTGGGAAAAATGAATATGCGGTGGAGTCCCTGTTAACTGTCGGCAATGGCTTTTTAGGCTTGCGCGGCACGACCCCTGAGATGACGATTTCTGATGATCATTATCCAGCGACCTACATTGCGGGGCTTTATAATACAGCGGCTTCGGAAGTTGCGGGTCAAGTAGTGGAAAATGAAGATTTCGTCAATGCTCCTGACAACCAACACATCGCTTTAAAAATTGGCGATGCCACTGACTGGTTAACGATTTCTCCAGACACGCTACAGCAATTACATCGTCAATTGAACTTGAAAACGGGATTGTTTGTCGCAGAAATGATTTTGAAAGATGCGGACAATCAGCAAATTAAATTAACGACGAAAAAAATTGCCAATATGGCGCAACCGAATGACTATCATCTGCAATATACATTTGAGCCGTTAAACTTTTCAGCCCCGATTACTTTGAAAACCGTCACTGATGGCAGTGTCTACAACTATAACGTGGCGCGATATCGCAACTTAACGGCGAAACATTTTCAAGTGACAGAATTAAGCGCTCAGGAAAACAAAACCGTGATTGAGGTTTGTACCAAGCAATCCAACTTGACCGTCCGAGAAACGGCTTTAATAACCGGTGATTTTTTTGAAAAAGAAGCCATTACGATTCAAGAAGAAACAGAAAAAATCGCCCAAGTGGTGACAGTGATGGCGCATCAAGGAACGCGCTATACGCTAGAAAAACAAGTCTATGTGCAAGCCAGCCATGCCGAACAAAGTTGGCAGGTACCGTTTACGCCAAAGGGCTCTTTTGCGGCCGCCGCTCAGGAAAGCGCCCGCGCTTGGCAAACCCTTTGGCAACAAGCCAACATTACCGTGACAGGCGATTTGATGTCTCAAAAACTTTTACGGATTCACAGTTATCACTTGCTGGCTTCAGCTTCGCCTTTTAGTAACCAAGCGCAAGCATTGGACGTCTCGATTACCGCCCGAGGCTTGCATGGTGAAGCGTATCGTGGACATATTTTCTGGGATGAAATTTTTATTTTACCTTTTTATATTCAACATTATCCCGACACGGCGAAACAGTTGTTGTTGTATCGCTACCATCGATTAGAGAAGGCGAAGGAAAATGCGGCGGCCAGCCAGTATCGTGGCGCAATGTATCCGTGGCAATCAGGACGTGACGGGCGTGAAACCACGCAAAAACTTCACTTAAATCCGTTGAATGGACATTGGGGCGAGGATCATAGTATTTTGCAACGCCATGTGTCCCTAGCGATTGCTTACAATGCTTGGTTGTATTGGCATAGTACACAGGATCATGAATTTATGAAAAAATATGGCGGCGAAATGTTGTTAGAGATTGCTCAATTTTGGAACAGCGCCGCTACGTTAGATGAAGCAACAGGACGGTTCTTTATTGATAAAGTGATGGGACCTGATGAGTTTCACGAGGGCTATCCAGACCAAGCGGAAAGCGGCTTGAAAAACAACGCCTATACGAATTTGATGGTGGTTTGGCTATTCGAAGAATTAACCAACATCTTGGCACTTTTCTCTGAGGAAGAACAGGCACAACTTTTTGCCAAAACTCAGACCACTTCCGCTGATCTAGCCCGCATGCAACAAATTCAAAATTCACTGGAAATTGAAGTTAATTCTGACGGCATTATTGCGCAATATGAAGGGTATTTCGGTTTAAAAGAGATTGACTGGCCAGCGATGAAAGAGAAATACGGCAATATTTACCGCATGGATCGGATTTTAAAAGCTGAAGGAGAATCCCCTGATGATTACAAAGTGGCGAAACAAGCCGACACGTTAATGTTGTTCTACAACTTAGACAAAACTCGGGTGGATCAAATTTTAGAAGATTTGGGGTATCAATTGCCTGCGGATTATCTGGAAAAAAATCTTTTGTATTATCTAAAACGGACGTCTCATGGTTCGACTTTGTCACGAATTGTTCATGCCCAATTGGCAGAAATGGCGCAATTCCATGAGCTATCTTGGCAACTTTATCAAGAAGCGTTGTATTCCGATTATCGTGACATTCAAGGTGGCACGACCGCTGAAGGGATTCATACAGGGGTTATGGCTGCGACGATTCACGTTACTTTAGCGACATATGCAGGCGTTGACACGCGCCAAAACGAGTTATCAATTTGTCCAAACTTACCTGAACATTGGCAATCGCTGGCGTTCCAGTTTATTCATCAAGGCGTGACGTATCAATTTTTATTAACACAAACCAGTGTCACGATTACAGCAGATAAAGAGACACAATTATTGGTTCAGGGCGCGTTGATTCCGTTAACCGCCGAACGACCAAAAGAAGTACATTATCAATAAAGGAGCGAACCACAATGACGATTGGATTTATTTTTGATTTGGATGGTGTCATTACAGACACCGCCAAATTTCATTATCAAGCTTGGAAAGCGTTGGCCGATTCGCTAGGTATCCCCATTGACGAAACCTTCAACGAAACATTAAAAGGCATTAGTCGGATGAATTCCTTGGACCGCATTTTAGCCCATGGCCACCGTGAAAATGCGTTTACTCCAGCAGAAAAAGAAGCCTTAGCTCAGCAAAAAAATGACCACTACGTTCAATTATTAGAACATTTAACAACAGAAGATGTTTTACCTGGTGTCGTGCCATTGCTACAGCAAGCCCAAGCACGTCACATTCCCTGTGCCGTGGCTTCGGCGTCAAAAAACGCGCCCCTGATTTTGGAAAAATTAGGCGTGCGCGCGTACTTCGCCACAATTGTCGATCCCGACTCGTTAAGCAAAGGCAAACCTGATCCTGAAATCTTTTTAGCCGCCGCTGACAGTATTGGCGTGCTACCGCAAAACGCCATTGGCTTTGAAGATGCACAATCAGGTATTGACGGCTTGAAAGCCGCGGGCATCTATGCCGTCGGCTTGTCGGCCAGCCAACCCTTAATCGGAGCCGACATGCAAGTTTCTGAAATGACTGAACTAAGCGTTGATGCACTGCTCAATCGCTAAAGAATGACAAGAACCATTAGTAGCAGGCACCTCTTTTCATCTACATTGTATCTATGCTAGAATGTAGATGAAAAGAGAGAGAGGCTTCAACATACCTCTCTGATGTAGAGCCGTTTATGACGGTGACCTTTTTAGTTACAAAAAATAACCATACTCGGTCAAAGTAAACGGTTATTTTTTATTGTCATTTTTAACAGCTTTTTAGTTTCCAAGGACCAATACTTTACTATTAGCAACGAAGTTCACGGTCCTTTGTGCTTGTCTCCACGTTCATTTCTTTTGCTTATTGTTTAAATCCTACTAACGGAAAAATGAAATCAACGAATTTTATCCCCGCATAAAAACATAGGGCAAACATCAAAATCTTAATTAAGATTTTGACAATTGGTCGTTCAGTTATCTTTTTCATTTGTATACTCCTTTTGATGTAGTTTTTCTATAATAAAAATTTTATTATAGAAAAGCTCATCCTAGATGATTCAATAGCTTTACATTGTCCCTTATTATAAAAAAACAAAAAATCTATATAATTTCTTTAAAAAATATTAATCATTCAATAAAACGATATCCTTTACTTCTTGCCAATAAGTTTTCTTTCCAATGACAAGAAGCAACTCCCCTGAAAGACCATAACGACTAGTAAATTCTCTTGATATTTTTAATATACCTTTTACTTGATAAAATGTTCCCTCCTCGGTAGTTGTACTATTTTCTGAAATTTCAGTTAATACACCATTAATGGTTTTCATAGCTACACCTTTTTTATCTAATCTAAAATGAACAGGCATTCCTAATTTAATTCTCATACTTCCCCTAGAAGGAATAAACGCTACAAATGTACGTTCTACGTCTCCTTGTTGCGGATAGACTTCTGCTAATGTCGTTCCTTTCGGTAATTCTTTTTGTCCTTTAGCTTCTTCATTTAAATGAATTGTACCCGAAATTGGTGCTTTTAACGTACTTTTTATAATCTGTTCTTTTATTGTTTTCAATGCTAATCCATTTTTCTTTTGTGTTTCAATTAATTCCATCAATTTTTGTTTTGCTGTGGCCAATGTCAGTTCTTTGTTTTGTTTTTCTTTTTCTTTTTGAATATTTATTTCATTTTCAGCTGTATTAGGAGCTACTAGTTTAGATAATTCTGCCTGTAACTGTTCAATTTGTCTTTTTTGCTGAGTAATTTGTTCATCTATAGTGACTAAAATCGTTTCTTTAAGTTTTGTTTTCTCTTCTTTAGGTACGTCAGTTAATTGTGTTACCCAAGATTGATACTTTGACATAACTTCATCAGAAAAGCCTTCCAAATACTGTTCTTTGTTCCACGCTAGGCGTACTTGTTCCCATTCTAGTTGTGCTTCTTTATACATAGTTATTTGTTTCTCTAACTGTTCTTTTACTTTATTGTAAGAATCTTGCTCTTTTTGTACGATTGCTTCACTATGCTGTGCTGCATAAAAAGCAGCTCTTTTTTCAGCAAGAAAACTATTTACTTGATTACTGTATCCGAAGACATCTTCTGTTTCAAATAAGTTTTGTTCGATTATTAAACTATCAATAAACATTTGTATCGCTTTTTTTTGTTTTTCTATTGATATATTTTCTTGTTCTAATTGTATTTTTTCATTTTGTAAAGTGACTGTTTCAAACGTTACCAATACTTCCCCTTTTTTTTACTATTTGATTTTCTTTTAAGTTATTCAGTTTAATCTTTCCCTCTATAGGAACTTGCAGCTTTTCTATTTTTTCAGCAGTTAATTGTGCAGACGTTCGAATAACTATTTCTTTTTTTGCAAATACCAAAAACAATCCAGCCAAACACAAGAAAAAAATTATAGGATATAGTACCCAGCGATAAAATGTGTTATGTTTTTGTCTATAAATACTTGAGTGTTCTAACCAGTTCTTTTGTTGCATAGAGTTCTCTATCCTTTCTTAGATATCCCATAGTTTTTGGTAAATACCATGATTATAACGTAATTCTTCATGAGTTCCTTGCTCTACCAGTTGTCCTTCGTGCATAACTAAAATTTGTTCACAAGCTTTAGCTATGGGTAAATGGTGTACAATAAATAGCAATGTTTTATTTTCTAACCCCAATAAATGTTCAAGAATCTTATGTTCTAGTAATGTATCTAAGCTGCTTGTCGCTTCATCTAATATTAAAATATCAGCATTCTTTAAAAGAGCACGTGCAATCGCTAACCTTTGACGTTGTCCCCCAGAAAGATTAGCTCCCCCTTCTTCTAAAACCGTATCATATCGCAATGGCTGCTGTTCAATAAATGTCTTTAACTGGACAGCTTCACAAACTTCAATTACTTTTTCAAAACTTGGAATTATTTGTAAGCCGAAAGTTAAATTTTCAATAATCGTTCCACTAAAGAAAAAGGATTCTTGAGGAACATAGGTAACATGCTTTCGCAATTGCTGAAACGGAATATCTAAATGATTCATCTTCCCATAACGAATAACTCCCTCTGAAGGAGCATAAAAATTGACCAGTAATTTGGCCAAAGTTGATTTCCCCGAACCACTGACTCCTACCAAAGCAATTTTACTTTTAGGTGGTATCGTGCAAGAAATATTGTTTAACGTTTGTGCTTTCATGTTATAAGAAAAGGATACGTTCTCTAAAGTAATTCCTTCTCGAAATATTTGATTGGAAATTTCACCTAATGAAGAATCATTTGTTCTCTCTGGCTCAATTGCAAATATTTCGTTTAAGCGCTTATTAGCTACTTGCGCTGTCTGCATTTTAACTTGTAAATTGATAATATTCTGTAAAGGATCCGTGAAGAAAACCAATAACGCATTGTAAGTAATAAGTTGACCAAGGCTAATTTTTCCTTCCATAACGTAAAAAGAACCTAACCACAAAATAAGTGCACTGCTAATTAATTGAATAGTATGTTTAATTCCTTGTTGTACGTTGTCTAATGTAACCGTTCGAAAGGATTTTTTCATCATCTTGACAAATTCCCGATCTACTCTGTCATATACTTTTTCTTCACCACAATAAGCCTTAATCGTTTCAATTCCTCTTAAACTTTCAATAATACTTGAATTTAAACTAGCTCCCGCAGCCATTTCTTCCTGATTAGCTTTTTCATAGCTTTTCACAAAGGTTAAAATAGTAGCGAGATAACAAGGCAGTGAGACTAATGTAATTAAGAATAATGTACTATTTTGAATTGCTAAGGTAATCCCGACTAATAAAACCATACCAATATCTAAAAAAACAGATAGTGCAGCACTAGCAAGTGCATCAATAATTTTACTTGCATCTAAAAAACGAGAAATAATTTCGCCTGATTTGCGAGTAGCAAAAAAATTCATAGGCAAAGTAAGTACGTGTCTGAAGTATCGAAGCATCACTGCCATACTCATGCGCTGACCAAGTACAACTAATAGATAATTCCGACTATACTCAAATACCACTCTGAACAAGTAAACTACAATCAATCCAAAAGATACAACATTTAACGTGGAACTTGCTTGATTCGGAATAAAATAATCTAATAGCCCTTGAAAATAATAAGAACTTCCAATACTAAAAAAAGTAATAAACAATGAAGCTAAAAAAATATGTAAAACAAGTCCTTTTTGATGCCAGATGATTGGGAAAAATGAGCTTAAACTAGCAATTTTTTCTTTACTAGGTGTATACGATTCTTTGGGAATAGGCAAAAGTAAAATACCCGTCCATACTTTTGAAAAGTCTTCAATTGTTTTTCTCACTCTTCCTTTCATTGAGTCTGGATCCGCAATCAATAACGTTTCCCCTTTTATTTCATAAACAACAACATAATGCATATATTTATTATCAATTAATACGTGAGCAATTAAAGGTAACGTCAATTCTTTTTCTTTCCACACGTCGTTATCTGCTTGAATAACAGGTGATTCAAATCCAAATTGTTCTAATGTCTTTTTTAATCCAAAAGCAGAAGTTCCTTCTAAATCTGTCCCAGATATTTCTCGTAACCTATGAATAGGAATTTCTGATTTATAGTGTTTTAAAATCATGGCTAAACAAGCAACACCACAATCTTTTTCATCTTGTTGATATATAATCTTTTTCATTTTTTCCCTATCTTTTTTTATTTTTCATAATTCTATGTTACTACAATATTCCTTTTTTTAAAATACATTTATTAAAAAATATAATCATTTTGATTAAAAAACGTTGACAAAAAGATTGCGATAAGATTTAATTATTATAACGATACCTATTTTAAAATTCGTATCGTTATAATATATAAAGGAGGGATACCTATGGAAAAATACAAAACTCTAGGTAATTCAGATTTACAAAACATTGTTGGTGGTGGAAAGAAAGATTACGATTTTGGTTATAACGTTGGGAAAACTATTCGTAATGGCGCAATATGGCTGTGGAATAACACAGTCGCATTTGTCCCAGCATACTGATTAAGACACAATTTTTTAACAGAAGGGATATGGTTACATTGAAAAAAACTTTATCTGACAAAGAACTAAAAAAAATCTATGGCGGCGGCTTAAATCTTAATATCAATGCAACTTGGTCACAAGTTAGAGATACGCTTAAAGGATTTGGCGATGCTTTATTTGGTCATGGTAAACATTATTAAGATTTCTTAATAATTGATAGTGTGGAATAAAAAAGTATTCTAGTTTTTATTCCACATTATCAACTTAAACATATTACAAAATAAAAAATATTAAAAAGAACTAGAGATATGTTATGTTTTAATACCCTACATATTTATTAAAATCAATTAACTTGGAGTTTTATTATGAAAACAAAATTATCTACAAAGAAAAAAACACTTCTTTATCTCCTGTTCACTTTTTTGACAGCCCTCCCCAGCATAGAAGCATTAACTGGAATGAGCTTAATAGCTATAAAAAATAACGAAAAAACCTTGATTATCTTTGATAGTGTACTATCTTTAATTATTATTATCGTGCTGTCAGTTTTCTATAAAAAAATAGTAAAGAAAAAAAAGCAAGCTATCTTTAAAAGTCTATTACTAGCTATTGGCATGTTCTTATTTTCTATTATTCTAAATTTACTTTTCTCACGCATGTCTACTCCAGAAAATCAACATTATATTAATAAAGTCCGAAATGTAGCACCTGTTTTAATGGCCCTTCATACTAGACTCTTTTCACCTATAATAGAAGAACTCCTGACTCGTGGCATTTTTATGAATTTATTTTTTTTAAAAAACACCTCTCGAAGTGTCTTATGTAAAATATTTTTTTCTGGTCTTTTTTTTGGTCTTAGCCATGGACTATTACCATCAATTTCCATGCTTTTTTATTGTGGAATGGGCTGGGTTTTAGCCTCTACCTATTATTTCTGTAATAACAATCTCACGTATCCTCTTGCTATTCATTTGCTATTAAATAATTTATAATACACAAAAAACCCGCCCACATCAGAAAAATGATGTAGGCGGTTTTTATAATTATTTATTTTTTGTTTCAAATAACGGACTAACTGGTTTGTTTTCGTGGATACGTTTAATCGCATCTCCGATTAATTCACCAACGCTGACTTCGTCAATTTTAGCAATTTTACGATCATCAGATAGGTAAATAGAGTCTGTTACAACTAAGCGTTCAATTGCTGAATCTTCAATACGTTGTAAGGCTGGTCCTGATAAAACGGGATGTGTACAAGAAGCGTAAACGTCTTTTGCTCCGGCTTCTTTCAATGCGTTTGCGGCAAGAGAAATTGTCCCCGCTGTGTCAATCATGTCATCAATTAAGACACAGGTTTTGCCTTCCACATGACCAATGATATTCATTACTTCTGCTACGTTCGCTTTTGGACGACGTTTGTCAATAATCGCAATTGGTGCTTTTAAGAATTCTGCCAATTTACGCGCACGCGTTACACCACCGTGGTCAGGGGAAACAACAACGACGTCATCGCCTTGAATGCCGTGTTCGATGAAGTAATCGGCAATTAATGGTGCACCCATCAAATGATCCACTGGAATATCAAAGAAGCCTTGAATTTGGACCGCATGTAAGTCCAATGTCAACATTCTTGTTGCGCCAGCTTTTTCAATCATGTTTGCAACAAGTTTAGCAGTGATTGGTTCCCGGGCACGTGCTTTACGGTCTTGACGTGCATATCCATAATAAGGCATAACCACGTTAATTGTTTTAGCACTCGCACGTTTTAACGCATCAATCATGATTAATAGTTCCATTAAATTATCGTTAACAGGGCTACTTGTTGATTGAATGACATAAACATGTGCACCACGAATACTTTCTTCAATATTCACTTGAATTTCGCCATCACTAAATTGTGTTACAGAGCACTTTCCTAGCTCCACACCCACAGCATCCGCAATTTTTTCTGCTAAGGGACGATTAGAGTTCAAAGAAAAGATTTTCAATCTTGGATCAAAATAATGTTTCGACATTAGAACCTCCACTTTCTATTTCAGCCAATTCGTTAAAACTGAACAATACTTTCCTTCTAAAATAATAGTAGTCCTAGCCAAATAAATCAAGAGATTTTCTGTATTTCATACAAGATATTCATCAAAAGTCGCTTTCTTTTAACTATTTTATCGTATTTGTCTAAAAAAAGAGGATTATTTGAATAAAGAAAGGTACTCGCCATAGCCTTCTTTTTCTAAATCTACCACTGGCACAAATCTCAAAGCTGCCGCATTAATGCAATAACGTAAGCCGCCTTCTTGGAGCGGACCATCAGTGAAAACATGCCCTAAGTGTGAATCCGCTTCTTGACTGCGAACTTCTACGCGGTGCATACCATGACTAAAATCAGCTTTTTCTTTGACGCCACGTTTTTCAATTGGTTTTGTAAAGGATGGCCAGCCGCAACCAGCATCGTATTTGTCTAGAGAGCTAAACAACGGTTCGCCACTAACAATGTCTACATAGATTCCGTCTTGGTAAAAGTCATCATATTCTCCTGAAAAAGGGCGTTCTGTTGCGTTTTCTTGTGTGACGGCATATTGAAGATCCGTCAAGGTTTGTTTTAATTCTTCATCTGTTGGTTTTGTCATTCTGTCCACTCCTTTTCTTCTGTTCAATTTATTGGGTTCAATGATACCACGTTTGGCAAACCGGCACCTAATAGTTTGCATAGTAAAAGACAGTCCTTTCTCTTTTTGACGAATGAAAAGGACTGTCTTTTATTAGTTAAATTCTTTTAGTAGTCGGGCTACTTTGGCAATTGGTAAGCCCATAATGGCGTAATAATCGCCGGCGATTGCTTCAATTAGTAATGCCCCTTGTCCTTGGATACCATAAGCGCCTGCTTTGTCGGCATATTCTGCGGTATCTAAGTACGCATGGATTTCCGTGTCTGTCAGTGGATAAAACGTCACGGTTGAATGAACTGTCGCGGAGCGCTCTTTTTCCCCTTGTTTCAACGTCACACTTGTATACACGTCATGTGTTTTGCCACTTAGGAGGCGCAACATGCGATAACCGTCTTCCCGAGAAGTGGGTTTGCCGAGGATTTCTCCCGCCAATGCCACAATTGTATCGCAGCCAATGACTAGTGCTTCGGGGGATTGTTCTGCTATAGCCGCTGCTTTTTGGGCAGCCATTTGCGCCACATATTCTGCTGGTAAGCCGTCTTTACCAACAGTTTCATCGATATCGGCTGGTGCAATCGTAAAAGCTGGGACCACACGCTTTAATAACTCCTGACGGCGAGGAGATTGGGATGCTAAAATAATTTGCATAAATTGATGACGCCTCGTTTCTTTTTAATGGGGGTCTTGAATGCGTTTAAACATTCGTTCCATATCTGAATTCGTAAAATGAATCAGCACCGGACGTCCATGTGGACAATTAAATGGATTTTCGCACAAGGCTAAATCTTTTAATAGCACACGTGCTTGTTGCTCATTGAGGTAATGATTGGCTTTGATGGATCGCTTACAGCTCATCATAATGGCAGTTGCTTCACGGAATTTTTTCACGCTGACCGAGCCAGTTGTTAGTAACATGTCAATCATCTCGCGAACAATGTTTTCCTCTTCTCCTGCAGGATACCAAGTTGGATGCGCCCGCACAATGAAACTATTTTGTCCAAAATCTTCCAAATGGATGCCGACTTCCGCAAGGGTTTCTTTCTGCTCTTTAATTTTCAAGGCATCGCTATTTGGATAATCAATAACGATTGGTACCAATAGCTCTTGTAAATCGTCACTAACTTCACCAATTTTTTCACGGAAGTACTCGTATTTAATGCGTTCTTGGGCAGCGTGTTGGTCGATAATAAACAGGCCATCTTTGCTTTGTGCGAATAAATAAGTTCCGTGCATTTGACCGAAATATTCTAACTCAGGAAAACGTTCTGTCGGTCGTTCTTCTTCCAACTTATTCAATGCTTGTTTCAGCTCTCTTTGGCTCGCAGCGCTATTGGCATTGAATTCTGGGTGAAGTTTCATTTCTTCTTGGAAAACTTCGTCAGCAGCCTCTGACGAACGCAGAGAAGGTTCTGAATCGGGCACTTCAGTTATTTTTGTTTCTTCGGCTATTATCTGTTGCTCATTACGAGATGTTTCCCAATGATTTTCGGAAACATCAGCTGCCGAAGAAGTCTCGTAAGCCGATGTTTCTTCCGCTACACTCGTTGATTCTGGCACTGGCGGCGCAAATGGATCGTCCATTGGGTCCACTGCTCTTTCTGTCTGATTGACAGCTTCAGACGCGCTTGAGACTGATGTTTCCTCTGTCGCATGTTCCGCATAGAAGCGACCCGTTGCGGGATTATAGCTTAAGCTGCCCGGTCGTTGTTTTACCGCAGGTTGTTCAGTCGATAAAGGAATTTCCATTTGTTCAGCTTTAGGTTCTGGCGGTAGTTTCTTTTTAAAACGCAAATTGTCGGCCGCATTGGGAATCAACTGTTCTTGGCTCAACACTTCTTGAATCGCCTGTTCAATTAATGCCATTAAATCTTTTTCTTTACTTAAACGAACTTCTTGCTTAGTAGGATGGACATTGACATCAACTAACAGCGGATCCATTTCAATTTCTAACACAGCAATTGGAAAACGCCCCACCATTAGTTTCGAACCATAGCCGGCTACAATCGCTTTATTTAACGCGAAATTTTTAATATAACGACCATTGATAATCGTTGATAAGTAGTTACGGCTGGCCCGTGTGACTTCCGGCAATGAGACATAACCTGTCAAAGTAAAATCAAGGTCTTTTCCTTCAATTTTCAACATTTTCTTTGCGGTGCTAATGCCATAAATCCCCGCAATTGTTTGTTTTAAATCACCATTGCCTGTTGTACTCATCATTTTGTGGCCGTCATGAACCAAGCGAAAAGCGACTTTAGGGTGGCTTAACGCTAGACGATTGACAATGTCACCGATATTGGCCAATTCCGTTTGGATCGTTTTGACGTATTTCAAACGAGCAGGCGTATTATAAAATAAATTAGAAACGGTCATTTTTGTGCCTTTACGGAGGGCTGCTGGTCGGTTTTCTTCGACCTTGCCCCCTTTTAGAATCACATAGCTGCCTTCTTCTTCCTCAGCTGTGGCAGTTTCGACGATCATTTCAGAAACTGAAGCAATACTTGGTAAGGCTTCGCCTCGGAACCCCAAGCTGCGAATTCGGAACAAGTCATCTCTTGTATGAATTTTGCTTGTGGCATGGCGTTTGAAGGCATTCAGTACATCTTCTTTGGCAATTCCTTCACCATTATCAATAATTTGAATGGTTTTCAAGCCAGCTTCTTCAATAAAAATATCAATTTGAGTGCTTCCTGCATCCAGTGCATTTTCCACCAATTCTTTGACGACAGAAGCGGGACGTTCAACAACTTCACCAGCAGCAATCTGGTTGGCTAGTTGTTCGGATAGTTCTTGAATTTTCCCCATTTCACGACCTCCTAACCGGTTCGGTTCCTAATTAGATACGTTTTTGCAATTGATGAAGCATGTTTAACGCATCTAGTGGTGTCATTTCTAATAGATTCATTTTCTTCAATGTGTCAATGACACTTAATTCTTCTGTTGAAACTTCTTTAAATAATGAAAGTTGCTCGGTTTCTTCATGGACTTCTGAAACTTCTTCATGATGAACTGAACTTGGAATCGTTGTTTCTTCCGCTTCTAAAGCTGATAAAATGGTGGCTGCTCGTTCTAAAAGCGGGCTTGGTAAACCAGCAATTTTAGCAACATGTATCCCATAGCTCTTATCAGCAGGTCCTTCCATCATTTTATGAAGAAAGACCACTTCGCCATCTTTTTCGACAGCGCCTACGTGAATATTCTTCAAGCCTTTTAAGGTTTCATCTAGAACAGTTAGTTCATGATAATGTGTAGAGAATAGCGTTTTGGCTTGTACTTCACGATGGATATATTCAATGATGGCTTGCGCTAGCGCCATCCCATCATAGGTTGCCGTGCCGCGTCCTAATTCATCAAATAAAATTAGGCTGTTAGGCGTGGCATGCCGCAGTGCTTGGTTAGCCTCCATCATTTCTACCATAAAGGTACTTTGCCCTGCAATTAGATCATCAGAGGCCCCAATCCGTGTAAAAATTTGATCGAAAATCGGCATTTCAGCACTTTCCGCTGGTACAAAACAGCCAATTTGTGCCATGACCACCGTCAAAGCCAATTGACGCATGTAGGTACTTTTCCCTGACATGTTTGGTCCAGTGATCAAGAGAATATCTGTTTCTGGGTTCATACGGATACTGTTTGGAATGTATTCTTGATGCCCTAAAACTTTTTCCACGACTGGGTGTCGTCCTTCGACAATCGCTAAATTTTTCGTGTTACTTCTTAACGTTGGTCGAACGTATTGATACCGTTCACTAATTGTTGCAAAAGATTGTAAAACATCAACCGCACTAATGGTTTTAGCCAATGTTTGCAACCGATCAATATTCGTTTTCACTTGTTCTCTCACGGCCAAGAACAATTGATATTCTAGTTCAACTGATTTTTCTTCGGCTTCTAAGATTAAACGTTCTAGTTCTTTTAGTTCGGGCGTAATAAAGCGCTCCGCATTGGCTAATGTTTGTTTCCGCTCGTATTTTCCTTCTTCTAAATTCGCTAAATTTGACTTAGTGATTTCAATGAAATAACCAAAGACACGATTGTAGCCAATCTTCAAGTTTTTAATCCCTGTTTCATGGCGTTCTTTCGCTTCTAACTCCGCTAACCATTGCTTGCCATTGCGCATGGCATCACGGTATTCATCTAATTGGTCGTTATAGCCGTCCTTAATAACATTTCCTTCAGTAATTTGTAAAGGGGCTTCTTCATTAATCGCCGTTGCAATCAATGCCACTAAATCTTCGACAGGGTTTAAGTCGACTAACAAATCATCCCATTCCCCTTGATTGATCCCGACAATTAATTGTCGAATCGTTGGTACTTGTTCTAAAGAGGTCCGTAATTGAATTAAATCACGCCCATTCACACTGCCGAATGCCACGCGTCCTGCTAACCGCTCTAAATCATAAACGTTCGTCAATGCTGCTTGCAAATCCAAGCGTTCAAAATAGGCATTTAATAAGGATTGCACCATTTCTTGACGCGCCTTAATTTGACGTTCCTGAATCAGCGGACGATCCAACCATTGTTTTAATAAACGGCCGCCCATAGCTGTTTTCGTTTCATCTAATAGCCACAAAAGAGTTCCTTTTTTCTGCCCTGTTCGGATTGACTGACTCAATTCTAAATTGAATTTAGAATAATGATCCATTTTCAAGAAATGATCTGGCTGATATTCCACAGCTTTCTGAATATGGGACAAGCTCCGCTTTTGGGTAACGGATAAATAAGATAATAATTTGCCTGTAATTTCAATTTCTAATGGATTAATCAGTTCATTGGTTAAAAAACTAAACTCGGCATTTTCTTCCACCGTTTCTTGTGTCGAAAAGATGATATTTAAACGTAAACTTAAGTTCTCTTTTAACGCTTCAGGAATCCCTGAACCTAGGACCATTTCTTTTGTTTGCAACGCAGAAGCTTCGTTTAAAACGCCCTCTTCATCAGCCAAGACTGCTGTTTTTAATTCGCCTGTACTCAAATCCACATAGGCAAAACCAAACTGATTACCATCTGTTAGCACAGCGGTTAAGTAATTATTGTCTTTGGCTTCCAAGCCTTTACTATTCATCACCGTTCCTGGCGTTACCAACTGGACCACTTCTCGTTTGACCATGCCCTTGGTGGTCTTTGGATCTTCCACTTGCTCACAAATCGCTACTTTATAACCTTGCTCGATCAACGTATCAATGTACCCTTGCGCGGCATGATAAGGAACGCCACACATAGGAATCGGATCATCTGCATTGCGGTTACGACTGGTTAACGTCAATTCTAAGATTTGCGCAGCCTTGATAGCATCTTCATAAAATAATTCATAAAAATCACCTAAGCGATAAAATAAAAACGCATCCTTGTATTGGGCCTTAATGGATAAATATTGTTCCATCATGGGTGTATTTTTTGTTTTTTGTGGCATTTAATTCCCTTCCTTCTCTAGCTCTTCGTTCACGCGGTATTGAATGAGCGCCGTGACATGTTGGACTAAGTCATTGGCTTCGATCAGTTGTTCGCGGTAGGCTACAACGAGTGGGTGCTCATCAAATTCTTTTGTTTTCGCATCGGCTCGTTGAATGGCTTCTTTTTCAGCAGTTGGTTTGCCATAGTGAGCAAATTGAACCGCATCTTTTTGCGCAGCTTTAATTTCTTCCACTAATTCTGTCAGCTTTTTGTTTTTCTTTACCTTTTCTTCAATCGCTTGGTAGCGCTGAATGACTTCATCTTGCCCAATTAAATGTAACAATTTTTCTAATTCTTTATTGCTTTGTGCATCTAAATTCAACGGCTCCATTTTTTTCACCTTCATCTTTCACCGGCACTTTTTCTATAAGAGCAGAAAAAGTTAACCTCTTAATGATCCGAGATTAACTTTTCTTCTATTATTCTTGAAACGGGCGATCTTCACTAATCTGAATCGGCTCAATCATCTTCGCTTGGCCCGTTTGGTCATCAATCTCTAAAATACAGGCAGATAAAATTGTCCGCCCTGTTTCGACTACCTCAAAGCGCTTCGGCAATGCTGTCATAAACTTCTCAATAATCGGTTCACGCTTCATTCCTAGAATCCCATCATAAGGTCCGGTCATACCGACATCACTTAAGAAGGCTGTCCCTTTCGGTAAAATTCGGGCGTCATTTGTTTGAACATGCGTATGTGTTCCAACAACGGCTGAAACTTGGCCATCTAAAAACCAGCTCATGGCTTGTTTTTCACTTGTCGTTTCGCCATGAAAATCCACAAAAATGAGCGGTGTTCGTTTGCGAGCGATAGTCACTAGCTCGGCGGCTTTCTTGAAAGGATCTTCCAATGGCACCATAAATGTGCGGGCCTGTAAATTAATCACCGCTAGTTCCAATTGATTGACTTTCACAAAAACCATTCCTTGACCAGGCACATCTTCTGGAAAGTTCGCTGGACGAACCATTTTCTTGGCATCATCAATGAATTCAAAGATATCCTTGTTGTCCCACGTATGGTTGCCCATCGTAACAACATCGACACCATCTTGCAAAAATTTCTTATAAATCTTGCCAGTAATTCCCCGACCAGATGCCGCATTTTCACCATTGGCAATGGTCACTTGTGGACGATATTTCTTCTTTAATTTAGGGACATACGTTGCTAGGGCTTCTCTTCCTAAAGAACCGACAACATCTCCTATAAATAATATACGCAAAAAGGTTCCTCTTCTCTTTTTAACATCTCTTGTTTATTATAGTTGTTTTCGCTTTGAAAAGAAAGTTTTGGTTTTAAAAGATTAAAAAAAGTGTCTCAACGAACAATCCTTGCAATTGTTCGTTGAGACACTACACGCGATACTTATTCGCTTTTTATTTTATTTCGCATAGTCAACGGCACGTGTTTCACGGATAACCGTTACTTTGATATGTCCTGGATAATCCAAGTCATCTTCAATTTTCTTCCGAATGTCTCGAACTAAACGAACAGATTCTAAATCAGAAATTTCTTCTGGTTTCACCATGACACGAACTTCACGTCCTGCTTGAACAGCAAAACTTGAATCCACGCCTTCAAAACTATTAGAAATATTTTCTAAGTTTTCTAAGCGGCGAATGTAGTTTTCTAACGATTCACTACGTGCACCTGGACGGGCTGCAGATAACGCATCTGCGGCTGCCACTAAAACAGAAATAACTGAGGTTGCTTCCACATCACCATGATGCGAGGCAATGGCATTAATAACTACTGAATTTTCTTTATATTTCGCAGCTAATTCTGCGCCAATCTCAACGTGAGAACCTTCAATTTCATGATCTAATGCTTTCCCAATATCGTGTAGTAAACCTGCCCGTTTGGCTAATTGAACATCTTCGCCCAATTCGGCGGCTAAAACGCCAGCCAGTTTTGCTACTTCGATTGAGTGGTTCAAGACATTTTGACCATAACTTGTTCTGAAACGTAAACGGCCTAAAATTTTAATTAAATCAGGATGTAACGTATGAGCACCTACTTCAAAGGCTGCTTGTTCTCCGTATTCACGAATCCGTTCATCCATTTCTTTACGTGATTTTTCTACCATTTCTTCGATACGAGCTGGATGAATCCGACCATCTTGGATTAATTTTTCCAAGGTCATTCGAGCAATTTCTCGTCTGATTGGATCAAATCCTGATAACACAACCGCTTCTGGCGTATCATCAATGATTAAGTCAATCCCTGTTAAAGTTTCCAATGTACGAATATTACGTCCTTCACGACCAATAATGCGACCTTTCATCTCATCATTTGGTAAAGTGACCACGGAAACAGTTGTTTCAGAAACAGAATCGGCGGCGCAACGTTGAATTGCTAGGGAAAGCAAGTTCTTCGCTTTGCGATCAGATTCTTCTTTGGCACGTTGTTCTGACTCCTTGACCATCAAGGTTAGTTCATGATTCAACTCTTCTTCTGTTGACTTCATAATAATCGATTTTGCTTCTTCTTTTGAAAGGGAAGCAATTCGTTCTAATTCTTGATGTTGCTGATTAATTAAGTTTTCTACTTCTTTTTCTCGCTCATCAATTAATTGCTGTCTAGCACCAAGTTTCTCTTCTTTTTCTTCCAGTGAGCCTTCACGTTTTTCAAGAGAGTCATCTTTACGATCCAACGTTTGTTCCCGTTGAATTAAACGATTTTCTTGAGATTTAAGTTCTAATCTGCTTTCTTTCAACTCACTTTCAATTTCTGAACGATACTTCTGGTTCTCTTCCTTAGCTTCTAGCAATGCTTCTTTTTTCAGTGTTTCTGATTCTTTCCGAGCGTTCTCGAGAATACTCGACGCTGAAATTTTTGCACCATTTATTGCTTTATCATGACGTGACTTTGCAATAACAAATCCTAAACCAAGACCGACAATCAAACCGACGATAGCGAGGAGAATATTTAAAACCATATTTCCACCTCCATACTATCTTTTTGTTAATTCATATCTTGTAGTTTTTTGATAAACTAAAATCAATTATCAATATGCCTACTTGCATATTTGTGCATACACACAATTTTATTCTAATGTTTGTCGCGAAAGGTGTCAACTTAAAAAAGCCCTTTCTTTTGGAAAGGGCAGCAAATATTAGACAACGTCACATTTTTAGGTTTCTGCCGTCACGAATTGTTTAAATTTTAGAACAAACGCCGCATAGTCTGCTGTTTGACTAAGCCGCTTGATGTGGATGGGTTCGGACATAGACAACAGCCTACTTAACAATTTAGTTCTAAATCAAAAAAGACAACACCTGTCCTGTTCAGTAAGTGTTGTCTTTTTTCTTAACGAGTCGTATTCACTCGTTATTTATTCATCTAAGGGTAGTTCTTCTTGAGCTTCTGCTTCTTCTGTAATGGTAGAACCATCACCGATGCCATATGCATCACGAACCAATTTAGACACTTCTGCCATCATTTCAGGATGATCCGCCATGTATTGTTTGGCATTTTCACGCCCTTGGCCAATTCGTTCTTCTTTGTAGCCATACCAAGCACCACTTTTGCTGATAAGGTCTTTTTCCACAGCCATATCTAGTAATTCGCCTTCTTGGGAAATCCCTTGGCCATACATGATATCAACTTCTGCCACTTTAAATGGTGGCGCCACTTTATTTTTAACGACTTTAATTTTTGTGCGGTTACCAACGATGTCTGTCCCTTGTTTTAACTGTTCTGCACGACGGACTTCTAAACGAACCGTTGCGTAGAATTTCAATGCACGTCCGCCAGGAGTTGTTTCAGGATTTCCGAACATCACGCCAACTTTTTCACGAATTTGGTTAATGAAAATAGCAATTGTTTTTGTCTTATTAATTGAGCCTGATAATTTACGTAGTGCTTGAGACATTAGTCGAGCTTGTAAGCCGACATGACTCGCCCCCATCTCACCATCAATCTCTGCACGAGGAACTAACGCAGCAACCGAGTCGATGACAACGATGTCAATCGCACCACTTGAAACTAAGGCATCGGCAATCTCTAAGCCTTGCTCACCCGTATCTGGTTGAGATAAAAGTAATTCATCAATGTTAACGCCTAGTTTCTCCGCATATTGAGGATCCAATGCATGCTCAGCATCGATAAAAGCGGCTGTTCCACCATTTCGTTGCACTTCTGCAATTGCGTGTAAAGAAACAGTTGTTTTACCAGAACTTTCAGGACCATATACTTCAATAATTCGGCCACGTGGATACCCACCTACGCCCAATGCAACATCTAACGCTAAAGAACCACTAGGGATAGTTGAAATTTTTTGATCAGCTTTTTCGCCTAATTTCATAATAGAGCCTTTCCCAAAGTTCTTTTCAATTTTTTTCAGTGCGGCATCTAAAGCCACTTTACGATCATCTGCCAATGGATAATCCTCCTTTAATTTATATAAACTTATTTTTCATTTCCTGTTAGTAGGTCTATCATATCTCTTTTGTATCAAAAAAGCAAGAAAAAACCGAACAAACATTCGCATATTTATTTTTTATTAATGATTCGGCGCCGCAAAAGATCTAATCCTCGCATCATAGCACTCTGTCTAATAGAATTTCGGTCACGGTTAAAATGGAAACATTCGGCAACGGTTGGTTGGCCTTCTTCCGCCAGCCCAATCCAAACAGTGCCTGTCGGTTGACCTTCAATTGGGTCACCAGCGACCCCAGTAAATGATACGCCATAATTAGATTTAGCTAACTGACGTGCTTTCTCTGCCATTTCTTTGGCACATGCTTCACTTACCGTGCCATGTTCTTCTAAAAGTTCATGAGAAATTCCTAAAAAGTTCTCTTTTGTTTCTTGCGAATAAGTCACAAAGCCTCCTTTAAAGATCTTCGAAGCACCCGCAATTTCCCCCAGTGTACTTTGGAATAGGCCAGCGGTGAGGCTTTCAGCGGCCGTGACGGTTTGGCCGTTTTGTAATAACAAATCCACTGTTACCTTGGCTAAATTATTGTCATCACCATAACCATAAAAATAGCCCCCCACTTTAGCTAAAATCTTTTCTTCCGTTGCTGTTAATAATTCCTCGCCAGCTACTAAGTCTTTGGTTTTAACCGTTAAACGAAGCGTCACTTCGTGAGGCTTAGCATAAGGCGCAATGGTTGGGTTCGTTTGGTGCGCAATTAACTCTTGAATCTCGGTCACCAGTTGGGATTCACCAATGCCATAAAAGCGCAAGACTCTCGAAATCAATTGTTCTTCTTGCGGAAACGCACCAATCAATAAAGGTCGTGCCGCTTGTTGGAACATCGGAATTAATTCATTGGGCGGCCCTGGTAAGAGCAAATAGCTCGTTGTGCCTTCTGTCACGAAAGAACCAACAGCTAATCCTGTCGGGTTTTGAAGAACTTGCCCACCTTCAATGGCCAACACTTGTCGCAGATTATTTTCCGTCATTGGTCGCTTAGACTGTTGGAAAAATTGGTGTAAGCGATTCAATCCTTCTTGATCTTCTATTAATGATTTATGGAGATGTTGTGCGACCACTTGCTTGGTTAAATCATCTTCTGTAGGTCCTAATCCTCCACAAAGGACAATTAAATCACTTCTTTGTTCTGCTTCTGTTAATAACGTTTCTAAGCGGCCGCCGTTATCGCCAACAACGGTCTGATAGTAAACATCGATACCTAATGCAGCTAACTCTTCTGATAAAAAAGTGGCGTTGGTATTCACTACTTGTCCCAGTAATAACTCTGTTCCGACTGCAATGATTTCTGCTTTCATTGATTTCCCCTTCTCTAATAACATACGTAGTTAAACTCACTTTCATTTTATCACAACAAAATTTTTACAAAAGAATTTGAGCTTCAGGAAATAATTTTTTTATCAGGAAATTTATTAATTATTACGAAAAAAATGTTCATTTTCTCACAATCCATTGTATAATAATGTTATATCGAAAGGAGAGAAATGAATGAGTGTAGTATTAGTACTTTTGGGTCTATTAGGTTTACTTGTCAGCGGGGGACTGACTATCAAAGCATTAATTAAGAAACAACCGAAAAAACAATATGGCTATGCCGCATTAGCAAGTGCCGCTCTATTTATTGGTGGAGTTGCCACGACAGATTCTTCCCCAACGCTTTCACTTGATGCAGAGAGTGTTGAAACCGATGCCAATGGCTCAGCCATCATCAAAGGAGAATATGATGGCAACAGCAAATTAACGGCCGATGGTAAGGAAGTAAAGACGAAAGACAAGACATTCTCTTACAAAGTAAAACTGTCAGATGAAAAAACGCAAAAAATTACCTTTGTTGCTGAGAAGAAAGATACCAAAGTTGAAAAATCAGTCGAAGTCACACCATCAAAAGAATTTATTGCGAGCATCACAGATTCTGAGCAAGAATTGGCCAAAACAGAAAAAGCCTTAGCTTACGCTGAAAAGCAACCTTCTCAGAAAAACTATGATGAAGCCGCAACCTTAGTTTCTTCATTAAGTCAAGAATACGAGGAATACAATAATCGCCTTGAAAAAATCAAAGAGGCAGTACCTGTTGATAAAGCAGTTACAACCGCAGAAAAATCCAAAAACAAAAGCGATTATCAAGCAGCTGAAAAACTAGTAGCTGCTGCGCCAGTTGGCAAAGAAGGTTTTCAACAACGTTTAACGACTGTTCAAACCGCTATCGCTGAAAAAGAAAAAAATGAACAATTAGTCGCCAGTGCGACAGCCGCTGTTGAAAAAGCTGAACAAGAACCAACTAATGAAGCTTACTATAATGAAGCGATCAAACAAATTGACGCTTTAAATTCCCCAAACCAATCGTTAACAAAACGGGTAGCCGTTGTTAAAACTCAATTAGATGCCCACAAAGAAAAACAACGGAAAGAAGCAGAAGCTCAGAAACTAGCCGCTGAAAAAGCGCAAAAAGAACAAGCCGAAGCGGCAGCAAAAGCGCAAGCTGAAGCAGAGGCGCAACAAGCCGCACAGGCGCCGGCGGCAGTCGAGACGGCTGCTGCAGAAGCACCAAGCGGTAACGCTTTAATTAAAGGGTCACGTAATGGAATTTATCATGTGCCTGGAAGTAGATATTATAATAGAACTACGAATCCAGTAGCTTGGTTCTCTACTGTTGAAGAAGCAGAAGCAGCAGGATACCGAGCACCCAAACAGTAAATACATTAGCAATAATTAATCAAACAAGAAAAATGGGGCATCCGTTAAAACAACGGATGCCCCATTTTTCTTGTTTCTTTTATTGATACACACTGATTCGTTGATTTGGGTGTGCATTACTTTCCACTTCATCTAACATGGCAACGGCGTAGTCTGCGTAACTAATGTAGCTGTCACCTTGACTATTGGTTGTTAATTCTTCGCCAGCGACTTCATAATGGCCTGTCGCAGGACCTTCAGCATCAAACATGGCTGCGGGACTAATATAGGTCCAGTGGATGTCTTGAGCTTCTTTCAATAAGTTTAAAGCTTCTCCCATCGCTGAAGCTAATGGCTGAATTTCTGCTGGGAATGATGGTGTATCTTTTAATTGAGTTGTATGTTCTGGGTCCACATACAAGGTTCCAGCGCCTCCAACGACAAACAAACGCGTTTTTTGGTTGGTTAAAATCTCAATCAAATGTTGGGTAGATTTAGGGAAATCTTGCACATCAGGGAATCCTAAAGCGCTAATTAATACATCAAACGCTTGAATATCTTCTTTTGTTAATTGATAAACATCTTTTTCAATGGTCGGTGTGCCATCTGTTATTTTTGAGGCATTACGAACGATGGCTGTCACGTCCATCCCGCGACGTTTCGCTTCTGCTAAAAGTAATTGTCCTTCTTTTCCGGTTGCTCCTAATACTGCTACTTTCATGTAAATCATCCTTTCATTTTAAAATAGAACTAAAATAGTTACATTTAATACTTTAAAAGTAGAGAGATTACTTATCTCTCTTAACTTCTATTTCATGAATCACATCTGCTAAGGTGATGCTTTTCAATTCTTCTTCCATTTTTTGTTGCACTTTAGTAAATTCAGTTTCTAGTACCGATTGGATATTTGCCCCAACGGAACAGTTTGGATTAGGATTTTGATGAATATTGAAAATCTCTCGTTCCAATTCAACCGCTGTATAAATTTCATACAGTGAGATTTCTTCTGGTTTCTTTAATAAGGTATTTTTATTGGCTCCACGCATGGAATGAATCAAGCCGGCTTTTTTTAACTGGCTCATTAGTCGTCGAACAACGACTGGATTCGTATTCACGCTCGAAGCAATGTATTCAGAAGTCACTTGTTCTTGAGGACCTGTTTCAATCAAACTTAAAATATGAATCGCAACACTTAATTTCGTTGACATGGCCATGTCTAATCACTCCAAACTAAATGTAACGTTATTTGTTACATTTACAGAATACGCTGTTTCGTTTTATTTGTCAATGAGAAACCTCTGACTATTCAAAATAAAAATCAGTTGTTGAAACAACACGTGCCCCAAACGGCATTAACGCTAGTTTTGCCAATTTAAAGGATTGTTGCCCAAACGGAATGCCGATGATTGTCAGACAAAGCAACAAACCACTAATACAGTGTCCAATTGCTAATGGTAGTCCACTGATAATCAGCCAAATAATGTTTACCACCAAAGATACGCCGCTATCGCTATACACAACTCGCTTTTTAAACGGCCAAAAACTCAACCCCGCTAATTTAAAACATTGTAAACCAATCGGAATCCCAATAATTGTAATGCACCATATCGCGCCTGCGAATAGCCAAGATAAGCCACCAAAAAAGCCGCCAAAGATGAACCATAAAATATTGCCAAGTGTTTTCATTCTTATTCCTCTACTTTCCTCATTAAAAATTATGTATGTGAGTAAGTATACCATGAAAGCTTCTTTTTGTTTCAAACAATATTGTAAGGTTGCTGACTCGTTAAAAGACGAAGACTTTGTTTCATGATACAATGAAGAAACTAACAATAAAGGAGCAGACTTCATGGACTTACATTTAACCGTTGATCTAAAAAAAACAAAGACACTCATTGATTTAGCCGATCAGGCCCACTTAATCATTGAACAAACAACTAAATTACCGAAAAAAGAGGCAGCGATTCTTTTCTTGCTAAGAGATAACCAACTAGTTGCTTTAGGACTTGCTGAAGAAAAAGCTACATATAAAGAAGTTTCATTTGATCACTCGATTTTATTGAAACCGACTTGGGACACAGAACTTGCCTACTTAGCGCAAGCTTTCCTGGATGATGCGAAAGAAAGTGGTTTAACATTGGAAGCGACCCCAACGACAGTCAAAATTCCGAAAAGTGCGGTAGCGACAGTGACTAACTATAAAGAAACAGTCACCTTTATCTTGGAACGGTTTGGCTACTCTCTGTTTAAAAAACCGGCGCCGAAGAAAGCCAGACCAGCCAAAGCACGCCACAAATGGACAAAAGAAGTCAGCCAAATTCCTTTTTATATTGATACTCGACAAAGCAAAGCAACAGTTTTTTGGCAAAAGCGCAATGAAATGCTTATTAAAGCTGGCGCGACAATGATGCCAGAAGCCCCTTTAAATAAAGACGGGTCTGTCGGTTTCTCCGCCAGATTTGGTGAAAAACTTCGTGATGAACGCAAGGGCCAATTTAAAGACTTTGTCACAACGGAAGATATCGTCTTAAAAAGCGTTAATGAAGTCGGCTTGTTTCTCTATTTTGCTGGGACAAACAGCTGGTTAGAACTAGTTGATGAGAACGGCAAAACCTTAAATGAATGGACTGTGGTGGAATAACCCTTATAAAAAAATGTCACGCCTGATTTTTTATGATTCAGGCGCGACATTTTTTTAATTTAAATAACTTTTTGCTATCGCTTGATACTTATCAATCATATCTAAGTAATTATCAATTTCGACATATTCGTCGACTTGGTGTGGCAAAGTTGGAACGCCTGGACCAAAGACAACGCAATCAAATTTATTTTTTGATTTAGTGAATTCCGCTAAATCTGTTGTTCCTGCTGCTGTTATCAATGGCAACGGTTGATCAAATTGAGCTTGAATGGCTTGAATTAACGCAGAATCTTTCTCAGCTTTTACAGGAATTTTATTGTAATCAATCGTTAATTCTAACTGATGTTTTTCTTTTTTGTTCAATTCATCGACAATTTTTTGTAACAATGCAATGACTTGGTCGTTGCTGAATTCTGGAATTGAACGGATATTCCCTTGCAAGGCTGCTTGACCTGGAATACTGTTCACTTGTGTGCCACCTTTAATGACGGTTACATTGTGAATCGTTCGACCCAATTCAGGATTTTCATAGTTTGTTGTGACTTCCGCCATTTGTTGGTTCGCTTCTGTAATAAATTCGTTCAAATTATTAATCGCATTAATGCCTTCTTCTGGCATGGAACTGTGGGCTTCTTTTCCGTGTGAAACAACAGAATAGTTAATTGAACCCATGTGCGCGTACATCAAGTTATAATTAGTTGGTTCTCCAATCACTAAGGCACTTAAATCGTCAGCATAGCCTTTTTCAGTTAATTGGCCAGCACCTAGCTCACCAACTTCTTCGCCAACTGTACCTAAAAATTTAACCGCTCCATTTAATGGGACTTTCTTTTCTTTTAATTCAATCATTGCTAAAACCATTGCGACTAAGCCGCTTTTCATGTCCGTTGCACCACGTCCATACAATTTATTTCCTTCAATGTGGGCCGCAAATGGTGGGAAAGTCCATTGACTTTCGTCTCCCTCAGAAACCACGTCCATGTGACCACTAAACCCTAAGACTTTTTCTCGGTTTTCACCTAAGTAAGCAACCAAACTACTACGATTTGGTGCATAAGAAACGAGTTCAGAAGGGATCTCATATTTTTTCAAAAGATTTTGTAAATAGATTGCCACTTCTTCTTCGTTTCCGTTTACAGAGTTAATTTTCACAACATCTTGTAAAATACTAATTTTTTCTGATTTTTCCATTGCCATTCGCCCTTTCTTATTATGCTTAATTCTAGTGTACGCCTCTCTTAGTAAAACAGCAACTGACTTGGTTAGACCAGCAAAAAACACGCGACAGTTTTAAGAAATATCGCGTGTTTTTTGCTAAGTTTATTTAAAATAATTAGGCGCTGCCAATTCATTCTCAATGACTTGATTAGGAATCACAAATTCGGGGGTACCCATATAATAAGGCGCAATCTCTCCTTGAGGGAACACAATCACTAATTGGTGTTTTTCATTGATATAGAAAGGTTGGTCCTTTTTAATTTTTTTGAAGGGTTGAACATCGCTGCGGGCATCCTCTTTTTCGGACCAGTATATTTTATTGCTATCGTTCTTCATTTGGTCTGCGATTTGTTGTTTAATTTCACTACTAATGACATCAATGTAAAAATCATTTTTAAAAATTAGGGGTAGTGAGACGACAACATTGGCTCGTTTGTCAATGGTGTCATATTTCGTTGTTGTCGCAGAGCTGCCTTTAATTTCTGTAAAAGTTCGTTTGACTACTAGGAAGCGACGGTCGTCCACGACTTTTTCATAATCTCCGGTGACTGAAACACGAGAGCCATCAAACAATTGTCCTTTGACTTGTTGGAATTCTGTTTGCGCTTCTTTCAAGTATTTTTTGTTAAGCATGTCGGCTACTGAAGATTCTTGGGATGTTTGGATTTTAGGAACATCGATTTTCACTTCACTTTCCTGCTTTTTCGCTGTCAACGTTTTGAAGGTCACTAATTGAACAATTTTATCTAACACAGGAATGTTGCGGGCCGCTTCACTAAAACCTGGAAACAAATTGACTGATAAAACAAAGCCGCAGGCCACCACTAGACTACTTTGCAGTGTGCGGTTTCTAAAACGAAGCCAGGTATAACGCTTCTTCTCTTTATAAAAACGTGCTTTAACTTCCGTTTGCAAGTCAGTTGGTAACGGTTGTTGGCGGTATTCTTTTGAAAAGTTTTTAACAACACTTTTTACAAAATCTTCCATTATTTTTTCGCTTCCTTTCTTTTACTAATTCAGCAGACTTCGGAGTTCATTCAAACTTCGATACATCTTCGTTTTAATCGTGTTTTCGTTAATATCCAGAATCAATGCGATTTCTTTTAACGTAAAGCCTTCAAAAAATTTCAACAGAATAATTTCACGATTGGGACTATCTAATTGATTAATAATTTCTTCAATCTCTAAAAAACTGCGTTGTGGATTATTCAATAAGTCTAAAACGTGTTCACCTTTTTCAATATGAACAGCTTCTCGTTTCTTTTTGCGCCAATAATCTGTCGCTACAGAAATCAGAATTCGAAAGAACCATGCATCAAACTCCTTAATATCTGGTCCTTTTTGGATGGCCTTCAGTGCCTTTTCAAAACTTTCTTGAATCACATCTAAGGCATCCTCTTTTGAATGCGTATAGCTAAAGGCGATGCGATACATTTTTTCATATTTGGTATCTATAAGCATTTCTAATGCGCGAATTTGTTTTTTTCTTTTCCAACCATCAAAAACCATCGATTTCTGGAACCTCCTTTCCTGTACACTTATATAGACGAATCACAAGCATAAAAAGTTTCAACATTTTTATTATTTTTAATTTTTATATTCTAAAAGAAAAAGAAATCACCGTCTAGCCTACGATGATTTCTTTTTCTCTTCTCCCGAGTGCGGTCTTAGTGCGCTCAGCGTTTTAATAAAATGCGACCAATCAACAGGACGTGGTGGCGCTAGCCAAATGATTTGGGTTATCTCAGGCCAATCGACAAAATGAATATCCGATAAAATTAATTGTACACTTTCATCTACATGTGATTTAAAAATGATATTCCATTCTGTAATTTTTTCAATATTTTTTTGTATCATACGGTTGTAGGCTTCACCAAAGGAAAAATCGACACACAGTGTAATCGGAGCCAAAACTTTTTTCAATGGTAACGCATCCACCATTAACAACAGATACCGATAAAATAAAAACTGTCTGGCATCCCAAACAAGGGGCTTCGTTTTTTGTTCTTGAATAAATTGTCGACTAGCAGAAAAATACTCTGTATACGTTTCTGCAAAGTAGGTTACATCCATTTTGCGATAACTATAGTTTGCTTCTATTGGAAAATGTAACAGTTTAAAATGAACGATTGTTACTTTTTGTTCAAAGCCTTGCAGGACTTCCTCGGAAAGCTGAAATTGTATTTTTAAATAACTTAACAAGTCACGATTCAATTGTTGAATTTCTGCAAATCTTTGGCAAAGTGCTGCTGAAGCTACTTGCAGCCACTCTTCAGCAATTAAAAATACGAGTAAATAATTGCCTTCGTTTGTTCGTTGTGGTTCTGGGATTTGAAGACTCTCTAACCAGTTGAAAACATTCTGCTGATTGTCACCGGCTAATTGTTTTAACACTTGCGAATCTACTTTTTTCTCTACATAAAACTGTTGCTGCGTTCGTACTAAAGAAACCGCCAAAAAATGAAAACATTTAGCTTGTGCATAGCCCGCACGCTGATTAAGATGTACCTTCTCAGAAAAAAATAGCTCAAAGTTCCGAATCTGCTCTAAAACTTTTTTACCGTACAATGAAAAATCACGTTGGTATAATTGTAAAAAAACCAGTGTTGTTACTTCGCGTAAATTGGTTTCATTTCCCACCAAGTGAAATTCTTTATTAATTGTAATTTGATAATTTTCCAGCATTTTCTTTAATTCCTTGAACTCCTTATAAGCCAATGTGTGACTAACAAAGTGTTCTAAAGCAAACTCATTTACAGAATCAAAACGCTGAAAAAAGAAATCTTGAAACATAGCAAAACGTAACGACTCTTTAATATAGCAATCAATCAAAGTAGCGGAAGTTTCCGTTCCTGATTCATTAAGAGTTAAGAAAATACCATCGCTCACAATTTGAAAATCCTCTGATAAACCAAATTCAATAAAATCGGCATTTAATTCAGCGACCGTTTTGTTCACGATAAATTCAGATAATTCTAACTCCTGCATTACGGTTTCTTTTGACTCTGTTAACATCGGCGCATTTTCCAGTAACTGAAATAAGGCGATTTTTCTTTTATCCACTTTATTTAAAAACATCATCAATATCATAGACTTCTCTCACATCCATTTTTTTCCCGTATAATCCATTTCCTGAAAGAAAGTACCCAACCGCTGCTAAATAGCTTTCAGATTCTTCATCGCCGCCTGCACCAAGTCCATTAGGAAAGACAAAATCTTTATTCACTTGTAGGGGATGAGCCGTTGTTTCTTTTGTTTGTTTCTTTTTTTCTTTTGACATTGCCGGTTTCTCCACAGGTTTGTCTTTTTTCTTGGGTGAAGGCTTTTTTTCTTCAGAAGGAACCGTATTTTTTTGATCTTCCGGTGGGGTTGGCGCAAGTTGTTCCTGTTCTGACTTTTCCTGAGGGGTGATTGATTCTGGTTTTGGTTGAATTTCTTCCGTTGGTTCTAAGGGATTATAAATAGGTGTCGCCAATGTTTGAATTGGTTCTATTTCGACAGCCGTAAAAATTAGCAAAGAACTAAATAAAAAAAGATACTTTTTTCTCATGGCTTCTCACTCTCTCTATCTCTACTTTACAGGAAGCAATTCCTTGTAAAAGTACCTTTACTTTTACAAGGAACCCCTCTTTTGTCAATAGATAGCCCTTTTTATTGCTCAGATTGTTGTTCTTCCTCTTTTTTCTTTTTACGATACAAGAAGAAAATTAATAATAGCAGAGCTAGAATGATTAATGCAATCAGCAGATACAACCACCAATTGGTTCCTTTAATGGTTACGTCTTTTTCATTTAATTCTTTAGCTACGTCACCAGAGATGGTAAATTCTTTTGTGAATTCCCATTTGTACAGATACCGCTCTTCACCATTGGCACCTTTGACTTGATAGGTGCCCTTGTCATCTTTTACAGCATAGGCCGTTGATTTCAAGACATATTTCCCTGGTGTTAATCGTTCTCCTTTTAAAGAAATTGGATAACTAAAGTTAGAGTTTGGCGCCACTTGCATATCCTCAGTATCGGATTGGTAAAGCGTTTCGCCTCCTTTTGAAACAGTGTTGATTAAATGTAATTGGTTTAAATAGGCTGCTTGTGGGTTTTGTAAAGAAACATTGATGACATTGCGAGCGTTGACTTGACCTGGTTTAACCCCCAGTAATTTTAAATCTGGTTGAACCTTTGTCTCATTTTGTTGAAGAATAATGGCCACAACATAGGAGTATTCATTATTAATAGCTAACCCTTTTGATTGGTCCGCAGAAGTCGTTGTTTCTTTCTTTTTCTCTTTGAGTGTTATGCCGCCAGCCATCACGCCATCAAAAGAATCTTTGGGCATCGTGATAGTTAAAGGTAAAGTCTTTTGGGAATGCTTCGGCAAGATGATTTCTTTCGGTGCTTCCACATAATCTTTTAAGTTAAAACGTAATGTTTTGTCGGGTTTGATCCCGTTTTGGCCATATTCTACTACGCCATTTAAATTCGTTGTCGCTGAGTTCACCGTGTTTTCAATGGTAATGTCTTCATCTGTATCATTGCGTAACTGAATTTCTACGGTTTGTTTAGCGCCTGGCGCCATTTTTAAGTCAAAGTAGGTTTTTGATTTATCCACTTGATTTTCGGGAATTGTTGGTGTGACCGCAAAATTAAATTCAGAAGCGTGCGCCTCCACGCCAATCCAGCCAAATAACATACAAGCAATCACCGTTGCATATACTTTCCATCTGTTCATATTCATTCTCCTATGTCTTTCATTCTTTGTTGTATTATAAGCACCAAAAGACCGAAAGATAAGCCAAAAAAATTTTGACTTATATCCCGATCTTGCGTGTATGATGTCGTTCTTAGTTTCCTGTGTTAGCAGGTGTATCTGTCAAAGTCCAAGTAAATGTTGTCGTGTATTTTTTCGCATATTTTGTGGTTGAACCAGGTACTTCTAATGAAATACTTGTTTTAGCGGCATCTACGCTATCGCCCCAGCTCATTAAGTACGTACCCGCACCTTCTTTATCGCCAGCAGCCATGACCACGGATTCAGCACCAGTTGGGTTTAATTCAATCGTAGCTGGCGCTGTCGTTGGTTTTGCCGATTGTGAAGCTGAAACAACGCGTCCGTTGCTTAAAGTTACTTTGGCCGCTGTTAGTTCTTGGTTGGCTTCGGTTTTGAATTGACCATTTTGCTTTACTTTTAACGTCCAACCTGTTTCAGTTCCACGATTATCTGAGACTTGAACAAAGTTTGGGCCTTCTTGATCGGCACCAGCGTTATCTTTATATTTTTGTGTTTCTGCATAGTAGGTCATATTTTTTGAGGTAATCGTTTGTTCCCCAAAAGATAAACTAGATGCATAGTCAATGGATAACGGACCTGCTGTCCCTGGCTTAGGCCCTGTTGGATCAGTTGGATCAACTGGCGTAATTGGTTTATCTGGGTCTGGATTCGTCGGATCAACTGGATTCGTTGGGTTCGTATTTGGTGCAAATTGAATCGCTCCGTTTGTTTGGTATTCACCACCGTCGACCGCTAATGCACTCATTGGTACAAGTGCCAATGCGCCTAAAGTTGTGGTTGCCATCAATGTCATTACTTTTGTCTTTTTCATTTATTTCCCTCCATTATTTACTGGTACATCTGAAAGTAGCCAAGTCAATGTTGTTTTATATTGTACTGCATCCTTAGGGGTTTTCCCGGGAACAGTTAGTGAGATTGCCCGTGTGATTGTGGCATTTACTTGCTGTCCTTGTTGATTTTTTTCGGTCACTTTTTCTGCTTGCCCCCACAGTGTGATCCACGTTCCGGCGCCTGTCTTTTCTGGGGCTTGCATGACAACAGATTCTGCGCCCGCAGCATCTAATTGAATGTTTGCGGTAGCAGTTGGCGGCAATACGTCCGTCGCATTTGAGCGAACACTGGGCTCAGTAAAGGAGACGGTGGCGCCTGTTAATTCTTTGTGTAATGTTTCTGCATTACGAAATTGACCATTTTGTTTCACTTTTAAAACCCAGCCAGCATTGGTTCCCCGTAAATCACTTACTTGTACATAATTAGCTGTTGCCAATTCACTTGCTGAACCATCTGGATTTTTATAGGTTTGCGCTCTGGCAAAATACGTTTGATCTTTATTTGATATCTCATTACTCCCAAAATCCAAACTTGAGGCATAATCGATGGAAAGTGGCCCAGGGGTACCTGGATTAGGTCCATCAGGATTCGTTGGATCGACTGGTCGAACTGGTTTTTCTGGATCGGGATTTTCTGGATTCACTGGATCCGTCCCATCTGTGCTTGGGGTAAAAACAATCGACTGTTCGCTATCAAAAACGACCGTCGCCGCTTCAGCAGGAACAGTGGCGCCAAGCAACATTGTTCCGAATAACAAGGAGTAGACGACTGTTTTTTTCATTTACTTAGCCTCCAACATTCGTTGGCACAGATTTCAATGTCCACGTTAATGTCGTACGATATTCTTTTGCTAATTTAATCGCTTTACCTGGGACATTTAATTTCACGGCAGTAGCACCTTCTGTCGCATCTTGCCCGAAACGATAGACCCAAGTTCCCATTCCTTTGCCCTCTTCTGCTTTGACTAATTCTACTTCTGTTCCAGGAACAAAGGTATGTGCTGCTGTTGGTGTTGGTGCGTATGCGGCATCAACAATCGATGTCACACTTGCATTGGCAATCGATAAAGCGGCCCCAACTAATTCTTCATTTTGTGCTGTTTTGAATTGCGCATTTTGTACAGCGCTTAATGTCCAGCCTTCTTGTGTCCCACGTTTATCCGTTACCTGAACATAGTTCGGACCTGTTGTCCCATCTTTAAATGTTTGAATTTGTGCGTAATAATCTTTCGTATCGGAAGTGATTTTTTGGGCGCCAAATTGAAAGCTTGAAGCATAGTCAATTGATAAGGGGCCTGCAGTCCCTGGTTTTGGTCCAGTTGGGTCAGTTGGATCTTCTGGTTCAACTTTTTCATCTGGATTAGTTGGGTTCACTGGCTTCGTTGGATCTGTATCTGGTTCAAATGTAATGGCTCCATTACTTGTATAGTTCACATTAATATCTTCCGCAAATGCTTGTTGTGTCGCTAGGACACCGCTAAATCCCACAATCCCTACTACTGCTAATACTGTTTTTTTCATCTTCTCTTCTCCTTTTAATAAATAATATGCCTATAGTAATAAGGCTGATTCCTAAATAAATAAATGGTCCTTGATTGGTGGTACCTGTCGCCGGTAATCTTCCTTGTCGCGACCCATACACGCCAGAAGAATGGACGGATGAAGTACCTCCGTCAGTTGGCTTGGTGGGTTCGGTCGTTGTAGAAGAATTACTTGTCGCTGTTGTCGACTCTTCTGTGGGATATTCATACGTTCCATAAAAGGAGACAACACCACTATTTTCATAAGCTGCTTCCCCAAACGCAGTGTCTGAATGACAGAAGCTGAAAAGACCTAAAAAACAACTAAGCAAAAGGTATTTTTTCATCTCACTTCTCTCCTCCTTGTTATGGTGCCATGACTAATGACCATGACAATGTCCCTTTGAATTCGCCAACTTTTTGTTTCTCGACTGGCACAGATAGTTTAAGTCCGCGTTGGTTTGCCGCACCCCAACCTTGGTTAATTGTATAACTACCTGAACCGGAGCCTTCATTTTCTGTAACAACCGTATCTCCTTTATTGAGTAAAAATTCTCCTTTGTCTGTAACCAATGACAAATCTTCCAATTGATCTGTGCCGTTCGTTAAGGGATTCGTTACCTGAACATTCAGTTTCCAAGGCGTACTTTCTGTCCCGCGTGTGTCTTGAACGACTAAATCATCTGAAAGAGTTGGCCAGTAAACTTCTGGCTTGGCAGAAATTTTTTGTTTGCCAAAATCAATTGTTTTAGGTACTTTTTCTAACGTTAATTCACCTGAAATAGACACATTGACTTTTTTACTTAACGTTTCACCAGCTTCTGTAAATTGATAATTGGCTGGCACCGTTTTGGCTAATTCTTCTGGTTTCGCTTGCTGAATAGCTTGGAAGGTTGCGGCATCAAGACTTGGTGTTTGATTGGCCCGACCATCTGCGAAAATCACCGTTGCTTGTGTCCATTGTGCCAACTCATCTGAATTCGTTAAGCCATTTGCTTCTTTTAACTTCAAATGCGCACTTGTCGCATACAAGGCAAACGAACGATCTTTGGCAAGCACACTTTCATTTTTCACAACGACTAAATGAACCGTTTTGTTTTGCAAATTTTCCCCTGACGTCCCTGCTTCTAATTGAATATCATGTGTCCGCGATAGGTTTTTTTCTGCTAACGGCGCTTGAATTTGTGGTAAATCCGTCTCTTTTAATGAAGTCTTGAAAAACGGCCGACCTTTTGCGCCAAGCATTTCTATTACTTTATCGACAGTCGTTAGTTGCGCTGCTTCGTCCTCTGTGACAATCACCGATTGCCCTGAAAGTTCCACTTTATTTGAAAATTGAACTTTCACCTGATAACTGTAGTTCGTATTCGTCGCTTTCCATGAAAGCGGGGTAGTATCTTTCTGCTCTGGAATTTGTTCTATCGCGCTCCCAACTTCACTAGACTTAACCGTTCCTTGGTGCAACCAAGAACCTGTTACTTCGTCAGGAAGGAAGCTTAGGGTTGGTGTTAAAGTACTTGAGGTCGGAATCATCAAACGCCCTTTTTGAACTTTTTGTCCAGCTACTTCGGTGCCCCACGCTTGTAAGGTTAACGGCGCATTGCCGGCTTTGACCTCTTTTACATCATGAGAAATAGTTCCTGCACCTGCCACAATTCCAGGCGTTTCCACTTCATAATCGATGATAGAGCCAGGAATTGCTATCCCATAGCCATTGGCGCCCTTGGTCACATCGTTATCGCCAATAAATGTTTTTCCAGTCGCTTTTTCAATCCCACGGAACGTTGTTGGCGTAAGTTTTGTGGCATTATTGACCGTTGGATTAATCGTTAAGACCTGATAGGCTTTGACATTTCCAAACCAAGTCCCTGTGCTATCCACCAAAGCAGTTGTATCTGTCGTTGGTTTAATCCATAAAAGTTCATCTTTTGTTGGATCGACAGCTTCAAAATCCGCAATGTTTACCTTACCTATACCAGGAATTGTTTCTAATGTTGCATGATCCTGAACCGTTAGTTTGCTAGCTGAAATTAAATTGGCCGTGTTGGTAATCCCAATTCCAGCATTTTTAGATAGATGAATTGAACCGAATTCATTGTAAGTCGTACTATGATTCGCGGCAGTAGCAGAAACGCCATTTTTGATGTTCCCACCATTAGCCATTAATTTAATGCCATTGGTGACATTTAATTCCGTAAAGTTGACAACGCCTAAGCCTGTCGCATTTAGTGGTTCTGTTTGATAATTATTGGTGCCATCAACGTTGGCCCCAAAGTTAAAGACCACTTTGTTTGAACTAGCATTCACAATTGCATTAGTAAAATTATCTGTTGATGAGCCACCGGATAAACCATTAATACTAACTGCTCCTTGAACATTTGCAGTAACATCACGTAAGATTTTTCCGCCACTGATATTGGAATACTGCGTCGCATATAAATTTCCAATACTAGAACCTGTTGCTTGAATATCCATTGTAATCTTACCGTTCTTGGTATACGCAGCATTGGTTCCACCATCACCGTAAATGCTGGCCCCATTTAGAGATTCCACACCTGTTTTAGTGAAAATATTTAAAGTAATTGTATTTGACTCATCCGTTCCTAATGTCGTATTTTGACCATAGGGCCGACCACCAGTAATGTAGGTATTACCAGGCAACTTAAACTCTCCGTTGTAGTTTCTTAAATCAATTAAGAGGCTAGCATTTCCAAGAAGTGAACCAGCATTGGTAATCCCACCTGAAAAGCCGTTTGCGCCTGTCCGAGGAGTTCCTGAGAAATCCCCTCCGTAGATGCGGTTATCTGAATTACCAGTAATTGTATGGCCACCGCTTGCTCCATAAGAAGCACCCATCGAAGCATTAATTACTCCTTCATAAACTGTTACGCCGACATTCCCAACGTTTTTGGCATCATTCCAGCCACCGCCTGAAAGAAACCAATCGACTTGACCATTATTAACGATTGTTTGACCGTTTCCATAAACTCGAGCTGCTTGATAGCCTGTTCCTTCTAATGTATCAGCAATCCCGCCATTCAATGTGTTAGAAGTGTTGCCTTCAACGACACCTGAAAAAGAGCCACCATATGTCCAGCGAGCAATGGTATTATTTAAAACAGTTTTAGTATCTCCTTTTATATAGATATCCCAAGTATCATTACTAGCAGGATAGCCGCCGCCACCAACAATATCCCAACCTGAACTATACCCACGACTTTTATTGGTCGTTGAATAATCTAAGCTTGTCGGTTTTGCACCTGAGTAAGCCATACCATCGCCACCTAAAGACCCGTCACTATTCGCTGTTCCCACTTCAATTGTTGTGTTTCCTTCGATATAACCGCCGCGGCCAGCTGCAGTTGAGTAAATTGCACCATTATTAAACGAACCGCTGACTAATTTAGAAGAAATATTTCCGAAAACTTTAAAAGCTGCTGCTGATTTGGCTAATTCTGCTCTTTGTTGTGGTGTATAAGCATCATACGTTGCTTCATTTGAGGCTCCAATTTGACTCTTGTTAAATTTCGAAACATTGTTACCAGCACCGCCGTTAAAATCATTAATACCACCAGCGGTATTCGTTCCTGCTGTAACTACATTCGTAATATCTCCGATAATCGTTCCAGAATATTGGTTGCCTCCTTCAAAATCTGCACGACCCGCACTATATAACTGTGTATTTAAATTTGTAGTAATTCCATCAGTCGCACGATTCGTTCCTATATCGCCACGGGAAGAGCCACCAATAAAACGTTGACCAGCTGTGTACCAACGGCCATATCCTGAAATATCGTTTGTTACTTTTCCACCAATATTTCCGTATTGAACACCGCCATAATACGTACTTAGTTGGAAACCTGTAGCAGCATTCGTAATTGCAACCTTTGTTGAGACGTTACCAGTAACATTCGCTGTGTTAGTCGCGTTGGTCCCATAACCGCCCCCATAAATTGAAGCAATTCTGCCACCAGAATCATTGACCACCAATGAAGTATTCCCAGTCACTGTCCCAATATTGGCGCCCCCACTTAATGTATTTAGTCCGCTCCGTGTATTGTTAATAACAATCGTAGGATTTCCAGCTAAATTACCACCATTTTGGTTTCCACCATAGAAATTCCATGTCCCTGTACCTGTACTATTTACTGTTAAAGTTGGGTTTCCTGAAACATCTCCTGTATCCGTTCCACCGTATACGGTCAGACCGTTTCCACTAGAACCGCCATTCAAGTTCAAACTGTAACCATTTAAATACATATTCGTACCTGTATAGCTTAGATTTCTCAAAGTGATGTTTGAGCCAAAAAAGATATTTTGATTAAACCCTAAAGTCTTAGAACCAGTTGGTGCTGTTTGATCCATACTAATCGGATCCGCACTATTTCCAGTAATCACTAAATGATTGACCTTGCCTTGCAAGGCGTAAAAAGTCATATTACTTGCCGTAACGGTGTCAGGAATCACTTTAGCGGTGGTCGCCGCACTCGTCGTGATATTGGTTCCTATATAAAGAGTGAAATCGTCGTTGTTCCCCTGTTGATATAAATCAAACAAGGCTTCTTTCAAGCCAGCCTCTGTCGATGCATATTCTCTGTACGCTGCTCCGTCTCCTACTGGACTTGGCACAACAATCACTTTTGTTTTATCCGCAGTGGCAATTGTGTCCGCAATTGATTGATCAACTGAGACGGCTCGGGCCATACGAGTCAATTTCTGTTTAAAGACAGCCGTAAGTTGTGTATCTTCTGAAAACTCTAGTTGAAGAAGTTCTTCGTTTGTATATGTTTTCCCTTGGTAAGACCAACCAACGAAAGTGGAGTTTTCCTCACGATTCGCCCACTTTGGTAGTTCTTCTGCCCGAAGTGGCTGATTTTTTTCTTTTACCACTTGATAACTTTTGGCATCATTTAAAAACAATGCTTGATCCGTTGTTTCAAAGGTCAACGTGATTTGCTTCTGCTCTTCGCTTGGTTTTGTTTCTGTGGAAGAGGTGGTTACTTTTTCTGTGATAGCACTAGATGCCGTCATTGATGGTTGTTCTATAGAATGTGTGCTGCTTTCTTTTGTTGCTTCACTTGTACTGCTTTCTGCTGTTTTTGGCTGTGTCTGCGTACGTTCCGTTTGTTGCTCCCCTTCAATCGCCCACGCCGAAACAGATAAAAATGGTTGTACAAGTAAACAAGTTGCCAATAAAACAGCGATTTTCTTTTTCATTAACTTCATCACTCCTCCCTCGAAGTAAACTTTCCACAACCAACCTATGGCTCAAGTATACGAAGTTTTCTTCTGATTTTTTTAAAGATATTTTCTTAATTTCAAAAAAAAAATTTATTTTTTAATTTTCTTTTTGTTAACTAAACGAATTTCTTGCTGTTTTTCGCAAGATAAAATGTTAATTTATTCACAAAAATAACAAAAATGCTGTTTTTTAACATTAAAATTAACAAACGAGTTCGTAGTATAGCACGGATTTTTTCTCATGTAAACATCATTAAATAAACATTTTTGTTTAATTTATAATTGTTTTTCTGCTAAAAAAATGACAAAACAAATAAACAGCGGCCTTAGAAATATTTCTAAGGCCGCTGTTTATTTATACGTGTTCACAAACTGGGCTGTTTCTTGGTAACATTGTTTAGCTTCTTTTGTTTGATAGTCGAATTGATATTCATGGGTGATTGTTGCTTTCTTATCTTTGAAAAAGAGAGCTGAAACTGGAACATTTAAAGTTTTTAACCGCTGAACCAAGGCTAGTCCTTGATCTTGGAATGAAAAACTATTGCCATCTGTTAGATAAGTCGGGGGAAATTCTTTGGTGACTTTATCCACTAAACTCACTTCTTGTAGCTCTGCGCTCGTTTGCCAGTCTTTAGTGCCGAGCAAGGACCAAGCCACTGTTTTGACGAAAAATTTCATGAAACGATCATCACTTTGTTGGTTGGCCATTTGTTTCAAATCCACTGGACCACAATACGAGAGCGTGCCTTTTAAATGGTTAGCCGGCAATGCTGCAGTCATGCCTAGTTCTTTCGCGTAGTTGGCATTGGTTTGAACTGTTGCATATTGTAGAGCAATCTGCGCGCCCGCACTATCACCGCCAATAAAGAGTTTAGATAAATCTAACATGGGATACGCTTGTTTCTTTTCTAATAAAAATTGAACAAGTTCATTGACCTGCTGGAGCTGGCTTGGATAAGGTGCATCTGGCGCTAATTCATAATTCATTGAAATAAAGGCAACTGCAGAATCAGCCACTAAACGTGTCGCAAACTCTTTCATCCCAGACTTATCTCCTCCCACATAGCCGCCCCCATGGACCCATAAGACGACTGGCACCGCTTGTTTTGATGCTTGGGGATAATACAAATCAAACGTATTCTTTTTTCTTGAAGACGGGTATGTTTGATTTTCTTGCAATTGGACATTGGGTAATGCTTTATCATAGGAAGCTGAATCTTTTATTTCAACTTCTCCTGCGAATAACTGATTGATGACCCAAGCACCAGGCTTAGGGGATAATTGAAAGGCGAGAAACACACCTAAGCAAATAACCACAATGATTCCTAACAACCAAAGGACAAAACGTACGAATTTTCTTTTCACTCTATTCACCTGCTTTAATTTGTAGCAAAATTATAGCATGTTTTTCAGCCAAAGCGTTTATTTTGAAACAGTTTTTTTAGAATTTGATGCACTTTTATCATTTGAAATGCCCTCTTAAAAGCTGTAAAATGAACAAAATGACTTTAACCTTTAGGAGGTTGCCAAATGAAAGCTCTGATTTCTATTGATTATACGAATGATTTTGTCGCTACAGACGGAAAACTAACCACTGGTGCCGCTGGGCAAGCCATTGAAACAGCCCTTGTGCAACAAACAAAGCACTATTTTGACAATGGCGATTTTGTGGTTTTTGCCATTGATGGGCATGACCCCATGGATCACTATCATCCTGAAAATAAACTTTTCCCGCCGCACAATGTTTTAGGAACTGATGGACGCAATCTGTTTGGCTCGCTAGCTGATTTTTATCAAGCCCACGAAAATGAGCCAACCGTTTATTGGATGGACAAACGGCACTATTCTGCTTTTAGCGGCACAGATTTGGACATTCGGTTACGAGAACGAGGAATTACAGAGCTTTGTTTAACTGGTGTTTGTACAGATATTTGTGTGTTGCATACGGCTGTCGATGCCTATAATTTAGGCTATCAATTAATGATTCCCGAGCATGCCGTTGCTAGTTTTGATGAACAAGGACACGAATGGGCGTTACGCCACTTTAAACAAACTTTAGGCGCAACCATTCTATAAAAAGACTAGTCAATCCTTCCATGCGCCCTATCTATATTCAAAAAATCCTGTAAACAACACAAAAGCCAACCTTACTATGGATAAGGTTGGCTTTTTTACACTCATTTTAACTCCGAGCCTGCGGATTAGTGATAACTAGCATTCACAGAATAAGCAGAGACTGTTAGTTGATAGAAATTAGCTACTCATAAAAAGTGGGGAAGCCCACTTTTTATAGACCAATGACCGTTGCAAAGAAAGGAACCACTAAAACAGTAACTACACCAACCACTACGACAGAAATACTAGCCATAGCAGCCTCTGTTTCACCCATTTCCATGCCAACTGCCACACCTAGGGCATGTCCGGCCGCACCTAAAGCTAAACCTTTGGCGATTGGATTGTTAATCTTAAACCATTTCAATGCAATTCGACCCAAGGCATAGGTTAGTACACCATTGAAGATTACGGTAAACGCCGTAATAGAAGCAATGCCGCCAACAGTTTGAGAAATAGGTACGGCAATCGCTGTTGTAGCAGCTTGTGGTAAGATTGAGGCCACTAAATGATTATCCATGCCAATCACTTTTCCTGCAAAATAAACAGCCACTAGCGAACCAAAAGAACCAATTGTTAACGCCGTTAAAATTTCTAACCAATATTTTTTCAATACGTCTCTCTTTTTATATAAAGGAATCGCAAACGCCACTGTCGCAGGTTCTAGAAAGAAGCTGATATATTTGCCGCCTTCATTGTATTGCTCGTAACTAATTCCTGTCACTTTTAAAACGACAACGCCTAAAATCATCGCAACGAATAATGGCGTAAATAAGAAGAAACCTTTGCTTTTTTTAAACAACCAAGTACCTATGCCAAATACAGCTAATGAAATAATAATGCCAACATACGGATTCATGCGCGAACCTCTCCTTTCGCTTTCTTCGTTGCTGCGGGTTCTTTTTCTTTTCGAGCATCTTTCATATGCAATAAAAAGGCGCCCGTCCAACCAGTTGTTGCTAGTAATGCTAGTGTTGCTACTAAAATAACAAAAACAATTTGAACGCCAAATTGTTGCATAATCCCTAAAGAATTAACTAAGGAAATCCCTGAAGGAACAAATAAAAATGTAATAACCGTCGATAAGCTATTACCCAGCCCTTCCACTTGCTCCAATTTAACAACTTTTGTACATAAACCAATGAACAATAACACCATGCCAATTACTGAAGCAGGCATTGGTATTGGGGAAATGAACGCCAAACCGTTGGCGATTAACATAATAATGGCAAAAACTGCTGCTTGTTGTAAAAATGAATATACTTTCTTTTCCATTCTTCTTCGCTCCCTTTTGTCTGTTTTCTATGGGTTAAGTATATAAAGAAAACGTTTTTTTAAGGGCTTTTTTTCATGAAATGCCAGAATTTCTTCACCAAATGCAAAAATCACCACTTGAAATGCATTCGACATTTCAAGTGATGATTTTTTAACTTAAGCCAAGTTTTTCTTTAAATTCTTTGACGTATGAACGGCTAACAGGTACTTTTGAGCCGTTGGTTAAAATTACTTGCAACGTGTTATTAAACCACGGCTGGATTTCTTGAATTTTTGTTCGATTCAAGATGAAACTTCGATGCGTTTTAATAAAGAGCGTGGCAGGTAGTTTTTGTTCGATACTATTGAGTGTCCCTGTCATCTTATAAACTTGTTGATCCACAAAAATGCTCAGTTGCCGTTCTTCGACAGAAACGAGGTAAATATCTTCTGGCGCAACAAGATAAATGCGGTCTTCCCCTTGAATAGGTATTGCTTCAGACTTTGGTCCTTTTTCGGCAGTGTTTTCTGGGACAGCTTGACCCATTTCTTTCGATGCTTTTTCAATGACTTGTGTTATTTTTTCTTCCTCAAAAGGTTTCAAAATATAATCTTTTGCATTCACTTGAAACGCCTTTAACGCATATTGATCATAGGCGGTTGCAAAGACCAAATAGGGCGCTTTTTTAAGATGGGTTAGTTTTTCCGCTAAATCAAACCCGCTTTCATCGGTCAAATGAATATCTAAAAATAACAAATCTGGCTTTTGATCCATCATCTCTTCCATTGCCTCCGCCACAGAATCCGCCTCTGCAACGCTAGTCACTTGAGGATGTTGGGAAACAAGATAGCTCAATTCTTCTCGTGCTAAAGGTTCATCATCAACGATTAATACGTGCATCTAACTCCTCCTGTTCCATCGGGATTTCTAAATGAACATGGCTCCCGCCTGTCTCTAAATTTTCAATTAAAAAACAACCTTCCGATCCATAAAGGTTCGCCATTCTGCGGGACAGATTTTCCAGTGCCGTACCGGTTCCTTTTTCCGAAGTCACTGTCGTCTTTCCTAATAGCAAGCGGCGTTCTTCGGGAATTCCTTGCCCATTGTCATACACATCCACATGTAATTTGTGTTGTTTTGCTTTGACCACTACCCGGACTTGATTGTTCTCCTTCCGACTGCCGAATGCATGCTTGATGGTATTTTCCACTAACACCTGAATCGCATACGGCGGTACTTTTTCTGAAGCAACCGCTTCTTCAACGTCAAATGTTACTTGATAACGATTCGGAAACCGTGCTTGCTCTAATGATAAATAGGCTTTTACTTGTTCTAGTTCTTGTGAAACTGGAATCGTAGTTTGCACGGCTCCCTGCAAGTTGCCTCGAAAGTATTTACTTAATTGGAGCAATAGTTTCCGCGCTTTTTCGCTGTCTTTCCGCATTAATGCGGAAATAGTATTGATGGCATTAAAGAAGAAATGCGGGTTCACTTGCGCTTGTAAGGATTTAATTTCAGCTTCTTTAAGTAATTTTGATTGTACTTCCGCTTCACCTAATTCAATTTGTGAAGAAAATATTGTCCCAAGACCTTCTGCTAACTGTTCCTCAACATGCGTTAACTGCGCTGGATCCGTAAAGTACATTTTTAAGGTGCCAACAATTTGCTGATGGGAAAATAATGGAATCACAATCGCCGCTTGCAACGGACAATTAGGGTCCGAACAACCGACTTCTTCTTTGGCATGCGCGATAGTCATTTGGCCCGTCCGTAACACTTCTCGAGAAAGCTCCGTGATGACTTCTAGCTCTGGAATATGATGATCGCTTCCTGCGCCAACATGAGCTAAAATTTGATGACTGTTTGTCATGCTAATCGCACTGACTTTTGTATAATGCTTAATAATCTCCGCGACTTTTTTGCTGGAATTTTTATTGAGGCCTTCTCGAAAATAAGGCAGTGTTTCCGCTGCTAATTCTAAAACATCATGCGTCTGAACCGCTTTGGCCTGCTCTTCTTGTTTCAATGTTGTCGTTAGAATCGACATAAAAATAAACGTTCCTACGCTATTTAACAAAATCATCGGCAGCGCAATAAAACGAACCAACGTGGCCCCGTCCGCTAGATCACCGCTAAAAAAGAAAATAAAAATCATCTGAATCATTTCCATACACGCTCCGACAATGGCAGAAAAGCCCGCAGACGGAAAAACGGTTTGCTTTGCCATGCGGCTCCCTAAAAAACCAGCAATTAAACCAACAATTAAAGAAGCAGGCACATAAAAGAAACTATGGCCCCCGCCTTGAATAACCCGATGAAAGCCAGCAATTAAACCAACCGTACTGCCGACAATCGGGCCACCCACTAATCCAGAAACGCCAATTACTAACGTACGCGTATTCGCAATGGAAGCATTGCTGCTTAAATAGGTTAGTAAATTATTGGGAACAATCTGATTCTTAGCGATTTCGATACCTGTAAAATTAGAAATAATAGCAAATAAACCAAAAATCAAAATCAATTGAACTTTTGAAGACATTTTTTCACGACTTAATAAAACACGCTTAAAATAAGGCACATTCACTAAAAGAAAGGCCAGTAAAATAATTAAGCCCACCCGTTCCATCATTAAAATAAATAATTCGATCACACCGGCACCTCCTTCCTATTAACTATACTATAAATCAAGGAAAAGAAAAAAATGAAGCTTCTCAAAAAAGAGGCTTCATTTTTTCTATTCATTAAAACGCAGGAATATTAGCGCCTTTAGAATTTTTCTTGATGTATTCAGCAACTTCTTTTGTTGTCATCGCTTCTTTTAAAACCTTGATCTTTTCGCTATCTTTTTCGCCTTTACGTGTCACAACTTGCAATGCGTAATGTTTACTTGCTTCTTCATCTTCTAACAAGATCGCATCTTTCGTTGTTAAACCAGCAGGTTCTAAGTAGGCTGGGTAGCAGAACACCATAGCAATGTCTTTTTCATCATAGGCTTTAGCTAAATTCAGTAAATCAATGCTTTCAAAAGTGATGTTTTTAGGATTTTCCACGACATCTGCCACCGTACCGTTAAAGCCGATACCTTCTTTTAATTTAATCACGCCGTTTGCATTTAAAATTGCTAAAGCACGACCTTCATTGGTTGGATCGCTAGGAATCCCCACTTTGGCATTTTCAGGTAAATCTTTCGCATCTTGGTATTCTTTTGAATAGAAACCACCAGCAAAATAATAAATCGGTTGCACAGCCACTAAATCAGCTTTTTTCTCTTTGTTAAACATTTCCATGAAGGGTTGATGTTGCGCAAAATTAGCATCCGCTTCGTCATGTTGCACGGCATCGTTGTAGGCAACATTGTCGCTCACTTCCATAATGTTAATTTTGTACCCTTTTTTCTCAGCTTCTTTCTTGGCAATCTCCAAGATATCTTTTGAAGATTCCAATTGCACGGCAACGGTAATCTCCTTGTCTTCTTTCTGATCTGCTTGTTTATTTCCCCCACAGGCAGCTAAAATGACTGTTGCAATAACAGCGAATGTTGCTAAATAAAACTTCTTCATCTTTTTGTCCTCCTACTTTCTTTTATCTAGTTTTTGGGCAATGAAGTTCCCAAGCATTTGTAAAATGAAGACCAGTGCAATCATAATTACAATGGCAACATACATAATACCGTATTCATACCGTTGATACCCGACACGAACTGCAAAATCGCCAATCCCGCCGCCACCAACAACACCCATCACCGTGGAATATGAAACCATACTCACTGTCGTGGTTGTGTAAGCAAGGACTAATCCGCTACGTGCTTCCACCAATAAAAAGTGCCAAATGTATTGGACTTTCGAGGTACCTAACGAATTAGCTAAAAAATAAATTTCTTCTGGAACATCCAACAGCACTTGTTCAACCAAGCGAGCAAAAATCGCGATCGCAACAATACTCAATGGCACAGATGAAGGAATTGGGCCAAACGCCTTTCCTAAAACAGAACGAGTAACTGGAATCAACGCAATCACAAATAATAAATAAGGAAACGAACGAATAACAGTTACAATGAAATTTAAAACCCAGTACAGCCAAGGTTGATGCCCTTTGACTTTCGGATTAGCTAAAAATAGTCCTAAGCCTAAAGGCAAGCCGACAAGCAAACAGATAGCCATCGAAATCGACATCATAATCCCTGTTTCTTTTAAACCGACCAGCATAGATGGCCAATATTCGGCAAAGGTTTCTGAAAAAGTCATGGGCGCAAACTCCTTTCCACTTTTTCTAAATAGGAAAGCGGTTCTTCCTCATATTGCTGAGGATTATTCAGAAATTCGCCAATTAACTGACCTTTTTCCATCACTAAGATACGATTACATAAGCGCTTCACGGTTTCTAATTCGTGACTAACAAAGAAAATAGTCGGTCGGAATTCCTGATGCGTCTTATGTAATAGTCGAACGACACTTTCTGTATTTTCTTCATCTAATGAACTCGTTGCCTCGTCACATAATAACCATTTGGGATTACGGCTCAACGCTCGAGCAATAGAGACACGCTGTTTTTCCCCACCAGAAAGCTGAGCAAGATACGCTTCTGCCTTATGGGCCATATCAACAAACGTTAATAAACGTTCAATTTTTTCAGGCTGTTTCTCTTTTAAAAGTTTCAAAGGCAACGCAACATTATCATAAATTTTCAAATTTTCTAACAAATTGTAATGCTGAAACACCATCCCCATTTGTTGTTGCTGCTGGCGAACTTCTTTTTTAGAGAAGGTTTGAACATTTCTGCCATCAATGCGAATTTCCCCTTCACTCGGTTGTTCCATTAAATTCAACAAACGTAACAACGTGGACTTGCCAGAGCCACTTTTCCCAACAATCCCAACGATTTCTCCTGGTTGGACAGAAAAGTGAATATTTTTTAACGCGTGTGTCTCTTGATAGACTTTCGACACATTCACTAACTCAATCATGATTACCTCCTAAAGGCCGACAAACAAACTATAACAACTAAAAAAACTGTATAACAATCAAAGTAATTCTGTGAAACGATTTAAAAAAACTATTACGAATTAAAAAATAACACACGTTTCACAAAACAGCGTTATATCAGAGATGTAACTACTTACATCATCTACTAAAACAGAAAAAAAAGCAACCTTTTTATTTGTGAAAAAAACACTATCTGTTTTTTATCTGTATTATTTTGTACAAATGAATTAAAAATTTCCTGTTTCTACAGCTATTTCCCCACGCTCCTCTAAAAAAAGACATTCTCAGAAACGAGGCATCCAAAAAGGGAAAAGCGCTCATAACGATAATGTCTCTAATGGTTTACTTTTTAAATACAACTGTTTCTTCGACAGTAATTCTTTCAGCCAATGATTGAATCACTGGACAGTTTGGGGAGACAAGCTTCAAACACCGTGTCGCCCGTGCTTGAAAGGCTTCTGGAACAGCCACATAAAAGAGAATCGTCACCTGTTTTAATGGTTGTGCGCGTCTCTCTACTTCTCTTGAATACGTGACTTCTATTTTTTCAAACTCAAAGGGAATGTGCGAATTTTCCAAAACGGATTGATATACGTATCCCCCACAAGCGCCAATTGCCGAAACGAGCATTTGAACTGGCGAATATCCCTCTTCTTTTGCTAACACCCAGCGCGCCGTTTTCGTTTGTAATTCAAATTTTTCCACACCATGAATAATCGTCAAACGTTCTACCATCGCCATCTTCACTCCTTTTTACTCTTTCTTAAAAGATACTACAAAACAGCGTTAAAACAAACATTTCCAACTTCTCAACTTAGCCAGTCCTAAAAAAACGAAATTCTCACTTGACAAACAACGCAACACCTGATAATATACTTCCGTTCAAATCGTAAACGTTACGATTTAGATTTTATAAATCCAAAAAGAAAGGAAGTGCCTTATGGCTAAAAAATCAAAAATTGCTAAAGCAAAAAAACAACAAGCAATGATTGCAAAATATGCGCCTATTCGCCAAGCCTTAAAAGAAGCTGGCGATTATGAAGGTCTTAGCAAATTGCCAAAAGATGCTCATCCAAGTCGCTTAAAACTCCGCGATCAAACAGATGGGCGCCCACGTGGCTACATGCGTAAATTTGGCATGTCTCGGATTCGTTTCCGTGAATTGGCTCACCAAGGCTTGATTCCTGGCGTCAAAAAAGCAAGCTGGTAACTCATTATTTCGATAAAGACAACCAGCGAGGACAGTCGCATTTGGGCTGACCTCGCAGCCCCCTTTATCTTTTATATGCAATTAAAAAAATCAAATTGGAGGACGGTACTATGCGCCAAACCATTACGTTAGCTTGCGCTGAAACTGGCGAGCGCCTTTACTTAACAAGTAAAAACAAACGAAATACACCAGAAAAATTACAGCTGAAAAAATATTCACCAAAATTACGGCGCCGCGCACTTTTCACTGAAGTCAAATAACAGGAGGAAAACTTGATGGGCATTCCAATCACCATTGTTTCTGGCTTTTTAGGCGCAGGAAAAACAACCTTAATTAACCATGCGCTTGCGCAATCACCGTTTCCTAAAGAAGAAATTATTATTATTGAAAATGAATTTGGTCAAACAGGCGTTGACCACGCATTACTTTTACAAACCAAGGAACGAATTATTCAATTAAATAACGGTTGCATGTGTTGCAGCTTACGAGGAGATCTTCTTGCCTCTTTATCAGCAATCTTAGAAGTGTACCAAGAAGAACAACAAACCGTTGCCCAAGTCATTTTAGAAACAACAGGCATTGCTGATCCGCAACCAATCATTCAAACAATTTTAACGACCCCGCACATCAAAAATCATTTCTATATAGACAGTCTCTTAACGGTCGTTGATGGGCATCATTGGCAACAGCAGCTTCAAGAAGCCGAAGCCATCAAACAACTGGCCTTAGCAGATCGCCTCTTTTTTTCTGTCAAGGAACCAGCAGACATCACTCAGCTACCAACGTTCCAAGAAACCCTTCGTACCATTAATCCTTTTGCTGATATTTTATCCTTCCAAGCCAACGAGCCTCTTTTGGCTAGTGACTTTTTTCAATTAAATAAGTTTACGGCAACTCTTACAGAACACGAAATGACTCATTCCCCGCATGAGCACGCCCATGAGCATCATCACCATACCTTTCACTCCCTCACGCTAACGGCGTCCTCAGCCATCAACGAACCTCTTTTCACTCGTTGGCTTGATTGGTTAATGTATACACATCAGGAAAAGTTATACCGTTTCAAAGGGATTCTCGCCTTACAGGAGCATGACTTGGCCATTGCCATGCAAGGCGTCAACCAGCAAGTGGCCTTTCAAATGACGAATCAACCCCCTCAAGAAACGACAATTGTTCTGATTGGCAAAGAATTAGAAACAAAAAAAATTCAAGAAACCTTTCAAACCCTCAACAAAATAGCTACTCCGTAAATTATTTTTTTACGAAATGGAGGTCCTATATATAATGGAAAAAACTGACTTATCTAGCGCTTATCGTCGACTGAAAAGTCCCAACATTAAAACACGAAAACGCGCACTTAAAATCATTAAAGAACATAAGCGCAATAAACAAAAGAAAATTGCGTAATTCACTAAAGGAGCACACCTATGAAAAAATTTACTCTTCCCCTGTTAGCCGTCTTATCGCTAATCCTTTTCGGCGCTTGCGGCAAAACAAACACCTCTGATAAAACCGCTGACGGTAAAGAAAAACTATCCATTGTCACGACTTTTTATCCTATGTACGATTTCACTAAAAATATTGTAGGCGCTGAAGGAGACGTCAAATTGTTAATCCCTGCTGGTTCTGAACCACACGATTATGAACCATCCGCCAAAGATATGGCTACCATCCATGATGCGGATGTTTTCGTTTACCACAATGAAAATATGGAATCTTGGGTACCAAAAGCTGCTAAAGGCTGGAAAAAAGGAGCCCCGAACGTCATTAAAGGTACCGAAAACATGGTCTTACTTCCTGGCAGTGACGAAGACGGACACGACCATGACCACGAACATGGCGAAGAAGGCCACCACCATGAATTAGACCCGCATACTTGGGTTTCGCCCCATCGTGCCATCCAAGAAGTTACAAACATCAAAGAACAATTAGTCAAACTTTACCCTAAAAAAGCCAAAATATTTGAAACAAACGCAGAAAAATACTTAACAAAATTAACAGCCTTAGACAAAGAGTTCCAAACAGCTTTGAAAGACGCTAAGCAAAAAAGTTTTGTTACCCAACATGCTGCATTTGGTTATCTTGCCTTAGATTACGGCTTAAAACAAGTGCCAATAGCTGGTTTAACACCTGAACAAGAGCCAACAGCAGGGCGCTTGGCAGAGTTAAAAAAATATGTCACAGACAATCAAATTCGCTATATTTATTTTGAAAAAAATGCCAACGATAAAATTGCTAAAACATTAGCTGACGAAGCAAATGTTCAATTGGAGGTCCTAAACCCGCTAGAAAGTTTGACACAAAAACAAATGGACAATGGCGAAGATTATCTTTCTGTAATGAAAGAAAACTTAACCGCTTTGAAAAAAACAACAGATACAGCCGGGAAAGAGGTTCAGCCAGAAACCTCTGAAAAAACAGAAAAAACCGTGGCTAACGGCTATTTCAAAGACAGTGAGGTAGCTGAGAGAACACTGGCAGATTACGCTGGAAATTGGCAATCCGTCTATCCTTTATTAAAAGATGGCACATTAGACCAAGTCTTCGATTACAAAGCGAAACTGAAAAAAGATAAAACACCAGCCGAATACAAAACCTACTATGATGCCGGCTATCAAACCGATGTCGACCATATCAACATCACTGATTCCACCATCGAGTTTCTGGTCGATGGCAAACCACAAAAATTCACCTATAAAGCAGCCGGTTATAAAATTTTAAACTATGCAAAAGGCAACCGTGGCGTCCGTTTCCTTTTTGAAACAGACGATGCCAATGCTGGGCGGTTTAAATACGTCCAATTTAGCGACCACAACATCGCACCAACGAAAGCCGCTCATTTCCACATCTTCTTCGGCGGCGATAGCCAAGAAAGTCTATTCAACGAAATGGACAACTGGCCAACATATTATCCAAACGACTTAAGCAAACAAGAAATTGCTCAAGAAATGATTGCGCATTAAGCATTCAAAAGAGAGGAGGCAGCATTAGCTAATGCTGCCTCCTCTCTTTTTTTATTTAGTCAAGCACACCATGTTCTGCTTCAAACGTCGCTAGCAACTGGCGCACTTCATCCGTTGATTTTGTATTCATTAATTGTGCTCTTAAATCACTGGCACCTGGAAAGCCTTTGACATAAATTTTGAAGAAGCGATGCAATCCAACAATGGAGCGAGGCACCAATTCCGCATATTTGTCTTGCAAATCCAATTGTAAACGTAGCAAGCCCAGCAATTCTTGTGGCGTATGTGTTTTGGGTTCTTTTTCAAAGGCATAAGGATTTTTAAAAATCCCCCGGCCAATCATGATCCCATCTACACCATATTGTTCTGCTAATTCTAGGCCCTTTTGACGATCGGGAATATCCCCATTAATCGTAATTGTCGTTTGCGGTGCGACACGGTCCCGAATAGCCATAATTTGCGGGATGACCTCCCAATGGGCATCCACTTTGCTCATCTCTTTTCGTGTTCGTAAATGAATGGATAGATTCGCAATGTCTTGTTCTAATAAATGCGTGATCCACGCATCCATTTCCGCCATTTCAGTAAACCCAATGCGTGTTTTGACACTAACAGGTAAGCCACCTGCTTTGGCGGCGTCAATCAATTCAGCCGCAACTTCCGGGCGTAAAATCAGCCCGCTGCCTTTCCCACGCTCAGCCACGTTAGGCACAGGACAACCCATATTTATGTCTAATCCTTGAAAGCCCATCTCCGCTACGCCGATACTCATTTCACGGAAAAATTCCGGTTTATCCCCCCAAATATGTGCCACCATCGGCTGTTCATCTTCTGTAAAAACGAGGCGCCCGCGCACACTGTCTTTCCCTTCAGGATGACAATAACTATCTGAATTAGTAAACTCTGTAAAAAACACATCTGGTGCTCCAGCTTCTTTCACGACATGACGAAAGACCACATCAGTGACATCTTCCATCGGTGCTAAAACAAAAAAGGGCTTTGGCAATGTTGCCCAAAAATTCTTGCTCATCTTCATATACTCCGTTTCTGATTTTTTCTTTATTTTCAATGACAATTGTCGACATATTCTGGTGCGAAACATTGCTATTATACAGGGAAATGCACGAAGAATCAAAAAAGGCATACTTAGAAACAAGAAAACTGTCTGAATCTGCTCGCTAGAATGAGTGATTCAGACAGTTTAATCTTTTTACGCAAGGTTTAACTACGTAAGCCACGCCCTGTTTCTACAAGGTACCAACAAATGCCATATAAAACGACAATAAATAAGATTAAAATAGTCATAGAAATACCAATTGGCACATCTTGAACCCCTAGGAAACCGTAGCGGAACCCAGAAATCATGTAAACAATAGGATTAACTTTTGAGACAGCTTGCCAAAATGGCGGCAACATGGAAATGGCATAGAAAACCCCACCTAAATAGGTTAAAGGCTGTAATACAAAGGTCGGCACAATCGATACATCATCATAGGATTGCGCAAAAATACCATTTAACAAACCAGCTAAAGAAAAAAGAATCGCTGTCATCAATAAAGTCATGATGACCATCAGCCAAGAAACAACGTGCAATGGGACAAAAAATAGAGAAATGATGGTGACTAACGCACCGACCAAAATACTACGACCAACGCCACCAATCACAAATCCCCAAATAATCACATGAGTTGGAACTGGCGCCACGAGAATTTCTTCGATATTTTTCTGGAATTTTTGTGAGAAAAAGGAAGATGAAACATTGGCGTACGAGCTTGTAATGGCTGACATCATAATTAAACCTGGCACGATAAATTCCATATAAGAAAAACCGCCCATGTCGCCAATTCGCCCGCCAATCATTTTCCCAAAAATCACAAAATATAAGGACGTCGTAATCACTGGCGGTACCAGTGTTTGGACCCAAATCCGTAAATAACGGTTGGTTTCCTTCACAGCTAAACTTTTTAAAGCAGTAAAATACAGATTAAACATGTTGATCCTCCCTTTGGTACGTATCCTCGGTAATCTTCAAGAAGAGCTCTTCCAAACGGTTGGACTTATTCCGCATTGACAATACTTTGATTCCTTGTTGACTTAGCTGTTCAAACAAGTGATTGACTCCTTGGTTTCGTTCCACTTCCACCGCTAACGTTAACTCGTCCTCAAATACGCTTTGATAGCCTTCAATAACTGGCGCCTGCGTATAAGGTGCTAAATCAAAAATAAACGTTTCAAATTGTAATTTTGCTAACAAGTGCTTCATGCTGGTGTTTTCAATCAATTCACCAGACTGAATAATCCCAATGTTGCGACACAACATCTCAGCTTCTTCTAAGTAATGGGTCGTCAAAATAATCGTGGTTCCCTGCGCATTTAACTCTTGTAAAAAGGCCCACATTTCACGGCGCAATTCAATATCGACACCTGCAGTTGGTTCATCTAAAATCAATAACTTCGGCTCATGCATCAGCGCGCGAGCAATCATTAAACGACGTTTCATTCCGCCAGAAAGCATTCGAGCCCGTTCGTTCCGTTTTTCCCATAAATTGGATTGTTTTAAATACTTTTCACTCCGTTTCATGGCTTCTTTACGAGACACCCCATAATAGCCCGCTTGATTGACCACAATCTGCTGGACCGTTTCAAACGGATTGAAGTTAAACTCCTGCGGCACTAACCCAATCTGTTGCTTCGCCCGCACCATCTCCGTATCTAAATCATACCCAAAAATTTTGACTTTCCCCGAAGTCTTATTAACTAACGAGGTCACAATCCCAATCGTCGTTGATTTTCCTGCGCCATTCGGTCCCAAAAGAGCATAAAAATCGCCTTCTTCGACTGTTAAATCAATCCCCCGCAACGCTTCAACACCTGAAGCGTACACTTTGCGTAAATCTTGTATCACAAGAGCATCAGTCATTCGTAACTCTCCTTAATGTATAAATATTCATGAGTATTATTGTAACACTTCTCGATAAAAACGGGGGTTATTTTGATCAATTTTCACAGTTTTGCTTAGCTATTTTTCAACAACAAACTAGCCAACGATTAACGTGTTTATTTTGACCCGAAACTGTTTAAACAGTTTCGAGAGCGTCAAAACCTTTTCAAATCAAGGATTTAGAGTTCTCTTTTTTTGGCACAGAACTTGCTTTATATAAAAGTGAGGTGAAAAGAATGAAAAGAAAATTTTTAATTGCTAGTCATGGAAACTTAGCGAAAGGCTTCCAAAGTTCCTTGGATATTCTCGCAGACAAAGGAAAAGAGCTAGCGGTCATCAATGCCTATGTGACTCCTGAGGACTACACGCCAATTATTCAAACGTTTCTTCAGTCCCTAGGCGCAGAAGAACAAGCTATTATTTTAACAGATTTATATGGTGGTAGTGTCAATCAAAAAATTGTTCAAGAAGTCATGACGACAAAACCAGACAATGTTTTTATCATTTCCAATGCCAACTTAGCCATTGCCTTGTCGCTGATTTTCTTAAAAGAAGGCGAAAAGCTAACCAAAGAAGATATTCAAGCAGCAATTGCTGAAGCACAAATTCAATTCGTTGAATTAAACCCATCAAATGAAGAAGAAAACTTTTTTTAGGAGGAAATTAAAATGATTACACAAGTACGAGTAGACGACAGATTAATTCACGGCCAAGTAGCCGTAGTTTGGACCAAAGAATTGAATGCCCCCTTATTAGTTGTAGCGAATGATGAAGCAGCCAAAAACGAAGTAATGCAAATGACGTTAAAAATGGCTGTCCCCAATGGCATGAAACTATTAATTCGCTCAGTTGATGATGCGATTGATGTCTTTAATGATCCTCGTGGTAAAGACAAACGAATTTTCGTAATTGTTAACAGTGTAGCGGATGCTACTAAAATTGCGAAAAACGTGACAGATATTGAAAGTGTGAATGTTGCCAACGCTGGCCGCTTTGATAAATCAGATCCAGCCACCAAAACAATGGTTTTCCCAAGTGTCCAATTAAACCCTGAAGAGTTAGAAGCTGCCAAAGAATTAGCCAGTTTGACTCACGTGGAAAGCTATAACCAAGTACTGCCAACCAACTCAAAATTAAGTCTAAAACAAGCCGTCAATTAAAAGGAGGAAATGAACAATGCTTATGCATGCAACAATGGCAGCCTTAGCTGTATTTATCTGTTTTGCTGGGAATTATTTAACTGGTCAAAGTATGATGGAACGTCCCTTAGTCGTTGGATTAGTCACAGGAATTTTAATGGGCGACATGAAAACAGGGGTCTTAATGGGGGCCTCTTTAGAAGCAATTTTCTTAGGAAATGTTAATATCGGTGGTGTTATCGCAGCGGAACCTGTAACTGCGACTACTTTAGCCACAACGTTTGCAATTATTTCAAATGTCGAACAAAAAGCCGCCATGACGTTAGCCGTACCAATTGGGATGTTAGCCGCTTTCGTGGTGATGTTTTTAAAAAATGTCTTTATGAATATCTTTGCTCCTTCTCTTGACAAAGCAGCACGTGAAGGCAACCAAAAAATGGTTGTAACACTGCATTACGGAACGTGGATCATTTATTATTTAATCATCGCTTCGATTTCATTTATCGGAATTTTAGCAGGAAGTGGGCCAGTAAATCTGTTTGTTGAAAGTATTCCACAAAATTTGATGAACGGCTTAAGCGCAGCTGGCGGACTTTTACCTGCCGTTGGGTTTGCTATGTTAATGAAACTGTTATGGGATAATAAATTAGCCGTCTTTTACATTTTAGGCTTTGTTTTAACCGCGTACCTACAATTACCAGCCGTTGCGGTAGCGGTCATCGGGACAGTAATTTGTGTCGTGAGTGCCCAACGGGATGTAGAATTTCGCGACATTCTAAAAAGAAAACCTGCGGCGTCTTCTGCGGTTGAAGGCAGCGCGAAAGAAATCGAAGAGGAGGACTTTTTCGCATGAAGTTAAAAGAGAATTTATCTAAAGAAGAGAAAAAAATGATGCGTTCTGTTTTCTGGCGTTCTTGGACGATGAACGCTAGCCGGACAGGAGCTACACAATACCACGCAGTGGGTGTCATGTACACTTTACTCCCAGTTATCAATCGTTTTTATAAAACCAAGGAAGAACGGGCCGAGGCATTGGTGCGTCACACCACTTGGTTCAATGCAACCATGCATATCAATAACTTCATCATGGGGCTCGTTGCTTCGATGGAAAAACAAAACAGTGAAGACGAAAACTTTGATGCTAGCTCTATTACAGCGGTTAAAGCCTCACTAATGGGGCCGCTTTCAGGTATCGGTGACTCCTTCTTCTGGGGCATCTTACGTGTTATTGCTGCTGGTATTGGGATTTCATTAGCCAGCACTGGTTCGCCATTAGGGGCGATTGTCTTCTTACTTTTATACAACGTTCCTGCGTTCCTGATTCACTATTATGCGTTGTATAGCGGCTACTCAATCGGTGAAAGTTTTATCCAAAAAATGTACGAATCAGGCGGAATGAAGATACTCACAAAAGTATCAAGTATGCTAGGCTTAATGATGATGGGCAGTATGACTGCTTCGAATGTAAAATTCAAAACGATTCTTGAAGTTTCCGTTAAAGGAAGCGAAGACGTAGTTAAAATCCAAGACTATTTGGATCAACTATTCGTCGGTATCGTACCATTAGCCGTGACGTTACTTGCTTTCTGGCTATTACGCAAAAAAGTCAATGTTAACGTGGTGATGTTTGGTATCATGTTCTTAGGCATCTTGCTAGGATTACTAGGCATCTGTTAAAATTGAAACAATAAACATTTAATTATTAAACACTTAGAGCCTGAGACAAAAATCCAAAGTGATTTTTATCTCAGGCTTAAAAGCTGATAAACGGCGGGAACAGAAGCAACCCCTGTCCCGACCTCTCTTTTGGAAGGACGATGAATCATGCGCTTGGAGACCTACCAACACTTAGTTGATATTTTAGAAACCAGCAACACCCCGATGAGCACACAAGAAATTGCCACAAAAATTCAATTAAGCCGCTCGGTAACCAGCTTATACTTAAATAAATTATTGGAAAAAGGTGAAGTCCAACAAACGGGAAAAAAACCCGTTTATTGGCAATTAACCCGTGCAACAACCCCCACGACCGATGTGTTTCGACAATACATCGGTAGCCAAGGCAGCGCCAAAAAAGCCATCGAACAATGCAAAGCCGCTATGTTGTATCCCCCATTGGGTATGCCTTTATTAATCCATGGAGCCAGTGGCGTCGGCAAAAGCTTTTTGGCAAAACTGATTTATGAGTATCTGAAAAATGAACAAATCATTGGCCTGGAAAAATTCTACACCTTTAACTGTGCCGATTATGCCAACAATCCCGAATTACTGTCATCCATTCTCTTCGGCCATACCAAAGGCGCATTTACTGGGGCTGAATCAGAAAAGCAAGGACTCTTAGCCCAAGCTAATAATTCCGTACTCTTTTTAGATGAAGTACATCGATTATCCAATGAAAACCAAGAAAAACTCTTTCAGTTTATGGATACAGGAACCTTCCGCCCCATTGGTGAAGAAGGAAAAATGGTGCATTCCAAGGTTCGGCTACTATTTGCGACCACCGAAAACCCGAAAAAAGTCTTATTACCAACCTTTTATCGCCGAATTTCCGTAATCGTCTCACTTCCGAACTTCAAAGAGCGCCCCATTCGAGAACGGATTGCGATTTTGAAAAACTTATTCCACCGAGAAGCGAAACGAATGACCAAAGACATCAACGTGGACGAAGAAATCTTTACGGCATTATTAGAAAATGACGAACCTGGCAACGTGGGGAGTTTATCCAACAAAGTGCAGCTCCTTTGCGCGTCGCAATTACGAAAAACTTTGCCCAATCAACCCGTCGTCATTGGCGATGCGACTCAACCAATGATTGCGATTCCTTTAGACAAAGAAGTGTTAGAAGAAGACACACTTTCTTCCGATATTTTCGCAACATTTGAAGCCTTATTTACAAAAGAAAAAACACTGGCCCACTTAAAAACTGAACTGACACAATTCATTAAATATTGTTTAGACGATGAAATAACCTTAGAAAATGATTACTTTTTACAAAACCTAGTCACGGAAGTCCAAACCAAAAACAAACTAATTATTAACCAACCTGAACAAACTGAAAAACCGATGAAAGATGTTGCCAAATTGCTGAAAATTTTACCGCCAACATTTAACGAAACAGTGCTCCTTCCAGTCCAAACACAGTTAAAAGAACACTATCCGCGAACGGTTTCCCTCGTGAAAAACTTAGTCAGTCCGCTGCCAGAAGAATACCGTTTCTTGACAGAGGTACTCTTATCTGTATTACTCAGCGGGGAAATTTCTGAAACGATTCCTTACCAAGCGCTCCTCGTAGCGCATGGTGAATCGACTGCCACAAGTATTCAAGCCGTTGCCAACAAATTATGTGGTACCTATATTTTCGATGCGATTAACATGCCCTTAACCTCCTCCGTCCGAGATATCGTCGCCGAAGTTAAAGACTGGCTTTCTCAGCGGGACACATCACAAGGCGTCATTATGCTCGTCGATATGGGTTCTCTGACACAACTTTATAAAAGCTTGAAACCACAAATTCTTGGAGAACTCTTGGTGATCAATAACCTGACCACTGCCTATGCGTTGGAAATTGGTCATCAATTAATGAACGAACAACTTTTCTATGGTATTGCTAAAACCGCTGAAAAAAAATTTAAAACCGATGTACAGTACTTTGAAGGCTTTTCAGTGGAAAAAAATATCATTGTCTCTAGTATTTCAGGTCTGGATATTGCCAAGCAAATCAAACAAATCTGTCAAAAATACCTGTATACTGACATTAAAGTCATTACCCTAAAATACAAAGATTTGGTGAACACATTAGACATTGCCAACGCCGAAGAAAATTATTTAAAAGAAACCTCGCTCATTTTGACGACGTCCTACTTAGACAACCATACAAATGTTGCTAGCGTGAATCTCTTAGACATGTTAGACGAAGATGCAGGAACCCAGTTGATGGAACCTTTCCAAAACTTGATGCATCCCAATAACATTGATAACATGATTAACGAATTTGTTCACTTCTTCTCGAAAGAGGGCTTGTCAGAAAAACTAGAATTTCTAAATCCTGACGTCATCATTAAACAAGTCGAAAACGTTACAAAAAACATTGAAAAACGCTTCGACCTCACACTCAGCGGCAAAATGAAATTTAACTTAATGATGCACAACGCGCTCATGGTAGAACGGACAATGCTCGGCGTTGAAGACTATGAAATCCCTGCTAACCTAGAGGAACTAACCATTAACCAAAAACCATTTTTCCAAAATGCTAAAAACATTTTCTATACCCTAGAACAGTTTTATCGAATAGAAATTTCCAACTGGGAACTCTATGTGATTTATGAAATTTTGTCTTCTCGGTGAGAGGGGATGGGGAGAGTCTCTTTTGTTCAGATGATTATCTTAAAATATAGCTAATGGGCCTTAAGTCATTTCGACTTACGGCCCACTTTTTTTAGTTTGTATTAAAACACTTCCTATCAACAGAAAATGTTTCAATAAATATTTCGTTTAGGCAGCGCCATTTCCTGTAGTGTAAACGAACAGGACAGTGAACAGGATGGACACGCCAACCATTATTAATTTTTTCGTTTTGTTGGGGTCCTCTTGAAGTAGCCATTTAATCAACAGACTGCCCCTAATCCGTTGACTTGCCTTCTCTTTTTCAGTCGCTGACTTTGTATAACGCCAACCATAAAAGTGCCAACGCAGTAAATTGGCGTACCAAGCTCGATAGTTTTTAGAAAGAAAACCACCACAGATAAACAACGCTCCTAATAAAATATCCAAATACAACCAAACAATAAATGTTAACGGAATATCGATTAATGAATAATTCTTCACTTCAATCACTTGATCTTTCAAACCAAATTGATGAATAATCCGTTCTTGGTATTCAGAATCCGTCTCCGCTTCTTCTTTTCCCCCAACAACTTTTATGACTGACTCGACGCCCATACCTTTTATAAAAGCTTGCTTGGAATGACAATACTTACATTCCACCACTTGATCAGCGGTATCGTACCATCTAAACGCATTCGCCCCACAACTTTGACAAACCACACTACTCATTTTCTGCCTCCGATATTTGTTATTTTTTATGGTTATGTTTCATTGCTTAATGATACCATTTTTTGGATTGGGTTGGGTTGGGTTGGGTTGGGTTAGAGAGATTGATAAAAAAGACACTTTCTCATTGCGAGAAAGTGTCTTGAAACATTGTAATTGATTCGTAAGCGAACATGTTCGTAGCGACTCCAAATAATTAACGTTTTGAGAACAGAACTTACTATTGATTAAGAATTTCAATCCATAAAAATCCTTTTATATAAATGCCTTGGGAGTTTATAATATGGATTGAAATGGATAAAATCGGATGTTTATTGATAGCATTTGAACCATAGATGCTAGTTGAATACAAATTTACTATATCCAATCAATTTCAATAATTATATTGGCAGTATCTATAAAATAGACATTGTTTAGTATATCGTCAATTTCTTTTAGTAATCACGATCTGCCGTATCTACATGACTAAGTTCAGTGTTTATTAATGATTGAGTAATTTTTATTACCTCTATGCCTTCAATCGCTCGGTCCTTATTATAAAATTCAACATTATTTAAAAAAATATTGATTTGATCTTGAGTGTATGCTTTTCCTAAAATTTGCTTCTCAGAAAAAAGTATATCAAACCTTTTTTTAGCTCTTCAACTGCTAATTCATATTCAGAAATTTGAGGAATATTCTTAATTTTATAAGAAAAAGCACCTTTTTTCTCATTGATTATTTTATTGATCTCTACTATTTTAGAAAGAATAGTGCCAAAAACATCATTGGCATACTCATCTAATTCTTTTTGTACTTTATCCTGCACAAATCTGTTTAATTTATCATAATTTGAGAATTGACGAAAATTTTTTTCAATAACAAGATTTTTCAAATTATTTATCTCAATTAGTTCTTCATTAATACTTATTTGTTCCATGTAAATATTGATTTTCTTAAAGTCTCCAATTACATTATAAATGGTCTTATCCAGCTTTAAAAAAACTCAATGAAAGAAATAAATGGAATGTAAATATTTTCTTTTTGATTTTCTAAAGCTTCAGAAAAATGAATAACTTTGAAAAACATACAGCAAGTAGTTAGTATCTATGACGAATAAGGTTTTCGTATCAATATCTCCATTAAATTTAAACTTATAATTAAGTTTTGAAAATAGTTCATCATAGGCTTCTTCTCACAGTAATACATAATTTTTTCAACTTACCTGATTTTACTTATTACTTTCACATAAAACACATAAATATGAATAAAGTAAATTTATCACATCAAACTCAGATATTAGTCGCTCTTTGGTGATTAGCCTTTGTGCACCATGAGTCGTCAAATTTAAAAATCGAAGTATGCTATTATAACGACCACTATTAACTAACTCTTTGTAAATAGTGGCTACTCCTGCCTGTTCTCGCTGATCTGGTATCAAATTTAAAAACTTATCCTTTATATATTCTGGTTTACTGATTGTTTTATAATTAATTGATAGATCCTTACTTTTACTTTTCCCCAATTGATCAACAATATCATTAATTATCAATTCAACAAAAGTTCTAACTGATGATACAAATACTAAGTTGTATTCGCTATCATAATAAATCCTATTTAGCTCATTTTTAAAAGTTATAATGTCTTGCTCCACGTACTCTGATGTTTTAACCAAGCTATTTATAATAGAAGGTTGATATTTTGTAGATGGATTCTGAACTGCAGACTTCACTTCTCCATGAAATTCAAAGTCACGTTTCTTTTCTGTTATTTTATCTTTTACTGAAAATTTAAAGATAACTTTTCCTGAAACACTAAATGTCACTTTTCCCTCTTTAAGTACCCTATTTCTTTCCGGAAGAACTTGTACATTAAATGGTCTCACTTTAGTACCACCTTCACAATCAGATAATGTAAATATTTCATCGAAATTATAAAGAGTGCCTAAATCAAATGTATTTACTAATTGATTCGCCATAGGATCTGGCTTTTCTAATATAGTTAAATAGCAGATATCTCCATTGTCATATTTTATTTCCCATAATCCTTCGATATCTGTATTTATTTCCTCATAGACTACATCATTATGTTTGTATTCTACTATCTTTTTGCCATCCAAAGTCAAATCAATTTTATTCCCAATAAAAATACTTTTTCTATATTCTATAGATTCTGGTTGATTATCAGGATTATTATTATCTTCATTTGCATGGTGCTCATTCTTTAAGTTATCAATAATTGGAAGTAATATATCCTCAATTTTTTGCCGTTTATTAAACTCACGCGAAATTGAAGAATTTTCTTCTTCAACAATTTTATTTACTTCATCAATTACGCCACTAATAATTTCCATCTTATCTTTAGTGAAAGTATCCAAGTTGTTATTATCAATACTTAAAGCACTTTTTACTGCTAAATTACTAAAAAGCCTCTGAATATTTGTATATGCTATTCTATCTCGAATATCTTTTCTAAAATATTCATAATATTTATCACTAATAATTTTTGATATTTTCATTCCTTTTTGAGGAGATGTTCTATATACAAAATTATCTTTCTCTTTAGAATTCCACGCTTTTACGCCACGTCCTTTGTCCTCACCTGAATGTAACCTCTGCATTATAAAAAAGGCATCTTCTTCATCTGTTACTAAACAAGTAATCTTATCTAAAGGAATTTTCGGCGGTCCTTCGGTTTTCATTTTTTTTATCCTATCAATTTGATTCTTAGTTAGAAATCTAAATTTTTCTGGATATTGAATCAATTTTACACAAGCTATTCGTCTATTTCCTTCATAAACTATATATCTACCACTATCTTCTTGTTCAACGACTGTAATTAGACTAGCATTTACAAAACCATTCACATATATATCTTGAGCTAAGTTAAACATATATTGAAATCCCACTTCGTCAAAAAGTTTAACCAATGTATCTTCTTCGGCCAAACCGACCTCATGTCTAGGATTTTCAAAATAATTATCAATTCTCTTTATCGAAATATTTTTTATTCCCATTTTACTCCTCCAAAAGCTGTAAATATTTTTTTTCTTCAACCCTCTTTACTTTTTTTGAAAAAAAGAGATACTCAGCTCCTCTTTTTTTATCTTGTAAAGTATACGATAATGTAAAACTAATTTTATCTATTTTATGATACATAATTGCAATTTCAGGTGCTAAATCATACGTAACTATCCATTTTTTATTTTGTAACTCACCAACTATTTTAGAAGAAAGAGTTCGATGATCACCTGTGCTATAGAAATTAGTATATAATCCTTTTCCCTTGTTGAAATATGGTGGATCAAAAAAAGTAAATGCCTTTTTTTCTTTTTTTATGACATCATCAATAAAATCCATTGCTTCCATATTGTACACTTCTATTTTATCCTTATTGCAAGATATCTTTAAAATTTTATCAATTAGTGTATTTTTATTGAATCTACAATCAATTAGATAATTACCGTTTTGATTGTAACCTCCAATAGGGCCTGCTTTATCTATAATCCCTGACCTATTAGTTCTATTAAGAAAAAGTGTAGAAAAACCTACGTCTAAGATTGAATAATCATATATATTTTCCCTTATCTTTTTTTGCTTATACCACTCATCAATTGTAATATCAGTAGATTCTATTTTTTTTATCAATTCCTCAGTGTACTCAATAACACTTTTCCAAAAACAATAAATACTATAATCATAATCATTGATAATAATTTTTTTTACATCTTTTTTTAGTAATAGCTCCAAAGCAAGTCCTGCACCTCCACAAAATGGTTCAATATAGGTATCTATCTTATTGTTTAAAACCAATTCTTTGGTGTATTTATACATTTTATGTTTTCCGCCTGGGTATCTTAATGGGGAAGGATTCATTCAAATACCTCCTATAGTAAATTTTCCATTCTCTTTAAATAGTCTCGATAAATAATAATATGGATCAACTTGTTATCAGCTATATCATACCATATATACTATTTTTCTTTAATCAAAATCCTGGAAATATAAAACAATAATCACTGTTTTTTTTCTTTGCAATCTTCCATATTCTCTAATGCAAACTCACACGCTTGAATTACAAAACTGGAAAAAGTTGTATCATTTTCTGTAATGACTTCCTCAATTTTTTCTATTAATGGTACAGGAAATCTGATTGTTTTATTTTCGGTTTCTTTTCGGTTAGGCTTAAGTTTAAAATTTGTCATTTGCAATGCCTCCAGTCACTGTTAATTGTATTTCGTTTTGCACAAAAAAGAAACATTGCTATTTGCATTACATATTGAATTGCAAAAAAACTTGTACACTTGATACAATAAATTGTAACTAAAAAATAAAGGGTGGTAAACATGAAAAAAAGCTTAGTTTAGTTATAGTTATTGCATATACATTGTTAATTAGTTGTACTCAAAACATCAATGAAGAAATGTAAAAATAAATACACATCAACAACTAAGAAACAATTCATATTAAGTGAATTTTTAAAATCTAATGAAAATTTCCAAATTTGGTTTTATGTAAATGAGGTTATTCAAGATTTCAGGAAAGATACATCTGTTAGCGAAATTTATGCATTTAAAAAGTTGCTAAATATGATGGCGATCTTTACTCAAATTTAGGATGATTAGCACAACTAATGATAAATAATTTCTATCGTCTATAGATGACAAGTAAGTAGATTATGATAATACCTTTGTATCAAAACGCTTAAGTCATATTAATGTCCAAACAACACAAAACTACTATCTTGAATTAATGCCAAAAAAAAGCACCAGCAAAATGCTGATGCTTTAAACTTATTAAATTCTTTATCGAGTTGATTTGAACCAACTTGAACCAAAAATCTCTTGTAAACGTTGATACAATAACGATTAACGTTTTGAAAACTGTGAAGCTTTACGAGCTTTTTTAAGACCTGGTTTTTTACGTTCAACCATACGTGCGTCACGAGTAAGTAACCCAGCGCGTTTTAAAGCAGAACGGAAGTCAGGATCTACTTGTAACAATGCACGAGCGATTCCGTGACGGATAGCTCCTGATTGTCCAGCATAGCCACCACCGTTTACGTTTACGATTACATCGTAAGCGCCTTTTGTTTCAGTTACGCCAAATGGTTGGTTGATAACTTCACGCAAGTCAGCATGTGGAATATATTCTTCTACGTCTTTTTTGTTTACAGTAATTTTACCAGTACCTGGTACTAAGCGTACGCGGGCAACTGCATTTTTACGACGGCCTGTGCCGCTATATTGTACTTGTGCCAATGAATTTCCCTCCTTAAATTAAGTTCGTGATATCTAATACTTCTGGTTGCTGTGCAGCATGTGGATGCTCAGCTCCACCGTATACGTTCAATTTAGTAAATTGTTTACGTCCTAAAGTGTTTTTAGGTAGCATACCTTTTACAGAAGTTTCGATAAGACGGCGAGAGTTTTTGTCGCGTAATTCACCAGCTGTCACTGATTTTAATCCTCCAGGATACATTGAGTGACGGTAGTAAATTTTGTCTGTAGCTTTTTTACCTGTTAATTTTACTTTATCAGCGTTAATTACGATTACGAAATCTCCAGTATCCACATGTGGTGTGAATGTTGGTTTATTTTTACCACGTAGTACAGAAGCAACAACTGCTGATAGACGTCCTAAAGGAACATCTGTTGCATCTACTACGTACCATTTACGTTCTACTTCGCCAGCTTTGGCCATATATGTTGTACGCACGTTTCTTTCCTCCAATTTTGTTTTCGATGTTTGACATACACTTGAGTTTCCGGGGCTCATTGTGGGGCAAACAATACCATTTAATATTTTACCTTCAATCACTGATAAAGTCAATGTTTTTCTGCGCTTTCAGAAAATAGATTTTCACTTATTTTTTGGTGCCTTTTAAACAGAAAAAAACCGCCAACGTCAACGTCAGCGGCTTTGCGAGTCGTTTTAAATTATGCGTCAATACCAGGTGCTTTGCCAAGTTTGGCTTGTAACATCCAAATATTTTTTTCGATGTCTGTTTTGTTGGCGATGAAAATGTCTTGTGTGCAGTCGTCGCCTTCTTCACCAGAAACTTCGATTCCTTTTGCGTAAAGGTCTGCTAAGTAACGGTAGCCTGCTACTAATTTTTCCATACGTTCTGGTATAGTACGGTCCCAGTTACCAATTTCATCTTCAATTTTTGTATTTTCTGCGAATTCACGCAATGTTGAGAATGGAGAGCCGTCCAATGTGATTAAACGTTCTGAAACAACATCTAATTGCTCATTGATTTGATCCATGTATTCATCCATTTGTGGGTGAAGTGTTAAAAATTCAGGTCCACGCATATACCAATGTGTTTGATGAATTACCACGGAAAATTGGCTTAAATCTGCAACGAGTTGGTTCAAAATTTCTTTTGTTTTTTCAAATTTCATTCTTTGTCATCCTCCTAAATATTATTTCTACACTCTTAGTGTAATATGAATTGTGAAAAAAGTACACTGAAAACCTTTCTTTTTTAAAATTATTATCAAATTATAATAACTACAATTAAGAATCTAATTAATTTCCTGAAACGACTGTTCCTTCATCCTCAGCGACAACTTTTTGTTCCGCTTGAGTAAGGGTCGTATCGAGCGCCTCTGTCAACTCGTCAGTATCTTCTTTTCCTGTGACGAAAGCTAAAAAAAACTGATTCAGTCTCAGTTGCTCCGTTGCCGGTAAATACCATTGTCCTTCTACTTGCTTAACCGTTAATGGCTGTTCAACTGGCTCATGGCTGACATTGATTTGTTGGATTTCTTTTTTTAAAACGGCTAACGTGTGCTGCATATCTAGCGCTTGTGTCGCCTGTTGCGTTTGCTGAAGAAGAGCAGTGGTGGTGTCTTCAATCGCCGTCACAAAATCTAAGCCCTTAATCTGAAAAGTGATTGTCGCTTGTCCATTCAATTCTTTCGTGGCTACTAGTTGATATGAGGCTTTTTTCTTTACTTGAGCCAGTAATTCTTCGCTAAGTTTCTGGGCTTCAGTCTCGGTGACTTCAGCGTTCATTTCTTTTAAGCTATTGAAAAACTGCTTCTGGAACTGTTGACGGCTCGTCTGCAAATGCTCCGCCAAGACTTTCGGTTCACGAAAAGTTTGAGAGAATGTCGCTGTCTTTTCTTGATAAATAAAGTAATCTACCAACTGTTGCGCTGCTTTTTCGCCGGAACGAGACGGCGAACTGCAACTTGCTAATGCCCCAATGAATAACAGAAATAGTGGTAGTAGCTGTTTCTTCATTCCTCATCCTCATTTCCTCAAGTCTTCGTCTCTCTTCTAGTTAAGCAACTTCTCAGCCATTTGTCAAAGCTATTTACTATCAATTATTTTCGGAATTCTGCTAATTTTTGATAACTTTGTGCTAAAACTTGTTGGGTTTCTTGAAAAACAGGATACAGCTCTTGATAAACTAGCAATTGATCCGCTCGTGGCGTGACCGTTTCATGAATCAATACCTGTTGCGCCGCTGCTTGTAAATTTGGTAACTGCCCTAAGCCTTGCCAGCCTAGCAAAACAGCGCCTAATGCCGAAGCTTCGGTGCTATCAGTGAACGATAACGTTTCTCCCAGCACATCAGCCATGATTTGACGGAACACAGGGGAATCAGCAAAGCCGCCTGTCGCCCGAATCTCCTGAACGGGTCCACCGAGTTGTTTCAAATCCTCTAAAATAGTTTTTAAATTGAAACAGATTCCTTCCACCACCGCTCGAGCTAAATGTCCGGCGTGGTGATTTTTGCGCAAGCCAATAAAACTTGCGCTCGCCTCTGCATTCCACAGCGGTGCTCGTTCACCTAGCAAATAAGGATGAAACAGTAAGCCATTTGCTCCGGCTGGCACGGTGGCAATTTTGGCCATAATTGGGTCATAGAGATTGGTCCCGTCTTGGATAGCTTGCTGACGTTCTTCTGCAAAAATCGTTTGGCTCGCCCAATCTAACGCAACTGCACCATTACTACTTGCGCCACCAATCACCCAATGCTGTTCATCTAGAGCAAAACAAAACGTTTCACCATGTGGATGTAAAAAAGGTTCTTCGACAATATACCGAAGTGCACCACTCGTACCAACGGTCAAAGTTGCTACACCCGTTCCTAGCGCTCCCAAACCTAAATTAGACAACGGGCCATCCGCGCCACCAAGAACTAAAACCGTTTCTTCTTCAACACCAAGCATCTCTTGCCAAGAAGGCGCTAACGCTGGAAAAATGAACGTTGACGGGGCAACTTTTGGCAACTGTTCCTCCTCAATAGATAAATACGCTAAAATCGACGATTCCCATTGTCGCGTGTGAATATTAAATAAACCCATCCCCGAAGCACTACTATAATCTGTCCAGTATTCGCCAAAGAAACGGTAAAAAATGTAGTCCTTAATCCCAATAAACTTGGCCGCGCTCTGCGCAACGGCTGGCTGATTTTCCTGCAGCCAGCGAATCTTGTACAAAGGCGCCATTGGATGAACTGGCATGCCTGTCAATTGATAAAACAATTGGGCCGCTGGCGTTTCTTTTAACGCTGCCGCATAATCAGATGCTCGTGTGTCAGCCCAAGTAATCACTTGGGTCAATGGGCGTCCTTGCGCATCCATGGCAATTAAGCCATGCATCGCTGAAGCAAAAGAAATGAGCCCAATTGGTTGATTCTTCACTTGTTGTGTGACGGTTCGAATACAGTTCACCACAGCTTGGAACAGCGTTTCTGGGTCTTGCTCCGCCATTCCTTCAGTCTCTTGAATTAATGGATAACGCACATAGCTAGAAGCTACGACTGTGCCATTTGCTTGAAAAGCCACTGCTTTGGCTTGCGTGGTGCCAACGTCGACACCAATCGCTAATTTTTCCATTTGATTCCCTCATTTCTTGTTTCTTTTATTATTCCTAACAAAAAAAGATTTGTCTAGTCAAACGAAAAAGTTTAAAAAAAGCGTAGTTTATTTTTAAGGAGGTAACCTATGTTTTTCTTGAGTCTCTTTTTGATTGGTGCCTGTTTCGGTTCTTTTTTATGCTTGGTGGCGGAGCGCTTACCAGTAGGGCGTTCTTTGTGGTGGCCCCCTTCCCACTGCCAAGGCTGCCACCAGTCTTTACAAATCTATGAATTAATTCCAGTTGTTTCGATTTTGCTGCAGCGCTTTCGTTGTCGAAAGTGTCAGCAGCCAGTAGCTAAGAGTTATCTTTTAGCAGAACTTGTCGTGGGCGGGTTAACCGCAAGCTGTTTTTCAGCTGGCCTGACGATTGATACTTTGATTCTCTGGTGGTGGCTGACGAGCGCTTTTACATTAGCTTTGATTGATTATTGGTATTTAGTAGTCGAGCCGAAGATTCTTTATCCTAGTTTTCTTGTACTTTGCTTGCTGAAAGTGGCGGGTCAGCATTCGTTTTACTTACTGACTGGCATTTTTTGTTTTTGTTTTTTCCGAGCCGTCCTACACTATTTTCCAGAAGCCATGGGGCGAGGGGATCTTTTGTTACTGGGTTTGTGGGGCTGTTTTTTACAGGTACCTCAGTTGCTGATGCTACTATTTTTTGCCAGTAGTTATGGCCTAATCTATGGCTACAGTTGTAAACTTTTGGGATATCCAGTTGAACAGAAACTTCCCTTTGTCCCCTTTTTAAGTTTGGGCTTACTCACAATCAGTTGGTTATAGCAAATAAAAAAGCCGCAAGGAGCATGCTCCTTGCGGCTTTTTAGGGTTTATTTATTGATGTTTTTCAACGCATCTTCAGCAGCCATTTGTGCTTCAATGTCTGAAATACTATAAACGTTTTCGCTAGCTACGCCAACTTCTTTTGGTTCCATGTTACGGTAACGAGCCATACCAGTACCAGCTGGGATGATTTTACCAATGATAACATTTTCTTTCAATCCAAGTAATGGATCTTTTTTGCCACGGATAGCAGCATCTGTTAACACGCGTGTTGTTTCTTGGAAGGATGCAGCAGATAAGAAGCTGTTTGTTTCCAATGACGCTTTGGTAATACCAAGTAAGACTGGACGACTAGTAGCAGGGACGCCACCAGCAACTAATGTGTCGTAGTTACGGTCTTTAAATTCTGCGATGTCCATTAATGTTCCTGGAAGGATTTCAGTGTCACCTGGATCCATTACGCGGATTTTACGTAACATTTGACGAACCATTACTTCGATATGTTTGTCGCCGATTTCTACCCCTTGCATACGGTAAACACGTTGTACTTCACGTAATAGGTAGTTTTCAACAGATAAAACATCACGAACTTGTAATAATTGTTTTGGATCGATTGAACCTTCTGTCAACGGTGCACCACGGTGGATGATGTCGCCTTCAGCAACTTTCATACGTGCAGTGTAAGGGACAGTATAGGTACGTGTATCTGTTTTTCCTTTGATGGTTACTTCTTTTTGACGTGTGGCAGGATCTTCAGAAATATCGATAACTTCACCGGTTACTTCTGTAATCACTGCTTGCCCTTTCGGATTACGTGCTTCAAAGATTTCTTGGATACGAGGTAAACCTTGAGTGATATCGTCACCGGCAACCCCACCGGTATGGAACGTACGCATGGTTAACTGTGTACCAGGTTCCCCGATTGATTGAGCGGCGATTGTACCAACTGCTTCTCCGACTTCAACGTCAGAACCAGTTGCTAGGTTACGTCCGTAACAGTGCTTACATACACCATGTTTTGTGTTACATGTAAAGACAGAACGGATGGTTACTTTTTCAATACCAGCGTCCACGATTTCTCTTGCAAGATCTTCAGTGATTAATTGATCTGCACCAATGATGATTGCACCAGTTTCTGGATGAACAACTGATTTACGTGTATAACGACCTAATAGACGTTCGTCTAATGGTTCGATAATTTCGTTACCTTCACGAATGGCTTCGATTTCAAGACCACGGTCAGTGCCACAGTCGTCTTCACGAATGATTACGTCTTGGGCAACGTCAACTAAACGACGTGTTAAGTAACCTGAATCGGCTGTCTTCAAGGCCGTATCGGTCATCCCTTTACGAGCCCCGTGAGTTGAGATAAACATTTCTAAGACAGAAAGTCCTTCACGGAAGTTTGAGATGATTGGTAATTCCATGATTCGTCCATTCGGAGCGGCCATCAAACCACGCATACCAGCTAACTGTGTAAAGTTGGAGATGTTACCACGGGCTCCAGAGTCAGACATCATGAAGATTGGGTTACGAGCTTCCATACTTTCGATCAGTTTTTGTTGGATTTCGTCTTTGGCACCGTTCCAAACGCCGATTACACGTTCATAACGTTCGTCATCAGTAATTAAACCACGACGGAATTGTTTGGTAATTGTTTCAACTTGTTTGTGGGCAGCATCAATGATTGCTTGTTTTTCATGAAGAACCATGATATCGGCAATCCCTACCGTCATCCCAGCATACGTTGAGTGTTTGTAACCTAAGTCTTTCATGCGGTCAAGCATTTTAGAGGTTTCCGTAATGTGGAATCTCTTGAAGACTTCAGCAATGATATTTCCAAGATTTTTCTTCTTGAATGGTAAAACTAATTCTTGCTCTTTAATGTGTGCAGGAATGTCTGTACCAGCTTCTACGAAGTATTTATCTGGTGTTTGAACAGTTAAGTTATAGTCTGTTGGTTCGTTCAAGTAAGGGAACTCAACAGGCATGATTTCGTTAAAGATGATCTTACCAACTGTGGTGATTAAGATTCGTTCTTTTTGCCAATCAGTAAATGGTTTGTCACCTAAAAGTGTTGTTTGAACCCCAATCCGTGAGTGTAAATGTACGTAGCCATTTTGCCATGCTAAAACAGCTTCGTTCATGTCGCGGAAGATCATACCTTCCCCTTCACGGCCTTCTTCTTCCATTGTTAGGTAGTAGTTACCTAAGACCATATCTTGAGATGGTGTAACAACTGGTTTACCATCTTTCGGGTTCAAGATATTTTGGGCAGCAAGCATTAACATACGAGCTTCGGCTTGTGCTTCTTCGTTTAGAGGCACGTGAACCGCCATTTGGTCTCCATCGAAATCGGCATTGTAGGCTTCACATACTAATGGGTGAAGACGGATGGCACGACCTTCAACAAGAACAGGTTCGAAAGCTTGGATCCCTAATCTATGCAACGTAGGTGCCCGGTTAAGTAAAACTGGGTGTTCTTGGATAACTTCTTCTAAGATATCCCAAACTTCATCTTCGCCACGTTCGATTTTACGTTTCGCATTTTTAATGTTTGTCGCAATTTCACGTTGTACTAATTCACGCATTACAAATGGTTTGAATAATTCAATCGCCATTTCTTTTGGTAAACCACATTGGTACATTTTTAAGAACGGACCAACGACGATTACGGAACGACCAGAATAGTCAACACGTTTACCTAGTAAGTTTTGACGGAAACGACCTTGTTTCCCTTTCAACATGTGAGAAAGAGATTTCAATGGACGGTTACCTGGTCCAGTAACTGGACGGCCACGACGACCATTATCGATTAAAGCATCGACCGCTTCTTGTAACATCCGTTTTTCGTTTTGAACGATGATGCTTGGCGCATTTAAGTCTAATAAACGTTTTAGACGGTTGTTACGGTTGATCACACGGCGGTATAAGTCGTTTAAGTCACTTGTTGCAAAACGACCACCTTCCAATTGAACCATCGGACGTAAATCTGGTGGAATAACTGGGATAACATCCATTACCATCCAGCTTGGTTGGTTACCAGAAGCACGGAATGCTTCTAAGATGTCTAAACGACGGATGGCACGTGTCCGTTTTTGACCAGAAGCTGTTTTCAATTCTTCTTTTAATTGCGCAACTTCGCCATCTAAATCGACGTTATCTAATAATTGTTTCACGGCTTCGGCACCCATAGCAGCTTTGAAGGCTTGGCCATATTGTTCACGTTTTTCACGATATTCGCGTTCCGTTAACAATTGTTTTTTCTCTAAGGTTGTGTCACCTGGTTCGATGACAACGTATGAAGCAAAATAAATGACTTCTTCCAATGCACGAGGGCTCATGTCTAAAACAAGACCCATCCGAGATGGAATTCCTTTAAAGTACCAGATATGTGAAACTGGTGCGGCTAATTCAATATGTCCCATACGTTCACGACGTACTTTTGAACGAGTGACTTCAACGCCACAACGGTCACAGACAATACCTTTATAACGGATACGTTTATATTTACCACAAGCACATTCCCAGTCTTTGGTTGGACCAAAAATGCGTTCACAGAATAACCCTTCACGTTCGGGTTTTAATGTACGGTAGTTAATTGTTTCGGGTTTTTTAACTTCCCCATAAGACCAACTTCTGATCTTTTCTGGTGAAGCAAGCCCTATTTGCATACTTTCGAATTTATTTACATCGATCAAAAGGAATTCCCTCCATTTCCTTATTTAGAGAAGCTGAGTCATCAACTTGTTAGCAAATGGCAAGCATCACTTGAAAGAAGGTCTAACGACACTTGGAACAAGTAATGGCTTGCGCAGTTGCAACAAAGTCGCAGTTGAATCAACTCATCAGAGTGGTAGCGACAAATTAGTCTCTGTCTTCGGCTGTTTCAATTTCTTGAACAACGTCTTGTGCTTCTTCTTTCACGACTGATTCTGCTTCTTTTTCCAGCTGTTTCGCTGATTGTTGTTCCGCAAATTTGGTTAGTGCGTCAACAGTGATTAAATCATCATCGTCATCGTCCATATCGCGTAACTCAATCTCAGCTTCCTCAATGTCCAAGACACGCATGTCTAAACCAAGTGATTGTAATTCTTTCACTAATACGCGGAATGATTCAGGCACACCTGGTTTTGGAATTGGTTCACCTTTAACGATGGCTTCGTATGTTTTCACACGTCCGACAACGTCATCAGATTTGTAAGTTAAGATTTCTTGTAATGTGTAAGCAGCACCGTAAGCTTCCAGTGCCCAAACTTCCATTTCCCCGAAACGTTGTCCACCGAATTGAGCTTTACCACCCAACGGTTGTTGCGTAACAAGAGAGTAAGGTCCGATTGAACGAGCATGCAATTTGTCATCAACCATGTGGGCTAATTTAATCATATACATGACACCAACGGAAATACGGTTATCGAATGGTTCACCTGTACGTCCATCGTAAAGAACCGTTTTAGCATCGCTAGCCATACCAGCTTCACGAACCGTTTCCCAAACGTCTTCATCGGTTGCCCCATCGAAAACAGGTGTTGCGACGTGAATGCCTAATTGGCGAGCAGCCATACCTAAGTGTAATTCAAGTACTTGTCCGATATTCATACGAGAAGGCACCCCTAATGGGTTCAACATGATATCAACAGGTGTTCCGTCAGGTAAGAATGGCATATCTTCTTCCGGCATAATACGGGAAACAACCCCTTTATTTCCGTGACGTCCCGCCATTTTATCTCCTTCGTGAATTTTACGTTTTTGAACGATATAGACACGAACTAACATGTTGACACCTGGTGATAATTCATCGCCAGCTTCACGAGTAAAGATTTTCACATCATGAACGATACCGCCGCCACCGTGAGGTACACGGAGAGACGTATCACGAACTTCGCGGGCTTTTTCCCCGAAGATTGCGTGTAATAAACGTTCTTCTGCAGATAATTCTGTAACCCCTTTAGGTGTGACTTTCCCAACTAGTAAGTCGCCATCTTGAACTTCAGCACCAATGCGGATAATCCCCATTTCGTCTAAGTCTTTCAATGCGTCTTCCCCAACGTTTGGAATTTCACGGGTAATTTCTTCAGGTCCTAATTTTGTATCACGCGCTTCTGATTCATATTCTTCAATATGCACAGAAGTGTAGACATCGTCTTTAACTAAACGACGGCTCATGATAATGGCATCCTCGTAGTTGTAACCTTCCCATGTCATGAAGGCAACTAAGACGTTTTGCCCTAAAGCCATTTCGCCTTCTTCCATAGAAGGTCCATCCGCTAAAGTATCGCCTTTTTCAACTTTTTCACCTAAGTGAACAATTGGACGTTGGTTGTAGCTTGTTCCTGAGTTAGAACGACGGAATTTTGTAACCATATATTTGTCTAATGCGCCATTGTCGCGACGAACGCGAATTTCTTTGGCATCGACGAATTCTACGACACCGTCATGTTTACATAGTAAAGCAGCACCTGAGTCATGGGCTGATTTATATTCCATACCTGTACCTACCCACGGAGAGCGTGGTTGAATTAACGGCACCGCTTGACGCTGCATGTTGGCACCCATCAAGGCACGGTTGGAGTCATCGTTTTCTAAGAAAGGAATACATGCTGTTGCGACTGCGACTACTTGTTTTGGTGAAACGTCCATGTAGTCAACTTTGTCTACGGCAACTTCTAAGTTTTCACTTTGTAGACGCGCCATAACAACATCATTGGCAAATGTGCCATCTTCATTTAAAACTGAGTTCGCTTGCGCTACGATATAATGGTCTTCGATGTCTGCTGTTAAGTAATCTACTTGATCAGTAACACGGCCTGTCGCACGATCAACACGGCGATAAGGCGTTTCGATGAAACCAAATTTATTCACTTTCGCATAACTAGATAAGCTATTGATCAACCCGATATTTGGTCCCTCAGGCGTTTCAATCGGACACATACGACCATAGTGAGAATAGTGAACGTCACGAACTTCATAACCGGCACGGTCACGAGTCAAACCACCAGGCCCTAAGGCTGATAGACGACGTTTATGGGTTAACTCACCTAATGGGTTTGTTTGGTCCATGAACTGTGATAACTGTGAAGAACCAAAGAATTCTTTGATACTTGCTACCACTGGACGGATGTTGATTAATTGTTGTGGTGTCAATGTTTCTGTGTCTTGAATAGACATTCTTTCACGAACCACACGTTCCATACGGGCTAAGCCAATACGGAATTGGTTTTGTAATAATTCGCCCACTGAACGGATACGACGATTACCTAAGTGGTCGATGTCATCGACATTGCCGATATCTTCCATTAAGTTGAAGAAGTAGCTCATTGAAGCAACGATATCTGCTGGACGAACTGTTTTGACACTGTCGTCTGGATAGCCGTTACCAATCACATTTACGATACGTTCAGGATCTTTTGGTGAAAGAACTTGAATCACTTGGATCGTCATTGGTTCAGTTACTACCGCATCTTCGCTTGGATAGTAAGTTACGCTGTTTAAGCCGTTGTCAATGTATTCGCCTAATGTTTCCATGATTTGGTGTGTTAAAACCGTGCCTTTTTCGACAATGATTTCACCAGTTTCTGGATCAACTAGCGTTTCAGCTAAGGTTAAGTTTAATAGACGTGTTTTTAAGTCTAATTTTTTGTTAACTTTGTAGCGACCAACGTTTGCCAAATCATAACGTTTTGGATCAAAGAAACGAGCAGTTAACAAGCTACGTGAGCTATCTGCTGTTTTTGGTTCGCCCGGGCGAAGACGTTCATAAATGTCTTTCAAGCCTTCTTCTGTACGAGAATCACTTGCATTTTTGTGTAAATCTTTTTCAATTGTGTTGCGTAAGCTTTCGCTGTCGCCGAAAATTTCGAAAATGGTATCATCTGAACCGAAACCTAAAGCACGAACTAACACAGTTAAGGGAATTTTACGTGTGCGGTCAATCCGAACATAAGAAATGTCTTTCGCATCTGTTTCCATTTCTAACCATGCACCACGGTTAGGAATGACTGTTGAGCCAAAGCCTTCTTTGCCGTTTTTGTCCACTTTTCCATGGAAGTAAACACCTGGAGAACGAACTAATTGGGAAACGATAACACGTTCTGCCCCGTTGATGATGAAGGTCCCCATTTCTGTCATTAATGGGAAATCGCCGAAGAAGACTTCTTGGGATTTAATTTCACCTGTTTCACGGTTGGTTAAACGTAAGGTTACATGTAATGGCGCAGAATAGTTGGCATCATGTGCGCGAGCTTCTTCTACTGTGTACTTCGGTTCTTTTAATTCATAGTCAACAAATTCTAAGGATAAGTTTCCTTGGAAATCGTCAATTGGTAAAATGTCTTCAAACATTTCACGAAGTCCCTCATCTAAAAACCATTGATAAGAGTCTGTTTGGATTTCAATTAAATTTGGTAATTCCAATACTTCACTGATACGTGCGAAACTTCTACGTTCGCGATGCTTTCCGTATTTTACTACGTGTCCAGCCAAGCTCTTCACCCCTCTAGTTATAAGTCTATCAAAACACCGATCCGAAAAATTACATTTACGTTACATATATTAAATATATGTAACAAAAAGCATTTTTTGCAGTTTTTAAGCAAAAAAAAACCAAAAATAGAACCTGCTTCCGAAAAATTTTCTGGCGTTTCTACTTTTGTTTTCCTATAAAAAACCGGAACGGACAATATTTCGCTCCTGCTTCGTCACTTTCAGATAGTTTTTGCTCTATAGAGTCTACTACCTTTGTCTAGAAAAGTCAAGGGTTTCTTTAAGGTTTTCTTTTTCATAAAAAGGAGTTTTTTTGTAAAGGGTTTCTAGCAGCTATAAGCTGATTTTTCTGGACTTGACCATCAAAATTAAAATAAGCAACTTTTTAATATTTTAGCTATCAAAAAAAGTTAGGGTTTAGTAAACTTATTATTAATAGGAGGTGAGAAAATGAACTTAGTAATTGAAACGATTACAAAAAAGTTTGAAGAAAAGGTTATTTTCGATGGGGCTAGTTTTCAATTTCAAAAAGGGAAGATTTATGGACTACTCGGCCGGAACGGCGCAGGTAAGACAACTTTATTTAACTGTATTTCTCGAAATCTTTCACTCGACAGTGGTCAAATTTATTTGGAAGAGGACGGCAGACAGAATCTAAACTACGATAATACCGAAATTGGGTTTGTTTATACAACGCCCCATTTACCAGCGTTTATGACGGCTTATGAGTTTGTTCGTTTCTTCATAGACATTAACCGTGAAAAAATCAATGACTTACAGCTGCCAGAAGAGTACTTACTAACTATTGGGATTGCTAGTGAAGATCACCATCGTTTGTTAAAAGATTTTTCACACGGTATGCAAAATAAGGTCCAAATGTTGGTTTCTTTGATGGTCCAGCCGCCCGTATTATTATTGGACGAACCGTTAACATCCTTTGATGTAGTAGCAGCTCACGAAATGAAGGAACTGATAATTCGTATGAAATCTAACTCAGTGATTATTTTTTCAACACATATTCTCCAATTAGCACAGGATTTATGTGACGAAGTCGTATTGTTGCATCATGGAAAATTACAGGCCCTGCCAGCTAATCGCATTCATGAACCTGATTTTGAGCAGGAAGTTGTACAGTTATTGTTGGACAAGGAGGCATTAAGCGATGAACCAATTCGTTAGTTTCTTCAAAGAAGATTGGCAATTTTTCAATTACAAATTAATTAAAACGCTGAACGGGTTCCTCTACTTTTTGCGAAAACTACCTGGCATAAAAAAATGGATTAGCGAACGGGTTTACTCTGCCTATGATTTGAAAAATGTTTTAGGCATTTTCCTAACCGTTCTGAAAGTTTCCACTTCTTTTTTTATGAAGATTGTCATTTTTGTAGCAGTCGCCCTGCTTCAGATATTCCTAATGAATTTTTTTAAAGGAAGTCAGTCTGCCAATCTTTTTTCTCAAATTAATCAACCGATGTTGGCGCAAAGTGCGTTTCTGTGGTTTGTCTTCGTCGTCCTCATTTTAGGCTTTTACAATCATTTTTCAGCGACTCTTAATAAAACCGCCATTGATTTTTATACAGAATTTGGCTTATCACGTCATCGATTTATCTTAGGTCAAAAATTTATTGCGCTTTTTAAAAATACGTGCTTTTATTTTTTGGCTGGCTTACTGTACAGCTTAATAGCTGGCAATTTGTCCCTAACCCTAATTCTTCCACTTTCCTATTTAGCCGGTAACTTTTGGTTATTTATTTTCTGTCGATGGCTCTATATGTTCAATCACAGCAAAGCTACTCGCCGTTGGATTGGCGGAATTGCTACCGGGTTATTTTTAATGCTCCTCTTTAGTTTATACTATTTTGGCCTCATGGCTCCTTTGACCAAACTCTACACCAGTTGGCTTTCCTTACCCATCTGGTTAGTTTTAGCTTTCTGGGGCATGAAAGCTGCGTGGACCTACCCTAAACAGACGGCATTTATTGACAAAATAATTATACAATCGTTATCCTTTTACGATGCGCTCACAACTAAAAAACCTGAGCAAGACCAGTATATTGGTCAAGGTCTCAAAATGCAAAAACAGCTACAAGTGAACAAGGATCAACAAGTGGATAAGTTAGTTGGTACGGAATATTTAAACGCCCTGTTGTTTAGCCGTTACCGTCAAGTGTTTAATAAAAAAATTCGCTATTTGTCCATCGGCTTTACTTTGCTGGTTATCAGTCTTATCGGTCTGCGACTAGCGAACATTCGTGGGTACATCAGTGAAACTGAAACAATCCAACTTTTACCATTACTATTTATATTAATGTATTTTCTTTCTTTTGGTAAACAAGTCGTGCAAATGTTGTTTGTCAATTGTGATTCTTCCATGCTCTATTATCCTTTTTATCGAGAACAAAGAACTATTTTAAGTGGCTTCGTCTATCGATTAAGGCAAATATTTAAATATAACAGTTTGGTTGTTTTGGGAATTTTTCTATTATTCCTCTTGTTACAAATACTGAATGATTTTTATTTAAGTTGGCAATTTTTTGGTACCTTATTGTTATTATTAGTAGCCCTAAGCTTTCTCTTTTCTTTTCACGAGTTGTTTATTTACTATCTACTTCAACCTTTTACGGTGGATATGACCGTAAAAAACCCGCTATATAAAGTCATCACGTGGATTTTTTACTTTTTTGCTTATATGAATACGTACGTTAAATTTACAGGTTTTTTCTATGTCATTTGCGTATCCATTCTTAGCATTTTATATGTCGCTATCGGGTTGCTAATCATCTACCATAAAGCCCCGAAAACTTTTAAAATAAAAGAATAGGATTCTTTTATTAGTGATTTCCCTACAAAAACTATTGAAAAAAGAGCCTGAGACAAAAATTACTTTGAATTTTTGTTCCAAGCTCAAAAACTGATAAACGGCGGGAACAGAACCAACTCCTTCGGAAATAAGCCGAAATTCCCCAAAAATTAAAGAGCAATTTTCGGAAATTTCTTCTTATTTCTCGGAGCTAAACGATTCTGTCCCGACCTCTTTTCCCCTATCTTCCTATTCACCAACAAAAAAACGAATGCATCTTTGCATTCGTTTTTGACTAACCGCCACCTAATAAAAAGTCTAGGACATTCATGCCGCCGCTTGTTTGGCTGCGATAAAGTTCGGTGTAGCCGCATTGGGTACAGCTAATTGTAATAAATTTTTTATTTTGAACATCAAAAATTTTCGCAAAGTTCCCACCTGTTGCTTGAAATTGGTCCGACACATAGCGCATGTTGCCACATTTCTCACAAACATATTGTTGCTTTTCCATTCCCCTCACTCCTTCTCAATAAAATAAGTATAGCAAACGCCTACTTCATTTTCCTCCATCCTAAGATGGATTTTTTCACTAGTTGACCAAGCCTTTTCCTTTCCGCTACAATAAGCATAACGAATCGGAGGAAAAAATATGTCGACAAAAAGCCAAGTCCTAACTTTATTGATGAAACAAACGCCCGCATTCCTTTCTGGCGAAGAAATGGCACAACGTCTGTCCTTGTCCCGCACAGCTATTTGGAAAGCGATTAATGAATTGAAAAAAGATGGCTATCAAATTACTAGCGTGCAAAACAAAGGGTATCGCCTTGAAAAATCAGATGTCCTTTCTGCAGAAGGCATTCAATTGGCGTTATGGCCTCAAACGCCACCTTTAACAATTACCGTCCTAGAAACATCTGAATCTACCATGACCGATGCCAAGCGGGCGATTTTAGACCAGACGCCCGACAATACTTTGATTGTTGCTGACATGCAAGAAATGCCGCGGGGCAGGTTCGGTCGGCCGTTTTTCGCTACGCCAGGTAAAGGGATTTACATGAGCATGGTGCTTCAACCGAACCAAAATTTTGAAGAAATCGCCCAATATACCGTGATTATGGCCGTAGCGGCCGCTCGAGCAATGGATGCTCTGGCAGGCGTTCAGACAGAAATTAAATGGGTCAACGATCTTTATTTAAACGGCAAAAAAGTTTGCGGAATTTTATCGGAAGCCATGAGCAATGTGGAAACAGGACAGATTTCCAATGTCATTATCGGCATGGGGATTAATTTTTCAATTACAGAAACCGAATTTCCTGAGGACATCCGGCAGAAAGTGACTTCCCTTTTCCCAGATGGTGAACCGACGGCGACGCGAAATGAATTAGTCGCCAACATTTGGAATCATTTTTACCAAATTTTAGACGAACGTTCAACGAAAGACTTTTTAGAAGAATACCGACAACGCTCCTTTGTGATTGGCAAAGACGTCGCTTTTACCCAAAACGGGCAAGACTTCCGCGGCGTTGCGACAACCATTAATGGAAATGGAGAATTGATTGTCCAGTTGCCTGATGGCACGGCCAAAACGTTGTCTTCTGGAGAAATTAGTTTGGACCAGATTGGGGAATGGCGTCGAGGATAAGTGGGGAAGTTTAGAAAAAAGAAAGCGGGACATCAGTCGTTTTGACTGATGCCCCGCTTTCTACTTCTGAAGATAATCAGCTGAACAAAAGCAGCCCCTTCGGAAATAAGCCGAAATCGACTTTCTCACACAAGTGTTCGGCGTATCTTAATCCTTCCAAGTGTTGAGAATCACGAAGAACGTAGTGATTCGATGACGAACAGTACCTACTTGGTTCTTGGCGCTAAACACTTTTGTCTCAGCCACATTATCTTGATACCTGATTATTGAACATTAACATCTATCGCTTGATAAAATGAATTAATCGTGTCATTGATATCCCAAACGGCATAAATAACATGGTATCCTTTCCTATCAGCAGGAATCTTTATTCTGTGTGTTTCCGTATCATTGACCATAAATCCTTGGCCAGGAGGTAAATCTTGACCGATCGGTTGCCCTACTACGCCAATCAGTTCCATTTCGTCCATCGTTAATGGTGCATTAGGATTCCATCCAGGTTTCGTCATATAGTATCTAAAACGATTGGTCTTATGCTTTGCCGTCATCACCCATTTAAAATTATTCTCTCCTGTTGTTATATTACTTTTTACCCAACGAGTGGCTGTTTGTTCATCTAGTTTGGAATAGCTTGCTAATCCAGCTGAAGGCAACCTTCCATTTAATTGACCCGTGTCTAATAATTTAGTTGGCGCTTCTATTCCTTGGGGTGTCGTGATAATTTCTGGCTGGGAGCTGTCTTGACCAGGTCCCCATCCAAATCCGTTTGCTTCCGCATTTTTGACTCGACTGACTGGGCTATCAACATAGCCGTGTGCATAACTCTGCTGTGCATCTCCTAAAGCAAAAACACTGATCATCGTTGCGCCTACTGCAATTATGAATAACATCATTTTTTTCATGTATATCGCTCCCTTATAAGCAAAACCCTTCAAAAAACATGTAATCTTAATCAACTGAAACGTAAAATCTCCACAACATCATTTTACTTTTTTGATAGCGACCATCAACTTTGTGCACAATTATTGTCGACATATTTATTTTAAATGAACTAGTAATTCAATAGCAACTGTTCGCCTTTTTTACTGAAAAAAACTTATATCACTCTTATAAAAAATGTTTGTTTTTTAATTTATCATTATTGAACACCAACTATTTATAGCGATTAACCGAGAACATCCTTGCCCACTCTTTTCTTTAGAATGCTCAAGTACTGTTTTTTTAACTGCTTCACTTCCCCACACCTTTAAATTTATTTAAAAAACAATAAATTTTCTTAAACTTTATTGTGAGAACCTCTGCATAAATTCTATACTTCTAGCGTTAGATAAAATAACCTTGTTAGGTGAGGCTCCTATCCAAACATAGGCTATTGCGCAGAAATGTCGAAAGACACCAATGTGTAAAACAGGAATGGTCGAATTAAGGCTCTTCTAAAAATAGCTAAGAGAAATCTTTACGTTGGATAGTGCTAAAGCTCAGACGATGAGAACCGATTGGCTTGCTGTGTCCTAATTAGTCGCAAGCGCTTATTTACAATCGATGCTGGCTTAGTCTACTCTTTCAAGGGAAAAAGAAAGGGATTCTCATGCAAACATCGAATAAAAAATTTCCACTTTATGCCCTAACAACGCTTGGTTTTACTTTCCTCACTTTGTTAGTGGCGGCTAGTCCAAATTGGTTTCAACAAATGGACGAAGCTATCTATCACATCAAATGGCAATTAAATGCCCCGCTTTTAACAGCGGTCAATCTGTTGGCAAAAACAGCTACGATTGGACCAATGTTACTATTCTTCTTATTATTAATGGTGTACCTTTTACGTAAAAAAGAAAAAATCCTAGCTTTTTGGGCTGTCAGTAATCTATTAGCTGTCGGCTTTTTAGGCAGCGTTTTTAAACATGCGGTGGGTCGGGCTCGACCAAACCTAGGCGCTTTAGCTGATCGAAGCTCTGCCAGCTTTCCCAGCGGACATTCATTGTTAGCGATGGCGCTGGTCTGTACGATTTTCATCATTTTGGCCTATCTACATGTTGAAAAAACCAAAGGCATCAAAATTTTCTTACTAACTTATTTAGTTTTAATTGTGATGGGCCGCTTAATCTTACGCGTTCATTATCCTAGTGATGTCATCGCTGGGATGCTCCTAAGTTATAGTTGGATCAACTTTTCATTTCAAATTGTGCAACGTTATTTGCCGGCACCTGAACCAGAGGAAGCAGAAGTACCGACACAACGCCGGAGCCGCCATTCTCGTAAAAGAAAAAGTTTATTCGTAGTCTTCAGTTTAACCCTGTTATTTTTAGGCACACTTTCTGTTTCGGCCTACGGTATCAGCATGTATCGTAATTTGCAAAAAACGGCGAACACCATGTATAAACCAAGAAAATCTTCCACGAAGAGTCCCGATTTAGCCAAAGGGGAACCTGTTAGTTTCTTAATTATGGGAATTGCGAATGACTCAAAACGTAAAACCGATTATCGCTCCAACGCCTTAATGGTGGTCACAGTGAATAATCAATTAGAAAAAACTACCATCACCAGTATCCCGCGCGACTACTATGTGGAGATGGCTGGTACTAATGGGGAATACAATAAAATCAATGCGGCCCACGTTTTCGGTGGTGCCGATATGCAAATCAAAACTGTTGAAAACGTCCTAAATATTCCAATCAATCATTACTTTTCAATTGATATGGATGCTATGAAGGACCTTGGCGATGCAGTGGGTGGCGTCACTGTTGACAACGCCTTTGCTTTTGACGCTGAAGGCATTCATTATCCGAAAGGCAAACAGCATTTAGGTGGCTGGGAAGCTTTACAATACGCGCGCATGCGTTATGAAGACCCTGAAGGCGACTATGGGCGTCAACGCCGCCAACGAGAAGTTTTAATCGAATTGACCAACAAGCTACTTTCTTTTAACAGCTTGCTAAAATATCAAGAAATTCTGGACGTAATCGGCGAACATGGCGAAACCGACTTGTCCTTTGACCAAATGATGGCAATGCTAAAAAAATACACCCCCGCACTAAAAACGATCGAAACCGATCAATTAAAAGGCTACGATTATACTGGCGATGGTGTGACAGGAATTGAAGGTATATCTTATCAGCTTGTCGAAGAAAGCGAACGCGAGCGTGTCGAAAATGCTATTAAAGAACAAATGGGGATTCGTACAACTACCCAAACAGAAGAAAACTAAATTTCTTTCATAAAAAACAGTCACCTCTTTTTAAAACACCGAGGTGGCTGTTTTTATAAATAGATAAATGCATACAGAAAGTCAGCTCTTAAGTCCGTTTTTACAAGACAGCGTTGTTTTTGAGAAAGATTATGCGACTCGTATTAAAAAACATTTATTATTTTTCATTAATGATCTATCCTGTTAATGTACCTAGTATACAACAAAAAAAGAAGGGAATGGTTAAATGAAACGTTCAGCTAAGTTATTTATTTTAGGAATAGGACTAACTTTTGGAGGTCTTATAACGAGTGTTCCAGCAGAAGCAAAAAATATTGTGACGAGTAACTATGAATTAGGAAGTTTTGCTCAAAATGACCCTGTCAATCAACCCTTGCTAAGAAGTAAACGTAGTCTCAGTGAAACACCTCCGAGAGTGGATTTTATCGATATTTCCTCTCACAATGGAGAGATTTCTGTAGAACAATTTCAAAAGATGAAAAACATGGGAATTAAAGGCGTAGTAGTCAAATTAACTGAAGGAACAACCTACAAAAACCCGTTAGCCCCTAGTCAAATTACCAATGCTAAAAAAGCAGGTCTAACTGTTTCAACGTATCATTTTTCTTGGTTTGAAAATCAACAAGAAGCAATTGATCAAGCCAATTACTATGCGGATTACGCAGAAGAATTAGGGCTATCCCCAAATAGCGTCATGGTTAATGACGCAGAAACCACGCCAATGATTAACGCGGATGCCACAAAAGTTTCTGTTTACTTTAGAGATCAATTAGCAAAACGTGGCTTCAAAAATGTTGTCCATTATTCTAGCGCTAGTTGGTTCAATAATAATTGGATGGAATATGACGTTTTAGGTAAAGAAAATAGTTGGGTAGCAGAATGGCCGGCAAATCCAAGTGCCAATAACTTACTACACACAGACACAGCTGCTTGGCAATGGAGTAGTCAAGGCTCTTTTGATTTCGTTCCTGGAATTAACTTTGATTTCAACGTGGATTACTTAGGACGTTTTACAACAAATTAGTCAGTTATAAAACTAGAACGAAGGTATCCCAAGCACTAGTGCTTGGGATACCTTCGTTTGTTTGGACAAAAAAAGGATTGGGATAACAGTCAAAATGACATTTATCCCAACCTCATCAAAAAGTGCCCTTGCCAATGGCTTTAAATATGACTCTGTGCTAAGACTTAAATTTTCATTCTCCATATTGTTTGTGCACTATCTGGTGTCCAACCGGGGTTAGAAACATGCGCAACCATGCATACATACACGCGATTATTGTAAGTCACTTCATCCCCCACTTGATAGTGGTAGCCTACTTGCCAATCAGGTGCTTTCTCTGGTGTTGTGACACTCACAATGTTACTAGCAGCTGATACTCTACCATCCATGTCTACCGCTTTAACATAAAACTGATAAGTTGTCTTCTCGTTTAAATCAGTTACGTTATAAGGAACAGTGGTGGTGGTGGTTAAATACTCATCATTTTTGAAAATTTGGTAAGCAACCGCACCTGCAGGGTTATTCCAGCCCAAGTAGACACTTGAAAATGTTGGTGTCCCAATAATCTGTAAAGCAGGAGCGACTGGCGGTTCACCATCTACTGGTAATGTTCTAATATGAACGGATTCACTCATATCAGATTTGTTGCCAACTGTATCAACAGCCTGAACCGTTAAGTCGTATTCTGTATCTGCCGTTAAACCGCTTAATAAAGCTTTTGGCTGATGATCCAATGTGGACATGAATAGTTTTCCATTAGCATAAATATCATAACGAGAAACACCATAGTTATCTGTAGACGGATCCCACGTCAAAGCAGCGCTATTGTTCGTAATGTTGGAAACCAACAAGTTTCGAGGCGTGGTTGGCGGTTCCGTATCCACTTCATTTTCCCCACCAAAATCAACATCAATCGCTTGATAAAAGGCATTATTGCCATCACCAATATTCCAAACAGCTAGAATCACTTGATAACCTTTTCTTTCAGGAACATTGATTATTTCATCAGAAGTCGCTACATTAGCAAATGGAGTCAATTCAAATTGATCTCTTGTTAACGGTTTATCAGGATTCCAATGTTCTTTGGTAATAAAATATTGATATCCCGCTGTTGCATGATCCATTGTAATGGTCCACTTAAAATGATTGGGGCCTGCTTTTATAGGTTCTTTGGCCCATCTGTCAAAAGTCTGTTCATCTAATTCAGCAAATTTCCCGCCACCACTGGCAATCTTGCCATCATCTGGCCCATTCCAAGGGAAACCTTTAACGCCTTCGACACTTTGAGGTTCAACTGTCACAGCTCCACATGCACTGTTGTTTCCTAAATTACACTGATACGCTCTACTCTTAGGTGTACTTACATACCCATGAGCGTCAGAGATAGCTGCTCCTCCCATAAACCCGATTGCAACTGCCACAAAAGCTAGTGTACTTTTTAACAAACTAATTTTCATAAATATTCCTCCCTTCAAAATTGGTAAACGTTTACCCACAAAGAACATAACACACTCTTTTTTATATTTCAAATAATATTATTTTCAAAAATACAAAAAATAAATTATCCAAAAAACTGAATAAAACAATATATAAAAGAAGTTTACAACTACCTAAACTCTTTATATATAAAAAACGTGCACTTTTAAATATCATTTGATTATTAAACAAATAAATAATATAGTGTTTTAGAAAGAGGTGATTTCTATGAACATCAAAAAAATTTTACTGCTTATTGTCTTTGGTGCCTTTCTCGCATCCTGTAAGCCCCAGGATTCTTTAGTAAATGACCAACTATCCTATGAACAAGTCGTTAGCCAATTCAATCCAGTAGAACCAGACCATTTATTGAACAAACAGTTACCAAAAGGTTCTTTATTATATGTAGGAAGAGCTAGTTGCAAATATTGCCAAGAATCCAAAGTTGAAATCAACAAATTACTAAAGTATCGTTCTGATGTCTATTACCTAGATACCGAGGACTATGAAAATAATTTGAACACACAAAAAATTTGTGCGCAATATAAAATAAGTTATATACCTACATTAATCCTTTTCAAAAATAAAGACACACTAGAAAAGTTTACATTTAATAATGATGAATCTTTAGCAGAATGGTTGAATAGACACGTCAAAGATCCTTTAAACTAATATAACAGCGAAAGATTGAAGCAGGCGGAAAGCAAACTCCATAGAACGTGCTTGACTTTAAAACAAAAAAAGTGAGCCTGAGACAAAAATCACTTTGGATTTTCGTCTCAGGCTCAAAAACTGATAAGCGGTGGGAACAAAGTACTTGCTGAACAAGACCTTCTTCACCAAGCAATTGTTTTAGTAATTTAATAAATAATACCTTTTTAAACTGAAACATAAAAAAATAGTAATATTAAAGTAAACACTATAATAAATTTCCAGTTTTCCAATTTTTTCATAACTATCCTCCCTTACTTTCGATCAAACACAGCTTTATGTTCTGTTTTATTCCAGTTGTTTTGTGGTTTAAACCATGTAAAGAACCCAACAATTTGAGCGACCATATATGTCAGAGAATTATAAACAAAAGCGAATACTAGCCTTATAAAAAAAAGGACTTTCTTCCAAAATGTACGTTCATCACGAAAATACTCCTCCGCTTCTTGCAGAAAATAAATCGTAGGTATAATTAAGAAGTTAAAAAATTCCATACTTGCCCAGAAAATTAATACCGAAAAAAGATTTGGTAAATAATCAAAGAGACGTTTATCTATTACGCTTAATAATAATATAATCAAAATCGCTACTGGTCTCACCATTGAATACGAGTAAAATATCGTTTCTATTTTACTTAATAGTTCGGTAATGTTTTTGGACTTAAATAACGAGATTAGCTGACGTTTAGTTGTACTAAATGCAACATACCAGTGCCCTTGAGCCCAACGCGTTCTTTGCCTATGACTAGTTAATAAAGAATCTGGTTTTTCATCATAAACTATTGCAAAATGATTCCAGCCACTTTGTTTTCCTTCAATAGAAAGTTCAACTTGCAGTTCAAAATCTTCTGTATAACTACGTGGGTTCCAACCATGTTCGGCTAAATAGCCCGTGTCTAACATAAAACCTGTACCGCCAATCGCTGCGTTCCAACCTAAAAAATAGTTAGCGGCTTGTACGGCGCGATTGGTTATAAAATATACTGCAGCATATCCTGAAGCTGTAAATGAAGAACGAACATTTTTCATTCCTAAATAGCCTTGAATAACAGTTAAATTAGGATGAGCAATACTTTGCGAATTCATTTCTTTTAAATAACTTGAATTCACAATATTGTCTGCATCAATAAATACGACATAATCGTATTTACGCCAATGATTAGTCTGAACGTATTTAGCGATTGCATGTGGCTTGCCTCTAGGCTCATCTTTTTGAGATGAATTTTTAAATAGAATAACTTTTGAATAGGAGGCTGCAATACTTTCTGTATTATCAGTACAGTTATCTGCAATAACAACAATGTCGAATAGTCGATAGTCATAGTCTTGATCAATTAAGCTCTGTATTGTTGCACCAATCACCGCTTCTTCATTATGCGCAGGTATAACGATAACGAACTTTTTTTGGTCTGGCATAATTTTATAATCACGTTTTGGTTTTTTTAAGCCGAAGATAGATAACGTTGTAAAATAAATTAAATTAGCAAAAACAATGGTTACCAAAAATAACGTTAGCCATTTCATCGGCAAAAAAATAAAATCAGGTAAAACAAACATATTACTCCCCCTAAATTCAAAAGGCGCGGCAGCTTTTGAAGGCACCCGCACCTTTCGCACTAAACAATACTGCGGTTACTCAATCACAATAAAGCACTGACCATCTTGAACTGCAGTTGAAATATTTTTCCCAGAAACTGTTCGGGCATCTATTTCATCAAATTTATTTCTGTACGGTGTCGTTTCTCTCTTAACTTCTTGATTACTTTGGGAAATCAGATCTTGTTTCTCATCAATAGACGGTCCTGTAATCCCTACTTGAACTTTGTATTTTCCCTCTGGAAGAGAGGCTAAACTTTCATTGGTTAAAATAGCTTGGTAGCCGTTAAATCTTGATGGATCGCCAAACCAATTAGTATTTGCAGCATCTACTTTTAACGCTGTGTCGCCGTTTTCTGCAATTAGGTTTATAAATTTGTGAATATTGTCTGTATTTGACAAGTCCCACTCTTTATTATCTATTAATCCTTCTAGAATCATTCCATAATCTTGCCAATAGCCTAGGGCAAACATGTTTTCAGTTTTTGCATCTAAATGTTGAACTTCTTGTTTCACCGCCTCTGAAACTAAATGGCCATCTGTTTGAACCGCTTCTACAATTGCCCCTGCCGTCAATTTATCCTTCAAAGGGCATACCCATTTACCGACAGAATCCACGACTGTTTCACCTATTTGAACACCTGCAACAGAAAGAATAATTTTATTTCCAGGAATTCCTGTTCCAGTCAACTGCACATCTTGATCCGTAATTGAATTTAAAATAGGTGTTTCAATCTTTTCTTCTGAACCATTTAATACTAAGTGATTAGTTGCCGGAATATTCCAATGGTCCAAAATGTCTAATTGGTTACTTTGCACTAATTCTGTTGTATTGCCATTAATAGCAATAGTTGCTTCTAACAGATTCGTATTTTGATAATCTGGAACTTCAGTAGCATTGTTATACCAAGACTTCAAATTGTCAGTAACCACATCTAATGTTGTTTTCTTAGCATCAAAAACCTTGTATCCTGGTGAAGTTTTTAATTCTATATTTTTAGCTTTATTGAACATTATTGAAGAATTATTTTCTGATTTGAAGATAGGAGCTTGTACATTCGCTTCATGTAAAATATTTAAGCTTGCAGTTGGCTCTACGTCAAAACTACTATTGTTTAATTTAAGAGTAGCTATTTTATTATTGCTATAATTTCTTAAAATATTTGTCATAGAATTTTCAAGGAATTTTACATTACCAGCATGGCCTAACCTAAACAATTCTCTTTGAGTGTTAACATCAAACTTAGCATCTTTTCCGATAGTAATATCCAAAGGTTTCGTAGCAGCATGATCGACATAAAATAAGGTGTTATATAGGATATCCATCTGCACTTTAGCATTATCTGCAATATTTAAGTATGGTCGATGGTCATTTCCTAATCCAAACCAAAAGGCTGAATCCGTTTTTCCTTCGTGAACTAACGTAAATTCACCCGAAATATCAAAACCTAACCCTTCAAATAATTCTTGGGCTACATCTGAATTAGTTGAATTTTTGTGAATATTAATAGTGTTATTCCCTGTGAATTTCGCATATCCATGAACGTTATGAACCAATTGAGGGCCTCTATAAATAACATTTTCATAGTTAAGAGTAACACCTTTAACTGCGTCATCAACATTCACCGGTCCGTAATAATTAAGTCCTTCTATAACCAAATTTTTTAAAGAAACATCATTTGTAGTATTATTTTTGGAAATATAAATCGTGCCATGGGCCCCTTTTCTTTTCTCTTTTAATGTGTGACCCGCTCCATCAATAATGACAGATTTTTTGTTTGGATTAATAGAAATTCCGTTTGTAATTTCAATATCCGCTCCCAATTCTACTTGTGTAATGCCATTATTCTCTGACAACGCCGCTTTCAATTCCTCAAAAGTACTTACAACCAACCGTTGCGTCACGTTCTCAACTTGTCTATCGTCAACTCCGACATTCATATTCTCCTGTGCATAACTTACCGATGAATTTACCATTAGCGCTAACATAGCTGTCGCACAAAATAGCCTAACCTTTTTCATAAAAAACCTCTCCCTTTCCATATAAAAATTTTTTAAGTAAACATTTACAATGAAATAATAACAAATATGTAAGCATTTTTTTATTAATTAATGGCTTTTTTACAGCCATAAGTTTGTAAAAAATCGATATAAAATCCGTTCTCAAAAAATAACAATTGTGTTAGTATGAACGAGCACTTTAATAAAACTAAATTTTATATATATAGAAAGGAACATAATAAATTATGGGAAATATTTTTTTATCAAAAAGAAGTATGAATAAACTAACTATCTTAAAAAATTTATTATTTTCTGCTGAAGGGCTTCCTTTGAATAAAATTCTGAATGACCAACCCAGAACCAGAAGAACCTTACTACGATATATAAATGACTTAGAGGAAGATCTCCACGATATTTTTCCAAAGGAAGTTATCAATATTCAAGAAGTTGCTCAATCTGAAATTTATACAATAGAAAACAAAAAAAACTATGCTGTGGATTACATCATAGACTCTATTCGAAATAAGTATATCGAAGAAAGTAATGCCTATAGCGTTCTTTTCGAATTGTTACAAAATAAATTCTATTCAGCGAATCAGTTAGCGCTAAAACTAAACATGAGTTCTTCAAACTTATATACAATAATAAATAAAATCAATCTAACGCTTAAACCGTACAATGTTAAAATAAAATTTGGAAAATCTTTAGATAATTTTATCGGTGATGAACAAGGGATCAGAATAGCTATTTATTTTTTAGGCTGGTCTTTATTCAGAAAAAAACACACGTTAAAAAAATTTACTTCTGTTCCAGAAATCTATTTTGATACTACAGCCTTGAAAAATTCTCTAAATTTACCTATTCAAACAACCCGATCCGTGGAAATACGACTAAAAATAATTCAATACATTAACTTAAAACGTATATTACTAGACAGAAAACCAGTTGATTTACCAGATAAATTCTACATAGATACCAAATTTTTGTATCAAAATAATTTAACTTTTGCTAAAGAGATTGAAGAAAAATTTGATTCCAATGTACTGTCTAAAGAAAAAGTCTTTATCGATTTTTTTTTAAAAATCTTATTGTATGATGCCTATTCTTTTAAATATAAAGAAAAAGTCGTAAATGATTATTTGGCCTCTGATTTACAAATTTCGGAAACGGTAAAAACTTTTATATCTAATTTAAAAAAATTTTTTAACTTACAAGTGACCCATTCTGATTACATTGAAATATATTATATTTTGACTCTAATAATCATATTCATTAAACATATAAAAATTGATATATCGGCTATCATAAATTACAATATCAACCCAAAACAATTAACAGAGACTTCTTTAAAATATGGCAATTTAAAGGAGAACCTAAAAAGGTTCATCCTAGAACAATCTGATCTTTTAAAATTTGATTTCAATAACCAATTATTTATACAGATACTGGTTTGGATGCTTTATTTGATTGAGCAACCTGACCCAGTCAAAATATGTGTCCAAACATCGACAAATCTTTATTTATCACAAGCAATCAAAAAAATTTTAAAAGATTTCTTCCCTGAAAAAGCTTATGTCTATTCTAACGATCCGTATGACATAGATATTCTTATTACTGATTCCTATGAGGGAGATTTACCAGAAACAAAAATATTTTATTTCAATTCACCAAATAATCCTGATACTTGGATTGATTTGATTAATTGCATCAATAAGTACCGTTGGGAAAAACGTGAGGTTGGAAAACTGCACACGTTAAATATTGATTATTGCGTTTAGTCGACCTTGAAAATTTGTTCTCAACGTTCCCTTTAGTTGTTTTAAAAATGACTTTCATAAAATTTCTTTATTCAGAAATTTTATGAAAGTTTTTTATTTTTTATAAATAAAGCAAAACATATTATACTTACACTATAACGAAAACAGAGACACTGACGCTCTTGCAGAGAGAACATGATGGCTATTTTTAATTCGGGTATCCGTCAATCAAGGAGGAAATTTTAATGAAAAAACCGATTGTATTATTGGGGTTGTTTTTCGTCATCGGGTTAACAGCATGCACGAAACAAAATGAAACAAATCAAACAACGACGCCTACTACTGCGAGCACGACTAAAGATGCGAAAAATGATAAAAGTTTCGAACGATTAACTGCACAAGAAGGAAAAGAAATTGATGAAATGATGGAAGAAATCGATTATGAAAGACCAGAAGTAAAGGTGGAGGGGGATGCCCTCGTTTATAAGGGCGCTTTGTACTATAGTGGTTTGGTGAAATTAGAAAAACTCTATAAAGAGAATCCCAAAGTGACTAGATTGAAATTAGAATCGCCTGGAGGCGTCACACTGCTGGGAATGAGTTTCGGTGAATTTGTCCATAAAAACAATTTAGACGTAGAAGTAACAGGCACTGTTTTTTCATCCGCAGCAAATTATATTTTTACTGCTGGTAAGAAAGTTTACTTGCATAAAGACTCTATCATTGGGTTTCATGGTGGTGAAGGTGATCCCACTGAGCCGATAGAAGGTATGGAAGAACGTACCAAAGAAGAACAAAAAGAGTATGAAGCGAATGCTCGACGTGGATATAATTGGCAAACAGAATTTTTTAAAGAATTAGGTGTTAATCCAAGTATTGTCAACTTAGGACAAGACAAGAAGTATGAAAAATATTCCGATGAAAAAATCGTGGGCTGGACGTATACGTTAGAAGCGTTTAAAAAATTAGGTATCAAAAATATTGAATTAGTAGATGGTGAATGGAATACGCCAACAGACATGGGGGATGGCGAGTCCTTGTTTGTCATTCAAGCCAATGACATAAAATAAAAAAAAGCGTGGGCCAAAAGTCATTATGAACTTTTGGTCCACGCTTAAAATCTGGCGTATTATAAAAATAAACCCGAACATCTATTGAGGCTAATGGGCATTTTGCCATATTATTAAGGGCCACTCATAATAGTCCACACTAGTTCCCCCTTATATAAACCGCATGTATCTATAGGGTGCAAGGACAGCCGTAGACAATCTGCAAGTTTCATTTGCAGATCCCCTTCTCCTTTCAACACTGGTTGATTTTGTGAATTAATTCGGTAAGTATGTCCGTTATACTCTATACTTAATCGATTCAAAAGTAACGCGCCAGCAGTTTTTTTCAGTGGCAACTCCTCGCGAAGACAGATTGACCAGCCCTTTTTACTGTTATCCAAAACTTTAATTTCTTGCTCATTCGTCGGTTTAACTTCTGCATCTACAGCTGGAATTTCTTGGGTTCCAAAACTGATTTCAGATGGTAGAATGACCTGTGGACCGGCGTATTGAACGACTGTACTAGCTACAGCGCTTAAATTCCAACGCATCGCTACAGCAACAACTTTTACTCCTTCTTTTAGCTTGGGTACCGCCAATTGATACTTGCCTTGTTTATCCACTTTCCCACTAGCAATAACCTTATTGTCTACTTTTATATCAATTGCGGCCTCTGGTTCGGCGGTTCCACTAACTTGTGTACTTTCCGTAGTCAATGGGTCGATTGTTGTTGGAGCAAGTTCTTTTTTCTTTGAAAACCTGCCTCCTGTGATTTTCCCAATTTTTCCAGAATCAAAAGTATTTTTAAATGTTAGATTATCTGATTTTAAATCTAATGTATGCTGTTCGGGTGTATACGTATCTAAAGAAAAACTTGCTGATAAAGGTCCCGAGTAACTAGTATCCGGATTTTCTAAACCACTCTTCCCAAGATTCCAAGTATTTATTCCTTGAGGAGAGGCAAGTGTTACGGCCGTTTTTTGTGCCCAGGCACCTAAAGCGTTCCCTTTGCTGTTTGCTATCAAAAAATTTGCTCCTTCTTGTAAAGCCAATTGATTCCCTGTTTGCACTGTGGATTGTATCCCTTCTGAAGTTGCTACTAAGGTGCCGTTGGCTTTAACTATTATAGAACCGTTATACATCAAAATAGCTTCTTCCTCTGTTCTTTTAGAGCTCACACTTAATTCAGCCTCATTTTGCACCACTAAAGTGCCGTTATTCGCAACACTACGAATAGCAGAATCCATCGCAGACGTAATTTCCGCTTTGCCATAAAGATCAATTTCCCCGTCATTATTCGACATAAGTAGTCCTAGACCTTTCGCGTGAACAGTTAAATTTGCCTTTTCTCCTACAGTTACACCGTCATTCGTGGCGATGGCAACAGCACTTGCAGTATCTTCAAACATGATCTTAGCATCTTTAGCGATATTCAGCTGTTTTCCCTGAAAAACTTCTTCTAAACTAGCACTAGCTTCGATAGTTCCGCTAAGATTAGCTGTTCCAGCTGCTAAATAAATAAATTGATTCCCCGAAGAAGTCACATTTTTATAATTAACGATAACCCCGGGATACTCAGACCAAAAGAATGAGTAAATCGGCTGATTTATCAAGTGAACTTCTTCGATGTCGCAGACAGCATTACTTAAAGCCACCCCAATACTTTGAAAATTAACATCAATAGTATGACCATTTCCTATAATTTTTTTACTCCCCACAAAATTAAATGATTCCTGGATTTTAATGTCTTTCTCTATAGAAATTTGTTGAATGTCGGCATTGAGTAAAGCTGCTTTAAACTCTGAATAAGTGCTGACAGTTGTATGACTCTGACTTACACGCTCTTCAGCAGTTTGCTGGTCTTCTTTTTCAGTTATTGCAGGCTCTTTCGTACTTGTTGTGGCAGGCGTTTCTTTTTCAGATGATGTTAAACTCTGTTGAGATTGCCCAGATTCCACAGTTTCGCTGGTTGTCTTATCCAGTTGATCATTTTTATCAGAGGCCACTGTTAGTACGTGATCTTCAGCAAAAGCGACTTCCCTATTACTTTGGTAGCCTCCTATAACTCCCAACAGTAAAAGAGTGATGACACTATAAATTTTTTTGGTTGGATTCTTCATATTCTAACCTCCCGTTGACGCCGCTATTAAACAATTCAGTTAAATAACCGTTGTAATCTAATTCAAAATAATCGTATCATACCTTATTTCTTCAAATTAGTTCTAATTTTTTCTCTGGTCTAGAATTAATTTGAAGGATTTGCCTTTTCTGACTATCTTAAAATCGATACACTGATTTAAAAATGACAATAAAAAATAATTCAAAAGATCACCGGCTTAAACGGCTCTATACTAGAGAGATATGTTAGTGCCTCTCTCTTTTCGCTTCCGTTATAGCACACTCTGTCCAAAAAACGAATAAATTCATACATTATTGTGACGTTACCTGTAAAATCATGCCCTTAAAAAAACACGCCCCAGAGAGGAAACCACTCTGGGGCGTGTTCGGTTGGCTATCCTCTCTGAAAGCTGGTTCGTTCTAGGAGAGTACTTCTGGATTTCAAGGAACCAGATAGCCAACGCTCTTGTTCTACCCCTCGCTGTCTGGGCCGAGGAAGAACAAGAACTATTAAATAATCTGAGGTTGGTTTCATTGGTAAGCTTATGAAACCAACCTCAGAAAATCCCTAATTAAAAGTTGTTGCTGTTAGTTGTCACTACTTATTACGGCCCTGTTACTAAATTCCACGTAACAGTGGCATTGTATTGCTCGCCTTTCGTCCCTTGATTAGCAGGAACTTCGAGTTTAACGTTATTGAAATTGAAGTCCAAATTATAGACATCATTGCCTGTGAATTGTTTATTGGTAATCACATTCGTGACCGAATTATTGGCAGTTAAACTAAGGGTTGGTGTCGTGCCCACTGGATTCAGCATTTCCGTTACTAAGTTGTAGTTATCAACTTTTGAAACAGCCGCTTGACCTAGTAATAACCTTGTCGCAGTCGGCAAGCTGTCTTTCGCTGACTTCGGTTGTGATAATTGAGCGGTCAGTGACCAATTCGGTTGTGATTTTTTAATTCGAACAAACGGATTACGGGTACCGTTGCCATAATAATCAGCTGCTTTCTTCAAGCCATGTTGTGTCGTAGCACCAGCAATGCCCACTTGACCGAAATCAAATGTTGGTAAGCTGATAAAGCCTTCACCAACTGGATCAGTCACTTCTTGATCCGCCCCTTCGATTCGAACGGTATCGGAAACAGTCGTCGTTGGCATATTGCCTGATAAAGCGACTTCAGCTTGTAGTACTTCCATTGGTTTTCCAGTAGCAAGTGTTGTCATACTGACTGTCAAGGTCCCACCTACAGGCACCTCAACACCTAAATTTGCACCGTTTGCCCATGATTCTGCTGTAACTGAAACAAGTTGATTCGGTCCAGAACCTAAGCGAACACTTAATTGTTTAGGGTTCGCTAGCCCTTTTGACCAGTTCGCGGTTGGTGTGATTTTCAGATCAGTTAACGGGGCTGTCCCAGTGTTCTTAATCGTCATATTCCACATCTGGTTGCCACCACTTGGCATCACTGTGACCATTCCTTTTAGTGAAGCCGCAACACTGGCTGTACCTTCTTCATAGACCACATTCAAGTCATCATTGTCATCAAAAGTGGTGTTATACGTTGGCGTAGTACTTGTTGTCAACGTATTCGGTTTCGTTTTGCCTTTGTACCAGCCTTGAAAGACGTAGGTTTTACCACCTGCTGAATAACTAGCTGGTAAAGCTTTTGCGCTCGTATACTTGAAGGTGTCGCTAGTCATCGGAATCTGGTTGCCTTGGGTGAAGCCAGTTGGTGCACTTGGTAATTTGGCACCGCTAGCATCAACAAAGTTTTCGGTGACTTTGCGATTGGTTAATTGGTAGTAAATTGTTCCTACTGGTGTGTAATAGGAATTAAATAAATTGGGTGCACTTGATACATACAATCGATTATACAAATACTTCGATTGTTCTGGAATTGTAGTAGTCGTATCAAACTCATTCACTTTAAATTGTGTCGCTGTCATTTTGTTTAGTCCGTAATACAATGGCGCATTACTGGCTGGGTTACCGATTAATGTATTATCTGCAGTTGAATAACGATTCAACGTAGCTTGTGTATAAGCACTTCCCGTGTAGACAGAGATATTTTCATAAAATTTTGGAATAGTGATTCTTGTATTGGTTGTTCCATAACTATTCACGCCACCTAAAGATACATCTGCTCTGATTGTTTTGGCGGGAATCGTTACCTGTTTGGTATTTCCTGAATTAGCTCCAGTAATTGATCCAAGCTTTGTATAAGTAGAATTAATTTCTTGTTGTAAATCAGTTGTAATTGTAAAAGGTGTTGGCGATATAATCGTCCCAGCTTCATTGACAAATTGGAAATTCACAGTCTTACTTGGGAAATTATAGTCTTTAGTCGTGTCCACCTCATACACCACATTCAGATCATCCTTATCATCAAACGTCACTGCATAACTTGGTGCTTTCGTTGTCTGAATTTTGGTTTTGTCTGTGCCTTTATACCACCCTTTAAATTTATATGTTTTTGTGCCAACTTTGTAGCTATCAGGTAAGGTGCCACTTTGTTTAAAGGTGTACGTGCTACTATCAATCACGGTTTGTTTGCCTTGGGTGAAGCCAGTTGGTGGCGTGATTTTAGTACCCGTGTTATCGACGAAGTTCTCGGTAACACGGCGGTTTTCTAAATAGTAATAAATGGTTTTATCTGGTGTTGCTAAGTTGTAGTTATTGCCAACCACTCCAGAATAGATGCCCATTGCATACGCTGTTTTATTCGAATCCCATGCCCAAGCTAATCGCCGAGTCCCAAAAACTATACCATTTGTTGTTAAACGATAAGATGTTGTGCCACTAACTGTGCTGGCAATGTCATTCGGAACGTCAATAGTTTTACGTACTTCGTCTGCTACAGGATATTTTGTCTTATCACCTGTATAAGTAGCGGTTGGAGTAATCGACATTGTTTTATAATATTTAGGAATAGTGTGATTCACATAGCGAGTGCCATATGTTTTAATACCACCCTCTGGAATCGTGTACGATTTCCCAGGAATGGCAAGTTTTTTTAGCATGTTACTCGCATCATCCGTAGCATGAATTTTTGATAAAACAGTGGTTTCTGTTTCATCGCTTTCGCCTAATTCAGCTTCGATAGTAAAGTCGGCTGGATTGACTAATTCTCCTTTTTCACCAACATAGCCGAAAGAGATTTCTTTACTTGGCAGTGTGTATGCTTTGGTTTTTACTTCTTCATACACCACATTCAAGTCATCGTTATCATCATAGGTGACTTTATAGGCTGGTGTCCCTGTGCTTAACGTATCTGGTTTGGTTTTCCCTTTGTACCAGCCTTTTAAGACGTAAGTTTTGCCGTCAGTACCTTTGTAGCTTTTTGGTAAGGTGCCACTTTGGGTATAGGTAAAGTCATTGTTGGTGATACTGGTTTTCCGTCCTTCTTCAAAGTTCGGTGGCGGCGGAATGATTGCGCCTGCTGGGTTTTTGAAGGATTCGGTGACTTTGCGATTAGTAATGCCTAAAGTAAAATCCTTGTTTGGAAACATTGCGCCGAAACTAGTAGCATAATTTGACATAGATGTATATACGATGCCAATTGTTGTATAGTTAAAAAGTTGAGGTTTTATCCCACCGTAAGCGCTAGGCCACGGTGCCGAAAGTTTATATAACGTATCATTAACCTTTGATGTTTTTAAAAAATCCATCTCACGAGGTTTTGTTAAACCATTCCAAGCTGCTTCTAGTGTAATTAATTGAGGATTATCCACAAACTCCACTGATTCTACATATTTAGGTACCGTTAATTGAGGTTCTCTCATAAAATACATAATCGCGTCACTTATTACCGTTGAAGGTCTAACAGCTACAGATAAAGTTTTTGATGGCGTTAATACATCTAAACTATTTATTGCTTTTTCTGTAGGAACTGCAGAATCCGCTCCCCAAGTCCAAGTTCCGTTTGTTTCTCTTCCGAGTTTCATCGTTACATCTAAATCAAAATCTGCTATATCCAAGTTTATTCCATCTAAAGATTTGATTTTGAAGCCAATCCTAGCACCAGGGAAAGCTTGACTGATTGCACTTTTATTATTAAGAATGCTAGCTCTAACAGTCTCGATTTGCTGATAGTAAGTATCCATATTCCCAGCTTTTGTTCCAATACCACTCAAAGGCATTGGTTGTGTTAAAACAGGCGCTGTTTCCGATTCTTGTGTTTCTTCTGCTTCTTTTTTTCCATCTTCAACAACTTCTTCCTTACTTTGTTCCTCTTTCTTCACCTCTACCGCACCGTTTTCTTGCTCCTCTTGACTCTCTTTCGTCGGTGCTTCACTCGTTTCAGTCGTCTGTGTTTCTTTCACTTCGGTTTCTGCCGACTCTTTGGTACTTGCTGTCTGCTCATGACTAGCCGCAGTCGGGCTACTTTCAATCGTCATGGTCTCCGCCACGGCGGTAACGCCCGCCAGTGAATTGCTAAATAGGGAGCAACAGACACCCAAGGTCGCTAAGTGCTTAAATCGGATCTGTTTCATGTCGTCCCCTCTTTCTATGTACCATTCCCACCAAGCCAATTATGGCTAAGCCGAGAATGCTTAAATTTGCTTGCTGCAAACTCCCTGTTCGTGGGAGTTGCTTAGCAGCGGTAGTCGTTGCTCCTTGCTGCCCTTGATTGGTACCAGATAGTCCCCGTGCTTTCCCCTTGGGACTCGGATCTGGTGCGTCTGTTTTCGGTGAGGGCTCTTGCGGAGCTTCTTGCGAGGGTGCCTGTTTGTAAAATTCGACCCCCACCGAACTAGAACCACCATCAGACGCTTCAACATTTATAAAAAAACTAGGGGAAAATAGTAGGCACACAAGAAATAAATAACGCTTTTTTTTCATTGAAAAACCTCCTTTTAATTAATGCTCAACATGTCATACAACCTTTTTTCACACCTCTATAATAACAAAGAAAGCCTCTAGAGAAATTAACGAATTTTACACACTCAATGCGAAAATTTTGCAAGTTGTTGTTCTATCAAGGTTTAGCCAGCTGTTATTTAATAATCAGGGCTAAAATATGCTGTTTTTAACTCATTTTTTCTAAATTTGCTTCATAAAAAGTTAAACATCTTCTCTTTTTAACGAGAAAAGCTCAAAATATAAGTAATAAACACTTACATTTTGAGCTTTTCTTTTAATTATTTAAAAAATCAATTGAAAAAAAACACGTTCTTATCAAAGTTTTTAACTAATCAAGGCGCTAATTAATAGCCCCAAGGCATAGGTGCCATTGAAAACCAGTAAGTTTTTAATCGAATGACGGAAACTTTTCGGCTGTGGCAATTCTTGTTTAAATGTTTGAAGATTTTGCCAAATAATCGGCAAGGTGGCAAACGTAATTAACACAGGCCATTGATAAATCCCACTAATGAAGCCGAATAAAATCACCAGATAACCAGCTAACGCTAAGACTTGAAAGAGCACAATCCCCGCTGGCCGACCAATATAATAGACTAACGTGTAACGGTGGTTCTCAATATCCGTATCTAAGTCCCGTAAATTGTTGGCAAGCATGATGTTAGCAATCGAACAGACCAAGGGCAAGGAAGCCACGACAATCGCAAGCACTGCCCAGAAATTGCCGTCTAAGCGAAAGGCGCCACTGGCGAAATCGACCGTTAAGTAAAACGGTGGATTGGTGACGACGTTCAAGTAAACCGTTAAGACGAAGATGCCTAAGCCCATCGTGAAGCCACTGAAAATTTCTCCTAAGGGCATGCGAGATAACGGAATCGGTCCATAGGTGTAGAAAATACCGATGAAGCAGCAAATCCCCCCTAACACGAGGAAGAGCCAGCCGGTTTGAACCGTTAAGTACGCACCCACGACGGCAGTGAAGGCAATCATGGCGAAAATCATGTTGCGAACTAGTTGTGGTGAAACGCCTGATTGTCCGATAATATTTTCTTCATATTTATAGACGTCCGATTTGGCTTTTTTGAAGTCCATGTAATTATTAATGGCGGTAGTGGCCATATCAAAGACCACCATGCCAATGAAGAAAATCAGCGTGTTGCCCCACTGAACTTCCCCGAAATAGGTCATTGAAAACAAGACCCCGATAATAAAGGGAAAGAGACTGGCAAGCTTCGTCTGAATTTCCACTACTTTTAAAAACACATTTAAAGACATTTTTAGTCGCTCCTTATTTCAAATCGGCCCGATTCCCCATCGTATAGCCAGAGTCTTTGCCAATTTCAAAGTTACCTTCGATATCTTTACTGATGTAGACTTTGTCGTCTTTTGTGACGAAAATGGCATCGGTTCCTTTCAGACTTTCGACGTATTCTAGACCTTTTTTGACGCCCATTGAGAAGACGGCCGTTGAGAGACCATCACCATCGATAGATTTGTCGGTGATAATGGTGACACCTGCGATGTCGTTATCAAACGGATAGCCAGTTTCACGATCGAAGAGATGGTGGTACGTTTTGCCATCGACTTTTAAGTAGCGTTCATAAATTCCTGATGTGACTAAAGTCTTGTTGCTTTCTTTAACTTGACCTAAAACGGTGTTGCGGGCTTTATTCGGGTCTTGAATGCCGACTGTCCAGTCCATGTCTTTGCCACGTGGGCTGTGTCCTAAGACGTAAACATTCCCGCCTAAATCGACGATAGCGGTGGTAACGCCGTTGTCTTTCAGAACTTTCACGACTTCGTCGGTGATGAAGCCTTTGGCAATTGCGCCTAAATCTAGTTGCATGCCTTTTTCTTCAAGGTAAACGGTTTGCTCTTTGTCGTTGAATTTGACTTTCGTGTAATCGACAAGTTTCAAGGCTTGATCAATTTCGGCTTGGCTTGGTTTGCGGGCATCATCGAAGCCAATGTGCCACATAGAGGTGATTGGGCCAATCGCCATGTCGAAACCACCGCGGGAGTCTTTGCTGTATTCATAGGCTTTTTTCAACAAAGGATACAGGTCATCTGAGACTTTGACCGGTTTCACGCCTGCTTCTTGGTTGATTTCATCAATTTCTGAACCTGATTGGTTAACTGTGATTTTATCGCCTAGTTCTTTGACACGAGCAAAGGCTTTCGGTAAGACGTCTTCTTTACCATCATCATAGATACGAATTTGAACGTAGGTGCCTAGCATTGTTTGACGATCAGAGTATGGTTCTGTATTAATTTTCGCTTCTGGTTTTGAGGAACAAGCAGCTGCCACAAACAGCACTGCTAGAACACTTACCATGAGCAGAAGTTTCTTTTTCATAGGATTCCCTCTTCTTTCCTTCTTTAATTAAAAAATAAGTTCTCTTGCATAGTAGCCTTTTTTGGAAAAAATGAAAAGTCTTTCTCTTGGAAATTCACAAATTTCTGTGAAAAAAATTTGTGAAATGATGGACAGAACTAGCGAAGAAAAAGGGGCGGGAAAGTCAGCCAACCGACTTTTTCCCAACCCCTCAAATGATAATCCGCTGAACAAAAGCAACTCCTTCTTATTTCTCGGAGTTAAACGCTTTTGTCTCAGCCTAATGATTTATTATTAATTATTTTGTTACGATGTTGTCAACAACGATTTCAGTTGTGTCGCCTTTTTCAGCAGCGTTCACTAATTGTTGTGCGTAGTTGATGAATGAATGTGTGCTGTGTGTTGCACCAGTTACCACTTCAACACCTGCAGGTGAGCCGTCTTCTTCGCCCATTGCTTTAACAAATTCTTTGTTTAATGTTTCGATATATTCTTTTGGTCCAACGCCAGTAACGTCTTTCATTTTGCTTTCGTATTCAGTGTCATCTTTTTTAGATTTGCCGTCAGCGTTCACGTTATCGTAGTTAGATTCAGTGACTTTACCATCTTTCACAGTCATTGAGAATGTTGTGTGGTAGCCGTTTGAGTCATTTTTTTCTTTCAATGAGTACGTACCATCTTTCAATGTTGCCCCATTGTCGATTTCGATTGTGTCTGTGTTACCAGCTTGGGCTGCTTGGATTAATTGTTGTGCGTAGTTTTGGAATGATTCAGATGAGTGAGTCGCACCAGTTACTACTTCCACACCGCTTGCGCTTTGTGCTTTAACAAAAGAATCGTTTAATTGTTTGATGTATTCTTTTGGTCCAACACCAGATTTTGCTTTCATGCTTTCTTCATACTTAGTGTCTTCTGTTTTAGATTTGCCGTCAGCATTGATGTTGTCATATTTAGATTCAGTGATTTTGCCGTCTTTTACAGTCATTTCAAAGACTGCACGGTAACCATTTTTTTCATTTTTTTCTTCTAATTTATACGTACCATCTTTTAAATCGCCACCGGCAACTTTTTTCGCTGGTGCTGATGATTCCGTTGATTTTTTCGTTTCTGAAGATGCTGCGCTAGAAGAGTTCGTTGTGTTGTCTTTCTTGTCTGCGCCACATGCTGCTAATACTAAACTTGATAATGCAATTGCTGCAAAACCTTTAACAAATTTATTCACTTTCATTGATAGTCACCTTTTCTTTCATGATTTTCACAAACATCAAAAGTTTGTGATACATTACACATTATAATGGTTTTAAAAACGTTGTCAAGACCATCCCTTAAAAATATTTACATTTCGGTCTTTTTTTCATCAAAAACTCATCGTCGGAGTAAATTTGTTGACAATTAAAATTTATATTAGACAAATTCGTGAAATACTTATATAATGTTAGTCGATTGTGTACTTATTAATCATTATCACTATTTTACTACTTACAATATTAAGGAGCGGATTGTCAATGACAAAGCAAAATATTGTCGTTGTAGGTGCTGGGTATGCTGGCGTTTCAGCTACTAAATTTCTAGCAAAGAAATTTAAAAAAGATACGGACGTAACAATCACGTTGATTGATCGCCATTCTTACCACACTATGATGACCGAATTGCATGAAGTAGCAGGCGGACGTGTTGAACCAGAAGCAATTCAATACGACTTACAACGTTTGTTCTCACGCAAGAAAAACGTAAAATTGGTAACAGATACTGTTACTGGAATCGACAAAGAAAACAAAGTTGTGAAAACTTTAGCAGGTTCTTATCCATTTGACCAGTTAATTCTGGGTATGGGCGGCGAGCCAAACGACTTTGGAACACCAGGCGTGAAAGAAAATGGTTTCACCTTATGGTCATTTGATGATGCAGTGAAAATTCGTCATCACATTGAAGCAACTGTTGCTAAAGCAGCCATCGAACCAGATGCTGAAGTACGCAAAGCAATGTTAACATTTGTTGTCTGTGGTTCTGGTTTTACTGGGATCGAAATGGTCGGCGAATTAATCGACTGGAAAGATCGTTTAGCGAAAGATGCCAAAATTGATCCAGACGAAATTACATTAATGGTTGTTGAAGCAATGCCAACCATCTTAAACATGTTATCTCGTAACGATGCTGCCAAAGCAGAACGTTATCTAGAAAAGAAAAATGTTCAATTATTATTGAACTCACCAATCGTTGAAGTTGCAGCAGATCACATTAAATTAAAAGATGGTTCTGAAGTACCAACGCATACGTTAATCTGGACAGCTGGTGTGAAAGCAACTTCTGATGCCGCTGACTTTGGTTTAGAAGCAGCACGTGGTAGTCGTTTAGTTGCGAATGAATACATGCAAGCAAAAGGCTACGAAGACAAAAACATTTATATCATTGGTGACTTGGTTTATTACGAAGAAACACCAAATACACCAACTCCTCAAATCGTTCAAGCAGCTGAACAAACAGGTCATACGGCGGCTGCCAACATCGTTGCAGATATTAAAGGTGGCGAAAAACACGCCTTTAAAGGAAACTACCAAGGATTCATGGTTTCCATCGGCGCGAAATGGGGCGTTGCCAACTTATTCGATAAAATTCATTTGAGTGGTTTCTTAGCCATCATTATGAAACATATCGTTAACTTGAAATACTTCTTTGATATTCGTTCTGGTTACTACATGTTCCAATACATTATGCACGAAATCTTCCATATTAAAGATGATCGTTCTGTTGCTCGCGGACATACGTCTCGTTACGGCAATGTCTTGTGGAGTGTTCCGCTACGTGTTTTCTATGGTATGGTTTGGTTAGTCGAATCAATGAAGAAAATTGTCGGCAACGGCGATTACTTGAAACCAAGCACTTGGTTTGGTGATGGTTCTTGGTTCACAGATAAAGTCGTGTTCCCATTCCCTTGGTTACAAGAACAAGTAACAACAGGTGCTTCTCAAGCAACTGATACAGCAACAACTGCGGCAAGTGGTGCGGCGGATGCGGCGGCAAGCGGTGGTGCCGATGCGGCAACACAAGCAGCGCACTTTGGTTTAAGCTACGCTTACGGCGAAACACCAATGCAAGTGTTTGATCACATGCCTAAATGGTTCGAAAGCGTAATGAAATTTATGATGCCAAACCAAGAAGTTGCTTTGTTCATGCAAAAATTTATGACAATCGTTGAAGTATGTATTGCTTTAGCATTGATTGCTGGTTTATTCACTTGGTTATCAAGTGCTGCTACAATTGGTTTAACAATTGCCTTCTGTTTGTCTGGCATGTTCTATTGGGTAAATATCTGGTTTATCTTTGTCGCTTTTGCTTTGATGAACGGTTCAGGCCGTGCTGTCGGTTTAGACCGCTGGGTAATTCCATGGATTCAACGCAAACTTGGTAAAGCGTGGTATGGTACCCCGAAAGCTAGATACGGCGGTAAGTAAGCAATCGATTATCGATTGACAACTACGAGCAAAAGCTGAGACACATGTCTCCAGCTGACTATCATAGGATTTAGTATGTGGGACAGCAGTCAAGCATGACTTTTGTCCCACATATTTTCTTTTATATAATATGGTGGCTCAACTGGAAAAGAATACTTCTTTTCCGTTCATTATGTTATGATAGACAAGAAAAAAACACCAAAGGAGAGAGAAGAAAATGACGGTCAAAGAATTTATTAAAAAAAGTCGCTTGAAAACATGGGACGTTATTATTATTGCTGTTTTAGTTCTTGGTTCTTTTCTGCCCCTTGTTGTTTTTGCCATGCAAAACCGTGGTCAAGAAGCGGCTACCTATCAAGCAGTCTTGAAAGTAGACAACAAAGTAATCAAAGTCTTTGACTTAAAAAAGGACGGCCCGCATTATACATATAAATACGAAGCAAAAGACGGTGATTACAACCTGATTGAAGTAGATGGTGATCGTATCCGCGTGAAGGAAGCCAACTGTGCTGACTTAGTGGATGTTCGGCGAGGCTGGATTTCCAAACCTGGTGAAACCCCGATTGCCTGTCTGCCCCACAATTTGTTTATCACCGTGGAAGCTTCTGATGGGAGTGAAGACGGTAGCTTAATTTATTAAGCACGACAACTATGAGCAAATTACACAAGAATATCTATATTGCTATGCTCGTTGCCCAAGGGGTCATTATTGGTTTAATCGAAAATATGATTCCGTACCCTTTCGCATTTGCTCCTGGGGCAAAGCTCGGTCTAGCAAATTTAATTACCATTATTGCGATTTTCACCATGCGTAAGCGTGATAGTTTTTTTCTGGTCTGTTTACGTTTGATTTTAACGACATTACTAGGCGGTACACTTTCGACCTTTTTCTATAGTGCCAGCGGAGCCTTATTAAGTTATTTCGGCATGTTGCTCGTCAAGCAGCTGGGGCCAAAACGGGTCAGCATTATTGGGATTAGTGCCGTTGGTGGTTTCTTACACAACGTTGGTCAGTTGCTAACGACCTCTTTCTTTGCTCATTCGTGGGCGCCAATGCTGTACTTACCATTTTTATCTCTGTTTGGGTTACTCTCGGGAATTGCCATTGGGATTGCCGCTAACTATTTACTACAACATGTTCAGACGTTACGAAAATTCCAACTGAATTATGAACAAACAACGAAACATAAGTGGAGTCAATTTTTCTAATTGAAAACCTGTCCGCCACAATTAAAGGAGTCATCTTATGAATATACATCCTATGTGGAATACCTATCCTACGTTATCAAAAGAATTAACAACTACTCTTCGCTTGATGGAACAAGCGGTTCAAATCGATAATCAAGAGATTCAATCTGCTGTCCATGACATGATTCACTCTGGCGGCAAATTGCTACGTCCAGCCTACCAACTGTTGTTCTCTTATTTTGGTGAACAGCGGGACCCTAAAAAGGCGACAGCGCTAGCGGCTTCCATTGAATTACTGCATACCGCCACGTTAGTTCACGACGATATTGTCGATGAAGCTGATACGCGTCGTGGCTTGCCAACACTGCGTTCGCGCTTTGGTAATAGCACAGCCGTGTATACAGGCGATTATCTTTTTGTTTGCTGTTTCAAGCTCTTATCTGATTATTCTTCTTCATTAAAAAGCATTCAATTAAATTCTCGCAGTATGGAAAAAGTCCTGACTGGTGAGCTGGGCCAAATGGACAATCGCTATAATTTCGAGGTGACGATTGACCAATATTTAAAAAATATTTCCGGGAAAACAGCGGAATTATTTGCGCTAAGTTGTTTTGTCGGTGCCTATGAAAGTGGCACCTCCCAACGTTTTGCCAAACGTTGTGGTGAAATCGGCGAAAATATCGGACTGGCTTTTCAAATTATTGATGATATTTTAGACTATACACAAACCGCCGATGCCATCGGCAAACCCGTGTTAGAAGACGTGCGTCAAGGCGTGTATTCCTTGCCCTTGATTTATGCACTTGAAGCTAATCGTGAAGTCTTGTTGCCACTTTTAATGAAAAAAGAAGCCTTGACCGATGAAGAAACCCAGGAAATTTATCGTCTTGTCCATGAACTAGGTGGCGTAGAAAAGGCCCAACAATTAGCCACTCATTACACGGAAAAAGCGCTGAAAGAAATCAGCAAACTTCCTGAAACAACGGTCCAAGCGAAAGAACAATTGTATGAAATTACACAAACGATTTTAACAAGAGAGAATTAATGAAGCTGCTAAATCCTCAAGAGGATTTAGCAGCTAGCTTTTTAGGTGATACCTTGGTATAATAAACACGAAGAGAGCGTACTAGATATACGCTCTCTGGTAGACCGTTTAAGACGGTAGCTGAATTAATTAGGAAATAAACCCGTCAATCCTGGCTAAAGATTATGACGGGTTTATTTTTTGTCGTTTTTATTACTGATTTTGACAATTAACGTTGCGAAAGCGATCGCAAGCATCAATGCTTCAAAGACAGTCACTGCTATTCCTTTCTAGGGAAAGAGCAAACAAGCAAAAACATTGGCAGTCCCCCTTTTTTGAGAAATTGCCACCGTCATAAACTTCCTACTTGTGTAGTATAACACATTTATGCCTTGCTAGAATACGCTTACTTTTTTTATTTACTATTCGACTTTTCCGTTTCAACTTGCTATAATAAACACGAAGAGAGCGTACTAGTCATACGCTCTCTGGTAGACCGTTTAAGACGGTAGCTTGATTTTAATACGGAAATAAACCCGTTAATCCTGGCTAAAGATTATGACGGGTTTATTTTTTTTCGTTTTTATTACTGATTTTAACAATTAACGTTGCGAAAGCGATCGCAAGCATCAATGCTTCAAAGACAGTCACTGCTATTCCTTTCTAGGGAAAGAGCAAACAAGCAAAAACATTGGCAGCCCCCCTTTTTTGAGAAATTGCCACCGTCATAAACTTCCTACTTGTGTAGTATAACACATTTACTCTTTATTAGAAGGCGCTTTCTTTTTTTATTTACTATTCGACTTTTCCGTTTTAACTTGCTATAATAAACACGAAGAGAGCGTACTAGTCATACGCTCTCGGGTAGACCGTTTAAGACGGTAGCTTTAATTTATTGGTTAATAAACCCGTCAATCTTCGCTAAAAGTTATGACGGGTTTATTTTTTGTCGTTTTTATTACTGATTTTGACAATTAATGTTGCGAAAGCAATCGCAAGCATCAATGCTTCAAAGACAGTCAATGCTATTCCTTTCTAGGGAAAGAGCAAACAAGCAAAAACATTGGCAGTCCCCCTTTTTTGAGAAATTGCCACCGTCATAAACTTCCTACTTGTGTAGTATAACACATTTACTCTTTATTAGAAGGCGCTTTCTTTAAAAAAGTAGGAGACCTAAAGCGATCTAGAAAAAAGTGTCTCATTATCTATTGCTAGATAATGAGACACTTTTTACTTATCAAACGAAGCTTTTATTCTGGTGCATCTTCCAGAGACCATCGCATCACTCCAGTATACTTTCCGACTGGATCAGAAGGAAAAATCGTCAACTGAAGTTGTTTGGTCAAATTAGCGGTAGCGTTGCCGCTTCCTTGCAAAATAGGTTGACTATCTGTATTAATTAGAACACGCTGATTCTTCTCGCCATAACTTATTCTTTTGTCGAGCAACTCGCCATTTTCGTTCTTTAACGGTTGTTCTTCTTTTACTTTAATTGTCCACCGACTTTTATCAAGTTTGCTTGTATCTTCAATGCGGATTTCTTTATTTGTAGTAGAAGAAATCATTGTCTCTGTTGCGGGAATTTCATTCACACCAAAATTGATCGTATCAGGTAAAATGAGCTTGGGCCCAGCTTCTTTTTGAAGAGTACGACTGTCTTTTTCTGACTCTTGATTGTTCTCATCTTTGATATAAAAGAAAACCTCTCGATTCAACCACTGTTCAGGAAAAGTATACGTAACTTTATCAACAACCGATTCTGGCGTATCTACATATTTTTTTAATTCTTTTTCTTCCGTGCCACACTGCGCCATTAAAGTTACGTTAGTTGATGGATCATGTGAAAATGAAAAAGTAATCTCTCGCTGATTTGTAAAACGTGAGACCAATAGCGGATTTTCTTCATCCATCAATTTGAATTGTAATAACTTCTTTTCACGATAACGATGAATAATTGTTTGCTCCTCTGGAAGAAACAACCCTTGATCTTGTTGGGTCTTAATTGGCTCATAACCAGCTATTTCGGGATACTGATTAGATAAGTCAAAAGGCGTGGTTAAAAGCCCTTCTTTTGTGACTGATTCATGAATAGCATTATCTTGTTCATTTAAAAACACAGTCGTTACTTTCCCCACATAATTCACACTGGATGTAGCCGTCGTTTCCTCTAAATTTTCTCCATCTAAAAGGGTTTTCGCACTAAACGGCAAGTCTAATTTTCCATTTGATATGAGCGCCGTGTCGACTGGATTTTGAGTGCCTTGCCATTTCAAGTAAACTTTATATTGTAATACGGTATCATAAAGACGGCTATCTGACAGATTTTTTGTCACAATTTGGACATTTTCACCATCTGTTTGGCTAGTAAATAAATCCGTTAAATCTTCTCCTTTAAAGTCAGTAACTAAGACTTTGTCAAATTGATATTGCTTTGTTTGATTTACTTGGTTCAGGTTAATATTTACAGCCATTTGACTAGGTTTTGTCCACTGATCAATATTGGGGATGGTCTGTTGCACATTTAAGCAAACAGCCTTCTCTGCATTTTCAAAATAGGTATCCATTGCGTAGGCTGGGGGAAATTCTGGTTTTGCCAAAAAATCCGTAAAGTAAACAATAGATGACGGCGTTGTGTCATTGTTGTGAACGACAAATGTAATAGTAGAAATGCTTTTAGTTGTCACTTCAAAACGCTGGCGAGGATCCCGCCAAGGTATTCCTGCAGTGACATTTTTTAGGTATAACCAGTAATCATCGGCTCCACCATCCCACGTATCATAAAGAATATGTGTGGGATTTTCCGCATATAAGGCATCAATTACCGTTCCGGGGTTTTTATAGCCAACATATTTGTTTGAATTTAACCCATAGTAATTAAACGCTGTTTTTATCGTTAAGGGCTGACCATCATTATCAACAAAATCATAGGTAACCAGCATTTCGCCTTTAATCGTAATTCCTAAAAAATAGCTTTCAGTAAAACTAATTGATCCTCCATCCAAATTACTTTTATTCCGCTCTAGTGTAACCAGTAAATTAACTGCTTTTCCTTCATAGAACCCCACATTTTTTACTAATGCTTTACTTTTATTTGTCGTTCGACTAACTGCGATGTAGTTTGAAGACACTTCACCTTCAATTGGTTGGACGGAGGTATTTTCACCATAATGCATGATAAACGTGTTTGCCGCTGGTGTAACCGATTGATTTGCCCAATGGAAATAGCCCAGTTCTGTTAACGGTCTAGGAGCAGCTTCTACTTTTTTAACTCCTAAAAAGACCCCTCCAATTAGCCATAGCAAAATCAATAAATAGTTATGTTTTTTCAACTGAGATTACAACCCCCTTGCTTTTAATTAGATAAATAAATATTAAATAACAATCGTTACATTCCAAAGATGATTATAATAGAAACCCTATGCTACATCTATTTTAAATTATTTCTAAAAAACTCCTAAAAAACGAAGGTTTCTTGACCAATTGACTCCTCCGTTCCAACTTAGCATAATAAACACGAAAAGCGTGGAACAAAAATCACTTTGGATTTTTGCTCCACGCTCAAAACCTGATAAACGGGTCTCTTATTCTTTCTCCGACAACGCGCGCCAGACATCAAATGTTTGTTTTAATCCTTGGACATTATGAACGCGTAAAATTTCTACGCCTTGTTGCGCTGCATACAGGGAAGCAGCGGCTGAGCCAAAATCACGCTGGGCTGGTTCTGGCTCGTTCGTTAAAGCGCCAATGGTTCGTTTGCGAGAAACGCCGTATAGTAACGGATAATCTTGGTAGCGAAAGGCGTTAGGATCTTTTAACAGTTGAAGGTTTTCTGCGACAGTTTTATGAAAGCCAATCCCTGGATCGAAACAAATTTTTTCTAAGGAAAGCCCATATTTTTGGCATTGTTCAATTTTTTCTGTATAAAATTGGTGCAACTCTTCTTTTAAAGAAAGAGATTGGCGTTTTCTGGAATGCATAATCACAACTTGGATTTCAGGATATTGTGCGAGGACTTCTGCCATCCCTGGAGTGTCTAATCCTTTGATATCATTAATCATTGTGGCGCCAGCTTGGATAGCGGCTTCCGCTACTTCGGGATAGTAGGTATCCACAGAAATCGGCGCTAGAGAAGTGTCACGTATTTTTTTAATTAACGGTAATACTCGGTCTGCCTCAACTTGCGGAGAAACTTCTTCGTAGCCGGGACGTGTGGATTGACCACCAATGTCTAAAATATCGGCCCCCGCTTCTAGTAGATGAAGCGCATGTTGATAGGCCACGTCGACCGTTGTGTAACTACCGCCATCAGAAAAAGAGTCGGGAGTTGTGTTGACAATCCCCATAATTTGATAATTCTTTTTTAAATCAATCATTGTCACATTGCTCCTTTATCTGCTGAATCATCTTTCGTAAAGCCCGCATTCTAGGACTTATTTTCATTCGTTCACTCGTGGACAACTCCGCTAAGGTTTTGCCTCGGTCTGGTAAATAAATAATCGGGTCAAAGCCATAACCGCCTGTACCGCGCGGTTCAACCAATTCACCAGTCAAAGTGGCTTTCGTTTGCAATAATTTGTCGTCATCGAGTACATAGACCAGCGTGGCTGATAAGGTTAACTCTCGGGTCGACCGTCGCCCTTCAAATAAGTGCAACAGTTCGCGGTTCTGTTCTTCCGGATTGGCTGAATGGAAAAAGCGGCTTGTATGAATACCTAATAAATCAGGAAAAGCAGTTAACGTTAAGCCGCCATCATCACCTAACACTGGGCGGCCAATTAATTGTTGGAAAAAGCGAGCTTTTAGATAAGCATTTTCTGCATAAGTAGTGCCAGTTTCTGCTGGTTGTTCTTGACTGGTCGTATACTTTCGATAAGAGACGAGTTGAATAGTTGGGTCCTTAAGCCCTGATTGCATTTCTTTTAACTTACCTTGGTTATTCGTGCCAACAATGATTTCCATTTTCTAACGTATCTCCATTAAAAATTGATTTTTCCACTCTTGTTCTTTAAATAAACCGGTAAATTGAAATGTTTTGGTGCTACTTTGTGGTGTTTTCACGCCGCGCATCGTCATACACATGTGTTCCGCTTCAATGGCTACTGCAATGCCTTTGACGGGAATATTTTCTTGGAGTTTGCGGGCAATTGTCACCGTTAAATCTTCTTGAACTGTAGGACGTTTGGCACAATGTTCCACTAACCTTGGTAACTTGCTTAGTCCCAATACTTTGCCACCTTCTGGCAGATAAGCGACATGTACTTTCCCATAAAATGGCAATAAATGGTGTTCACACATTGAATAAAAGGCAATATCTTTTACTAAAACCATTTCGCCTTCATTTAAGCTATCAAATAATTTATAATCTTGAAATTCAGGTTCGGTTAATCCGCTAAAAACTTCTGCATACATTTTAGCTACTCGTTTGGGTGTATCAATGAGTCCTGACCGTTGAATATCTTCCCCCACTGCTTCTAAGATTGTGGTAACTGCCTGCTCAATTTGCGCTTGTTTTTCCTGCTCCATCTCTACCATTCCTTTTCGCTTACTCGCACTTCTTCTTGATTGCCACTGCGCTGAATCCACGTAGCTATTGGCGCGCCCAATAGTTGTTCCTCTGCGTAAACATCACTTAAGGGAATCAAAACAAATGACCGTTTTGTTAATTCTTGATGAGGAACTTGTAAGTGGGGCAACGTGACTGACTGTTCCCCTAATAATAAAATATCAATATCAATAATCCGCGGACCCCAGTGAATTAATTTTTTACGTTTCATTGCTTGCTCAATCCCTTGAGTAACAGCCAGTAATTCTTCAGCGGTATAGCTAGTATCAATTTTCAATACAGCGTTCAAAAAATCATCTTGGTCTGTATAGCCGTAAGGATCCGTTTCATAAAGTTTTGAAGAAGCCACGACCTGAATCTGCGGGTCTTCGTTTAAATAATTGCGGGCTTTCACTAAATTTGCGTACGGATCACCGACATTACTACCTAATGCTACATAGCCAATCATCTATACTTCTCGCTCCATTTCAATTTCAATATTGTCAAAAAGGCCGGGCATCGGCACACTATATTTTCTAATTTTAATGATAATTTTGTTCAATTGTTCTTGGTAATCTGTGGAAATATCATCTAAAATAGCACTCGCTAAACCTTCGATTAAATCGTACGAGTGATTGTTTACTCGTTGGGCAATCAATTCATTCACTTCGGCATAATTGACGGTTTGGGTGACATCATCTGTTCGCCCCGCCTCGGCTAGTGACAACTGCATTTCAAGGTCGATTTCTAATTGCTGTCCTAGACGTTTTTCTTCTGCCAAAACACCATTTTTTGTAAAAAATTTCAAGTTGTTGATTCTAATTTTATCCATCTTCTAACTCCCTACCCTCTGTTTTGCTGATTTTTTTAATCATAGCATATTTCTTGGAAAAGTCAGTAGTTAAAAGATGGAAAAGTGGTGATTGGTACGCTATAAAAAATTACTTTTTACCAATCAAATAGTATAAATTGAGTGGGCAAAAAAAAGCGTTGCATCAGCAACGCTCTCTTTTGGGGTTATTAGCCTTTTATCGCATTGTTACAAATTCTTCTGAGCCTGTTGGATGAATCGCAACAGTATTATCAAAATCTGCTTTGGTCGCGCCCATTTTAATAGCGACTGCAAAGCCTTGTAGCATTTCGTCAACACCGATGCCGATGCCATGCAAACCGACAATTTTTTCTTCTTTGCCGACACAGATTAATTTCATGTCGCATTTTTGACGGTATTCCCCTAAAGCGAAGTACATTGGCGTAAAGCTAGAGCGATAGATTTTCACTTGGTCTTCACCATATTCTTCAAGCGCTGCTTTTTCCGTCAAACCAATTGTCGCAACTGGTGGATGGGTAAAGACCACCGTTGGTACCAAGTTATAATCCAAATATAAATCAGTTTGTCCGTTAAATAGGCGTTCAGACAGACGCCGACCAGCGGCAATCGCGACTGGTGTTAAATCGATTTTACCAATGACATCGCCGACTGCGTAGATGCCATTTTGCGTGGTATTTTGGAATTTATCTACTTTGACGTAGCCTTTTTCATCAAGTGCTACTTTCGTATTTTCTAAGCCTAATTGATCCGTGTTCGGTTGACGGCCTGTCCCAAAAATCACGGCATCTGTCGTAATCGATTCACCATTTTCAAATGTAATAACGTACTCATTCTGCGCCGTTTTTTCAATTTTAGCTGGTGTTGCATTCGGATGAATTTGCATGCCCATTTCTTGATAGCGTGCTACGACTTTTTCAGAAAGCATGTCATCAAAGCTTCGTAATGGTCGATCGTGGCGGAAGGCCCAATGTGTTTCTGCGCCTAAGCCATGTAAGGTTCCTGCTAATTCGGCTGCGATGTAACCCGCACCGACAAAGACCACTCGTTTTGGCATTTCTTCTAACGCAAAGAAGCCGTTTGAATCTAAGGCATATTCTTCTCCTGGAATACCTAGTTTTTTCGGACGACCACCTGTCGCGATTAAAATGTGCGGCGCCGTATATTCTGTTCCATTGACTTCAATTGTTTGCTCCCCAGTAAACGTAGCGTAACCATGGATACGTTCAATGTTGTTACTGTCTAAACCACGATTATACGCGCCATGTAAGAAGTCAATATATTTTTCACGATTTTCAACTAATTGTTTAAAGCTAAAATTTTTGATTTCAACATCAAACCCGTAGCCTGTTGTGTCTCTTTCCATCATTTCCATCATGCTGCTAGCTTGCCACATAACTTTTTTAGGCACACAGCCAACGTTGACACAGGTCCCACCAATTTCGTTGCCCTCAATTAAAAGGACGTTGGCTCCGTGCATTCCTGCGCGGTTAGCAGAAGCAATCCCGCCACTACCGCCACCAATAACAATATAATCATAGGTTTTCATTTATTCTGGCTCCCTTTCAATTTGAACTTTCTCCCTTATTATCGCAAAAAATAGCAAAAAAAGACAGTCGTATTACTTACTTTTGTTTAGTTTTCTGCTGCTTCTGTTTCATTGATTCGTTCCGTAAAAGAACTGGGGGAAAGGAATTCAATCGTAGCATTGTCGAAGGGAATTCCTAAATCTTCTTTCGTTACGTTTGGATTCATTGTAATGACATAAAGTGTTTTGCCTAAGGAAAGTGCAATCCCAATGTCTAAATAACTTAGTCGGTCAAAGTCACCATTAATAAAAACGTAGGTTGCTTCGTGAAGGTACCGTTTTATCACTTCAATATCTGTAAACATTCCGGTTTGAACACAATCTGCTAACCCGAAGCTCACACCACCCGCATAGCCATGCTCATCTTCAAACAGCTGAGAATTTACCCAAAGGTCCGTTTGAATACGTGGGTTTTGACCAATTTAGTAGGCGAATACTTTGGCCGTAGTTATTCCTCTTTCTTTTTGATTATTCGTTAGAACGTAATAATTCAAGAACGATTTCTGTTTTGTCCTGCTCCGTTTGAATAGCTGTTCCTAATATCTTTTCTATTTCTTCTTTAGGCAATTTAAAAGCTTGATTTAGTTGACTTGCAGGAATGACTTGGTGCTCTAAAATCATGTGGTAAACTTTTTGGAAAACTTCTGGCTGTTCGATAGTCAGTTGTTCATCGTAAGGCTCTTTCGTTTTCCATTTATTTTTAGCAATTCTTTTATTTAAATAGAGACGTTGATCATCATTAATTAACGATAATGTGTATGTTTTTTGAATCATTGATTGAAGAGAAACTTTCCAATACTTTTTCAAATCAATATAGTATTCTAACGAAATAGACAAGAGCGAATCAGAAAAAGCCGCTGAAGGAAGGAGAAAATGCGCAGCAAATAGATTTGCTTGATACTCAATAATGTTCTTTAATTCTGTTTGCGAATACTCATGAATACTTTCAACACCGTTGTGTAATAAAATATGTCCTAGTTCATGCGCCACGTTAAAACGACGACGGACAGCAGATTCATGATTATCTGTGAGCATAATAAACGGCCGACCAATCATCCAACGCGAGACCGCATCTAGTGTTGGATTGGACATGTTGGCTTCTGAAATAATCACACCATTTTGTTCAGCCAACTGAATGAGATTAGGGACTGGCGAAATCAAGTCTAAGCCCCAAATTTTCCGTAATTCCTCAGCCTTTTTCACAATTTCTTCTTCTGTGATTTCATAAATACTCTTTTCAATTAATTCTGGTAAACAAACTTTGGGAAAGTTCACATATGTTGCTAATACTTTATACACTTCTTGCACATATTTTAACCGCTCTTTTTGCATATCTCTTACTCTCTTCGTTGCCGCACTTCGGCTTCTAAAAAAAGTTGCGCCTGAATACAATTCAAATGTATCTGCTGAAAAGAAACTACGGGGAAATTGTAAAACAGAAATTAGTTTTAATATGCTATCTGCTTTAGGAATTGTTTTTCCCGATTCGTAATTCGAAATTATTTGCCTAGATAGCTCTGCTTTCTCGGCTAATTCTTTCATTGTTAATCCTCGTGCAATGCGAGCCGAAGTTAATTGCTTTGGATTAAAAATCAACCTCTCGTTCATTTTCTAGCCCTCTCCTTATCAGTTCGTCAGCGGTTGATTGGCATCATAATACTCATTCAAATCTTCTGGTTTGTCAAATAAATTATACTGCTTATTCAATAAGCTCCCACGATTTCTAAATAATGCCTTTTTAGGAACTGAAGCTTCTGATAAAACTTTAGCTGGCGTCAAAATTGCTCCTTTGGTTTCAATCATTAAGTACGTATGACCATTGACATATCGACTACTAGCTTTGTCAGCTATTTCATGCGGGATTGCTGATGAAGTTAACACTTGTTTTAAACCAACATCAACCAATCCATGCCGAACGTGTCCCCAAACTTTTTTCATTTCTGCTCGTTGAAAAATGGATTCTCTTTCTGTTAGCTCATTTAAGTAGCGATATGCTTCTCTTATGCTTAACGATAAAACACCAACCATTCGTGCATCACAATTTCTTTTTAAATGTTCTTTTAAAATACTCATTATTTTCTCTCCTTTTTTCACAATACCCCAACAACATACCATGTTAACATTTTGCCTTTTCTAAAAAAATATGTCAACACAAAAAATGAACTTAGGAAGGTAAGTCATTTCGACTTACCTTCCTAACTCTGAATTTTAAAATAAACGGCGAGACAATCATAGCTTCTTCTGAACTCTTCAGAATAATACTTCAATTGACAGTCCTAGCCCAACCTCATATTTCAAATAACTCTTCTTATAACTTTTGTTTTGCACTGGTCCTCAATACATGTTCCCAACCACTTTTACTCGTAAGCGGGTTGCATTTTCTGGATGATAGGCGAGTGGTGTTTCTTCCACTTCGACTAACTCGATTGTGCCAGGGACTGCACCCGCAAGTTCGGCTTGTTGGACGGCTTTTTCTTGGGCATCGGCTAACGCCGCGTCCCGTTGGATTTTTGAATAGACATAAATTTGTTCGTATTGTCCGCTAATCTGAGCGATGGAGGCGCCGATGGCATTCGCCACTGCTCCGTTTTCGTTGCGAATTAGCGCTTTAACGCCTGTCAATTCTTCGGGGATGATAATACTCCCACCACCAACTAAAACGACCGTCACGTCTGCGGAACTGGTTTTCATGCGATCAATCGCTTCACTGACCAATTCGCCAATTTTTTGGTACACTTTTTCCGCAAACGCTTGGTCTAAATGAGCCACTTTGCTAGGATCACCAACTTGGGCATGGCCTAAGCGAACCGCAATATCAGTGGTCGTTAATTGTGTGCCGCTAAAAACAAGGGCCTCTTGTGTAATACGGTAACCGACACTATCAGGGCCGACTGTCACAGAACCATCTGGTTGTTCACGCACTAGACTGCCGCCGCCAACACCGATTGACACGATATCTGGCATTCTAAAATTGGTCCGTACTCCGCCAACATCAACGGCCAGTGAAGATTCTCTTGGAAAGCCATCCACTAACACGCCAATGTCTGACGTTGTGCCACCAACATCTAAGACAACCGCATCTTTCAAGCCGGCTAAGTAAGAAGCGCCACGAATACTATTGGTTGGTCCACAAGCAATGGTTAATATAGGAAACTGTTTGGCATAAGTTAATGACATTAACGTAGCATCATTTTGACATAAGTACACTTGGGCGTGATGAATTTTTTCTTGTTCTAAGGCTTGTTCAAAGCCTTCGCTGGTCACTTTAATTACTTTGTGCAACGCAGCATTCAAAATTGTCGCATTTTCCCGTTCAATTAAACCGACAGAACCAATCATTGAGGAGCAAGAAACAGGAACATCTACCCCTAACACTTCATTCGCAAGTGCTTGAACAAACAATTCTTGTTCATTTTTTAAAGAAGAAAAAACGCCAATTACTGCAATGGCCTCTACTTCTCCTCGCCAAGAGGCCAAAATCCCGCGCAACTCTTCTTCGTCCAGTGCAGTCAATGGTTGTCCATCATATTCGTAGCCGCCATGCGCTAAAGCATACGTTTCTGAAAGAGTAGCCACTAAATCCTTGGGCCAAGCTGTGTAAGGCAAGACCGAAGCGGTTGCTGGATAGCCCAAACGAAGGACCCCAACTTTTGCTAATTTTTTTCGTTCAACAATGGCATTCGTACATTGGGTCGTACCCAACATTGCATGTGTGACTTTGCTTGGATCCACTGCTGATTCTGCCAAGACTTTATTTAAGGCACTTGCAATCCCTGTTTGAATATCATCGGTTGTTGGAACTTTCACTGAATGAATCAAGTTTAATTGATGATCTAAAATAACAGCATCTGTATTTGTGCCGCCGACATCGATACCGATTTTATACATTTATTTGTCCTCCTTCGCTACTAAGTTTTCTAGTGGTTGATAATCTATTTCGTAGCCGAAATACCGAGGACCCACTGTTTCGATACCTTTTTTCGTTCGCCAAGCGGCATTCGCTTTCAAGCCCATTACTTGGACACGTTTGCCGTATTTCAAGCTTTCTGTTGTCACAGGCGTTAAGGTTTCTAAGTCTACCATACAAATCAAATCAGGTGTCATCGCAATCACCTGACCATCTTTCTCAGCAATTAAATTTTCATTTTGAAAATGGACAACTGCTTCTGAGCCAGCGTCACTGTTTAAGCCACTCAATTTGACACGTCCCAAATTGAAGCCACCTTTTACTTCTCGTTCCACATCCAGAATTTTTCCTTGGAACAATTCAAAGCCATCCGTAACTTCTACTAATGCTTGGCGTTTTTCTTGTTCATCTGCATAGGTACCTCGAATCACTTTGCCAATTTCTTCTGATAATGTCACGATGTTGTGAATACCATAGTCTTTTAATTGTTTGCCTGTCGCGGGATAAATGCTCACTAAGGCACTGGCGCCCATTTCAACCGTTTGGACACGCGCAAGACGTTCTGTCCAAGTATTATCAATCGTTTCCATAATGCCAATATTTCCTTTTTCATCGGTAATTGCCATAGGGGTCGCTGACATCCCATTCAAATGGAACGTTACCATCGGCAATTCTGGGAAGGCCCGCCCCATACCATCGCAATCCACCAAGGGAATGCCTAGCTTCGCTGCAACAACAATTGGAATCATTGAATTGACGCCCCCAGCTTCCATTGGAAAGGTTCCCGCAATCGTTTCTTGGTCTAAATATTTTCCTAACTTCTCAAAGACACGGACGAATTCGTCGCCTTTGGGAAATTTTTCAATTGCGACAGATGGGGCACCCATCATTGCGGCGGGTAGGAAAAAATCCTCCGCGGCAATTTCTTCTGGAGAAACCAGTTTGACAGGTCCGTTTTCTTCGATGGCGGACAAAGCCATCATTTTACCAATGTAGGGATCACCGCCACCTCCTGTCCCTAAAAACGCTGCTCCTGTGGCTATATTCTCAATTGCTTCTGCATCTAAATAACGCATTCTCCGACACTCCTCTTCTTCATTCCATTTCTAATGATTCGGTGTTCGTCTGTTGACGTTTTGCACCGAAATAATAAATAATAAACGATAAAACAATGCCAATTAGCGGTTGGTTAGGCAATTGAGGGGCATTGGGAAAGAAACTCACAATCACTGGAATGCCCCCCACTGCAGCACCAATTAGCCATGAAAAAACACCTAATTTATTCACGCCAGGCGTTGGCTGCCATTTGGTTCGATCGCCTTTGTTAATCAACCAATAGGCAGCAATCATTACACCAGCCACTGGTGGAACCATCGCAGAAAGGACGGACATAATCGGCGTAAAGTAATTTAAAATCCCCACGACTGCTAATAAGGTTCCAATGGCGCCGGCCGCACCGACAGCGACTTTTTCTTTTTCTTTTGGAATATCAAAGACATTGATCAAGGCCAGTCCGCCAGAAAAAGCATTCACGGCATTCGTGGTCCAAGTTGCTAAAATCAGCGCAATAATTCCTAGAACTGGAAACCCGAGATTCATAAAAACTTCCGTGATATCTGCGGTATTCGAAGCAATGGTCAAGACCGCACCTACGCCAATCATCAACAAGCCTGTCGGTAAAATCCCTAAGGTGGCCGCTTTGATCACATCTTTACGAGAAGAAACATATTGAGAGTAATCTCCAGCAATTACCGCACCTAATGCAAAAGAACCGACAGTCATTGAAAGACCCGACATAAAGCTTCCTGCTGTTTGAGGTGTATATTGACTAACAGCCGCCCAACCGTTATTTCTTAACGAAGCCACCAAGCCATAAAGACAAACCAGAACTAACACAGGAACCGCAAAATAATTCAGAATTTTCAATATTTTTATGCCATAAAGAGCCGAAATAAGCATGATAACTCCCCAGATTAAGGAAGAAAGCGACACAGGTAAATCAATGCCGTAAATTTTTAAAAAGTTCGTGAAGGCGCCGCCGCTGACATTGGCTTGCAAACCAAACCAACCTAAGCAAGCAATCGCTAGAATAATAGAAATAATCTTTTGCGAACCTTGAATGCCAAACACTTGAGAAGCGACTTTGACAGAAGGTTCTTGTAAGTCAGAACTTTGAATTCCTTGTAAAATCATTAAAATAACAATAATACCGTAACCAATAAATCCTGTTAACAAAGCTTCCCATAAAGGCATGCCTGCAACTAACGTTCCTCCAATAATTAATCCTGGCACGCTAATCATTGCGCCCGCCCAAACAAATGCTAAGCTAAGCCACGATTGTTGTTGCTCGTTTTTTAATTTCATTCTCATTCCTCCTTAATTATTTTTTCAATTATAACGAAAAATCAGTCATAGGTCTTTTTCAAATTGAAAAAAATATCGAGGAAGTTTTGGCTAAAAATAAAAAAGCAGCCAAATCGGCTACTGCCGATTGTCTGCTTTTTCATTCATTCGTGACCAAGCGATATAAGATCATCGCCAAATAGACTTCATAGGCTTCGGCTGCGTTGGTCATATCATAGCCGAGCGCTTCGTTAATTTTACTGATACGATATTTGACCGTATTTTTATGAACAAATAGGCGTTCGCCGCATTCTTTAAAATCACTACTTGCATCTAGTAAAAACGTCCCTAATGTCATTAACTGCTCTGATTCTTTTAAGAGAGGTTGGATAACTGCTAAGCGTTGTTGGATTGCTTCTTCTCCTGCTTGGAGACACATCATCATTTGTTGAACTGTACGAATTTCCGCGATTGATAACACTTTTCTTTGTGGATAGACGCGCTTTAAAAACGGCGCAACTTGATTAGCGGTTTGGTAGCTGACACGCACTTCAGTCGTGTTACGAACTTTTGGACAAAGGATAATTTCACCTAAATAGTCCTGATAGTCTGTGGCTTGCAAGTATTCTTTACTAATCGTGGCTTCAGGTTGTTTGTGTAAATAATTACCTAAGAGGACAATCAGGTAATTTTCTGTTTGCTGGACAATCGTTGTTTGGTAATAGTAACGTAGGAAATCTTTCAAATCTTGCTGAATAGCGTTGATTTCTTGTCCTTGTTGCCAAATAGGTAAAAGCCACATCGTTTCGACAGAAGAAATATCAATCATTAATTTTTTGGCTAATTGGTACATCTTATCACTTTCGTCGTTAATGATTGCTTGGACTAAGGCATACTCACTGACTTCGTCATAGTTTTTCCCCCATAAATTCAGAGCCATCTGAACGACTTCCACCGCTTGATTCATCTCAAAAGAGGTTAACTGCTCTTCTTCTCGAATGAAGTAAAGCTTCAATGTTTGGCCATCTTTCTGAGGAAGTTTTTGCGAGGTAATGAAGTAGGTCGTTTCTCCCAGTGCTACTTTCTCTTGTGATTGATAAAGTAACTTGGTTAAGGGTAATTTCGTGCTTCGCGGCCAATTGATGGTGCTGATGATTTCATTGGTATATGTGGTTAACGCAATGTTGACTTTTAAAAAATCAGAGAGGATTTTCAAGGTCATTTCCACACTGCGATTTTGTTCAGGCAAAAGGGAAACTTTTTCCAAGAGGTCCGTTGCAAAAGAAGCCATTTTATTTTTATTGACTAACAATTTCATGACTTCATAAATGACTTCGTTATAGCGTAATGTGGGATCATTTTTAGGCATTTGGATTAAAATGAAACCTAAAGAATCCGCTAATTGAATCACTTCCTCTGCAACTTTCGGTACGATAATCCCCACGTAATACAAGATTAGGCCTACCTCGCCTAATTCATGGAGATGTCGAATCGTTTCACATTGCTTCACCACATCATGACGAATGGCACAAAATGAACCAATCAAAATTTCGCCAGCATGGTATTCATTTGTTTTGTGAAGTTTTTCCGAAAACAAAGACATATCAGAGACTTCTAAAAAAGAAAGAGAAGCAACAGATGTGTCCAATTGGTTTTTACCAGAAAGTACCGTTGCTTCTCGCAAAGACGGTAATTTTAATAAATCATTCACGCGGACACTCATAATTACTCCTCCTTTTGGCTGGTTTATTTTTTCTTACGAATCATATCGCCGACTGCAACAGGTTGCGTCACTTCCATTGTTAATAACATCATGGGATTAGGTGCCCGATCAATCGCTTCACCGTCTTCATTATACATCTCTTTAACGGTTTGGTGGAAATGGGTAAACCCGGGACCATAAAATTCAATTTCATCGCCGACACTGAAAAGGTTCCGTTGACGAATCGTTGCGACTTGCGTCTTTTCGTTGTACGCAATCACTTCACCAACAAATTTATATTGTGGAATTTTACGACGTTCGCCGAATAATTGTTCATTTTCACTTGGTGTATTGTAATAAAATCCAGTTGCTAATTCACGTTGTGCTACTTTCCATAATTCATCAATCCACTCTTGTTGGCAGACATAGTTTTCAGGATCTTCCATGTAAGAATCGACGGCTTTTTTATACACATTAGCGACTGTCGAAACATAGTGAATGGATTTCATGCGGCCTTCAATTTTAAAACTATCGACACCATTTTCAATTAATTCTGGAATATGTTCAATCATGGACATATCTACGGCGCTCATTGAAAATTCTTCTTCGACTTCCCCTTCGCTGGTTTTGCTCCGACGTTCTGTCCCAAAAGGCATATCAAATAACTCATATTTCCAACGACAAGATTGAGAGCAACCGCCACGATTGGCATCCCGCATTGACATATGGTTGGATAAAGTACAACGACCTGAATATGAAATACACATTGCTCCATGAATAAAGGCTTCAATTTCAATGTCCGTATTTTCACGAATCGCTGCAACTTCCTCCATTGAAACTTCGCGCGCTAAAACCACACGTTCTAAGCCTTCGTTTTTCCAAAATTCTAATGTTTCATAATTAGTTGCTGAAGCTTGTGTCGATAAATGGATAGGTAAACCTGGTGCTTCTGTCGCACAAATTTCGATTAAAGCTGGATCGGAAACAATCACAGCTGAAATTCCGATGTCTCGCAATTCTCTGAAAAACGCTCCTGCCCCTTCCTGGTTTCCTTCATGAGTGACCATATTGGCAGCGACATAAACTTTCGCATTATGTTCGCGGGCAAAGGCTACGCCTTCCGCCATTTCTTCTGGCGTGAAATTTCCTGCGCGGCTACGCAGACCGTAGGCATTCCCTCCGATATAAACGGCATCGGCACCGTAACGAATTGCGACTTTTAGTTTTTCTAGCGTCCCGGCTGGAGCCAACACCTCGGGACGCTTCAATGTTCGTTCTGTCATTACTTTCATGTTCTTCTTCCCCTTAAATGAATCAATTTATTTTATTGCATCGGCACTTAAATCAAAGAAACCATTGTCTAAGCCACGACCTGTTGGATGTAATTTTTCAATTTCAGCTGTTGCACGAGCTGCTTGATCTTCTGACCAAGTTCCCGCTTCAAGGGCTGCTTTCGCTTCAGCAAATAAGCGAGCAATCGCGACAAAATTTTCACCTGGTGTGTAAAGACCATCGAGCTTCCATGTACGATAGTGATGGTCATACAAGTTTGTTAACTCATTCATCAAGTTCACATCGTTATTGGCAAAAATATGCGTACCATGACTATCTTCATAAATGGAATAGTGTGTTTCTGGTTTTTTGGGTTCAGAAATAAACAGCCCTTCGTCTTTCGTAACCCCTTTGTCGTTCTTTGTGTAATTGTAGTAATTTTGAATTAATGGGCGTTTCGATTGATGAATACACGTCGCCCCATAGACAAGAATTTCAGCTGGAACTGCTAAGTTTTCTTCCATTGCGACCATTTCTTCAAAAGGTACTTCCCGAGCTAGGACAGCTCCGATGGCTCCTCGTTTACTCCAAAAATTGATTTGACGTGAGCTCGTTACTAAGGTTTCGCCATCATAAACGTAAGGAATTTCTAATCCATCTCGTTGCATGATAAACACAATACCTGGATCGCCCAAAGTAATTTTATCGACGTTGATTTCTTTTAAAAATGTCAGATACTCTGGCACCAATTTCATTTTTTCAGGGTGCATAATGCCATTTACTGCGACTAGCACTTGTTTACCCATTTCATGTGCACGTTTCACAATCTCGCGTTGTTCATCTCGTGTAAAAGATACGGGCAAACGCAACCCGAATGTTTCTTCTCCAATATATAATGTATCCACACCTGTTGCGAGTAATTCTACAGCCTGATCAACAGATTCTGCAGTTGCAATCAGTTCAATCATAAATATAGCCTCCTTCTTTATGACCGTTTAATAGTATCATACGTTCACAAACTTTAAAAGAGCCTATCTGTATTAAACGTACATTTTTCACAATGTTTCCGAAAAAATTTTGGTAGAAAAGCGCCAACCGCTTACCTACCAAATGCTCTTTTTTTAATTACTGGTCATCTGTTCTTTGGTCACTCGTTCAAGTGGTATTTTCGTTCATAAAACGTTACTACAACGGTGAATAGCCACGCTGCCGCTAAACCTAACAAGCTACCCAAAACAATCCCTAAAAAGCGGAATTGAATCAACGTTATCACGTACTGCTGACGAACGAGCAATGAAAGCATCAGAGCCATAGGTGTTGTGAAAAATTGCGCCAATCCATAATTACGACGAATAAAATACTCAACGGTCACAAATAAGATCGTAATCACGACAATCGATTCAAAAGTTGTCAAAGCTAAATTAAGCAGAAAAGCGGAAATAACCAAACCAATCGTTGTTCCAAAAATTCGCTGAATATTTCGCTGCTTAATCGCACGTAAATTGTCTCCTTGTAAAATGGATGCACAGGAAACGACTAACCAATACGGATTTTGTAAATGTAAACTTTCACTGATATATACAGCAAAAAATAAAACAAAGCTATAATATATGCTATCTAATGGCGCTTCTGGATGCCGATAAATTCGTTCCCGTAATGATCGCTTAGCTAGCGGGGCACTGATTTCCTTTTCTGTAAAATGTAACACTAGTGCAAACAAAATGGAAAAGCCAATGCCTAATAACATACAGCCACTCATGAATGGAATTTTTGCTAACGGAATGCTCGTACTGGCACCCATCGCTGTGACCATCACACCAAAGAAGGCCCCTGGTTTTGAAATATCGTAAACTTCAAAGAAAAAGCGGCCGCCAAAACCGACCAGCGCAACAACAACAGGAATGAGCCACGCAATATGGGTCGATAACATGCCTAGCAAATTCCCTAAAAAAAGGTAACTACCGACCACAGATAAACGAGTCATTAACTGTTTTAATGGTAACGGCTGATAATATAAAAAAGTAAAAATACCTAACGAGCCAAAGCTTGAAATCAATAATTGATGATTGATATAGCCCAAAAAAAGAATGCTGAACATAACCAAGCCAGCAAACACTAGTCGAAAAGGATTATCCTTTGGACGTTGATAATGTAGTAATTCTCGAAAAAAAGATTGTTCCATTCCATCACCCCTCCTTATTAACGTAGCATAGAAAAATCAATCTGGCAATTCTCAAAAAGAAATCGCCACTGGAAAATAGAAAAGCCTGGCATAAAAACCCTAAATGGTTTTTGTACCAGACTTTGCATCTCATCTATACAGTTTGTAATTCTTTCGCTTCTGTTTTTGGTGCTTTTGGTGCCCGCACATTTAACGTAATTTTGCCTTTGCTAGCACCTAGGGTTACTTTATCCCCTAACTGAATTTGACCGGAAAGAAGGGCTTCACTTAAACGATCTTCCACTTCTTTTTGCAAGGCCCGACGAATCGGACGTGCGCCATATTCTGGATCAAACCCGACTTTACCAATGACTTCAATTGCAGCGGGCGTGATTTTCACTTTGACCTCTTGTTCAGCCATCCGTTTCACGACAGATTGACTCATAATTTTCACGATTTCATGAATTTCCTCTTGTTTCAAGGAATGGAATACAACCGTTTCATCAATTCGGTTTAAGAATTCTGGACGGAAGGCTTTTTTCAATTCTTCCATGATACGTTTTTGCATTAATTCATGATTTTTAGAAATGTCTTTCACATTGAAGCCGACATGTTTTTCTTCACGAATCGCTGTTGCACCTAAGTTGGAGGTCATGATTAAAATCGTGTTACGGAAATCAACTTTTCGCCCTTTGGCATCCGTTAAATGACCATCGTCTAAGACTTGTAATAAAATATTAAAGACATCTGGATGGGCTTTTTCCACTTCATCTAGCAAAATAACGGAATATGGACGTTGACGAATTTTTTCAGTTAGTTGGCCGCCTTCTTCATAGCCGACATAGCCTGGAGGAGAACCGATTAAACGACTAGTACTGTATTTTTCCATAAACTCAGACATGTCCACGCGAATCAAGGCTTCTTCGCTGCCAAACATTGCTTCGGCTAAGGCTTTGGCAAGTTCTGTTTTCCCAACCCCAGTTGGTCCTAAGAACATGAAGGAACCAATCGGTCTTGCTGGGTCTTTCAAGCCACTACGCGCACGACGGATAGCTCGTGAAACAGCTTCAACTGCTTCATTTTGGCCAACGACCCGTTGATGTAAGATGGTCTCTAATTCCATCAATCGTTCGCTTTCTTTCTTCTCTAGCTGTTGCAAGGGCACGCCTGTCCATTGTGAAACAACCCCAGCCACGTCTTCTTCTGTTACTTGTGTACTGTAACCAGACAAACTTTTTTCTTTCACTGTAATTAATTCTTCTAGTTTTTCTAACACTTGTTTCTCTTGTTGGCGAATCCGAGCGGCACTTTCAAATGCTTGGTTTTGAATGGCTTCTTCTTTTTCCGCAATTAATTGAGAAATCTCATTACGTAATTCATTAATTTCTGAAGGTTGATCTGCCTTATCTAAACGAACTTTCGCTGCAGATTCGTCCATTAAATCAATTGCTTTATCTGGTAATTGGCGGTCATTTAAATAGCGAATTGATAATTGAACCGCCGCATGTAGAGCTTCATCTGTAATCTCTACGCCATGATGTTTTTCATAGCGTGAACGCAAGCCTTTTAGAATTTCTTCTGCTTCTTCTGGCGTTGGTTCTGCTACTTGAATACGGGCAAAACGACGTTCCAAAGCGGCATCTTTTTCAATATATTTTTGATATTCATCTAAAGTTGTCGCACCAATTGTTTGCAACTCACCACGTGCTAAAGCAGGTTTTAAAATATTTGAGGCATCAATTGCCCCTTCTGCACCGCCAGCACCGATCAAGGTATGCAATTCGTCGATAAATAAAATAACTTGTCCATCTTGATAAATTTCATCGACAACTTTTTTCAAACGATCTTCGAACTCACCTCGATATTTAGTCCCAGCAACCAAGGCACCCATGTCTAGCATCATTAAACGTTTGCCTTGCATATCTTCAGGAACTTCCCGGTTGACAATTTTCTGGGCTAACCCTTCTGCTATCGCTGTTTTCCCAACACCTGGTTCACCGACTAAGACAGGATTATTTTTGGTACGGCGACTCAAAATTTGAATCAAACGACGAACTTCGGTCCCGCGACCAACTACTGGATCCAAGCTTTGTTCTCGTGCTAACTTGGTTAAATCTCTCGCTAAAGAATCCAATGTTGGCGTCCCTTGTGGCGCATTTTTATTTTGACCATTCCGACGACGTTGTGCGCCATTGGGTTCGGAAACGCCCATTTTTTTCAATAATAATTGACGCATTTTGGATAAGCTTAATCCCAAATTCACTAAAATTCTAGACGCTAAAATTTCTTCGTCTCTTAACAATCCTAATAATAAATGCTCGGTACCAATCTTTTGAGCCCCTAAGCGCTTCGCTTCATCTCCAGCATAGGCAAAAATTTGTTTGGCTCTTGGTGAATAAGGCAAGTATAAGTTGTTATTCCCCATTGGACTTTGGATGGTGCCATAGCCACTTAAATGCTCAATTTCTTCACGGATGTCTTCTGTGTCAGTATTCAATTGTCGTAATGTTTTTCCGGCAATCCCATTTGGTTCTAAAACGAGTGCTAATAATAAATGCTCAGAACCGACGGATTGGTGACGAAAATACTTCGCTTCTTCTTGTGCAATCGCCAGGACGGCTTTCGCACTTTCTGTAAATAGTTCATCCATAGTTATTCCTCCTCATAGCTCAAGCGCTCTAAAAAAGAACGCATTATTTGAGCTCTTAGAAAATCTTCGTGATTCCCCAGACCATTCAATGTGCTTTTACTTAAAGCAGCTAGCATTAAATTGCCTTCCTTTTTCGTAATCACTTCTTCTTCATACAATGTTTGAATAAAAGTTAGCGCATCTTTTTCTGTTAAGGTTGCGCCAATCAATTGATCCATTTGTTTTAGTAATTGATCGTTATCTGAAATTTGTACTTTGACAATGCGAATATAGCCGCCTCCACCACGTTTACTTTCAACTGCGTAGCCTCGTTGGATGGTAAAACGTGTATTAATTACATAGTTAATTTGTGAAGGAACGCAATTAAATAAATTAGCCATTTCCGCCCGACGGATTTCAATTTTATTACTTTCTTCTAAAATCTTTTTTAAATAAGCCTCGATTAAATCTGACGTATTTTGATTACTCATAGTCTTCCATCCTTCTTCTCTCTTGACTAATATTGACCATTATTATATCGAACTTTCCCTATTAAATAAAGAGGAACGCTTTGACTTTAATAAAAAAATGCAAAACAGGAGGAGCAACCTCAGTCAAACTGACTTAAGTTCCCCTCCTAAAATTGAAAATATGTTATTGAATCACAGAGGCTGAGACAAAAGTGTTTAGCTCCAAAAACCAAGTAGGTACTGTTCAACACTCCCAAAGGCTCAAATACATCGAGTAATCGCAGATGTCATCTATTTGCTTTGCAAATAGTGTTTCTCAGCACTTAAGAAGGCTAAACTGCGACGAATGCTCACATGAGAAAGCCAATAAGAAGAAATTTCCGAAAATTGTCATAAAACACAACGAGGAACGAGTTGATGTTGCATGATACAACTACACTCCGTTTCGTTCGCATCAATTTCTACGCATGGAACATGCTAGAATTGAAGGACCCGGTGTTCTTTAATTTTTGAAGACCAAGTCCTTCACCAAGTAGGTACGTTGCTTTCATCTGCTCCTTTTTCGCAGTGAAGCAACGCAATTCTTAGTGATTTATCACTTAGAGATTGATGAGATCGGAGCTCTGCGAAGTAGGTATTGTTCATCACTTTCAAAGAACAAATTGCGACGAGTAACCGCAGGAGTACTTTCTTAGTTTTTCGTGATTCTCAACACTTGGAAGGATTAAGATACGCCGAACAATTGTGTGAGAAAGTCAATTTCGGCTTATTGTTTTCTCGCCAAAGGCTCGTCACAGTTTTATCCTTGAGAATTCCGAAGGAGTTGCTTTTGTTCAGCTGATTATCTTAATGTCTCACAAAAACGATGCTTCGCCGTAGGCTTGATCCAAGGCTTGTTGAATATCTTCGATAATAGATGTTGGCTCCTCCAAACCAACGTACATACGAATGTGCGCTGGCGACAAGCCTCTTTTTTGAACCGCCACCAAGTTATTACCTTTAAATACGGGTAAGGCCAAACTTTCAAAGCCACCCCAACTGACCCCAATTGTGACCAGTGTCAATGCGTTCACAAATGTTTTCAAACGTTCAAAATCGGTATCTTTTAAATCAATCGCAAACAATGAGCCATAACCTGTTAAATATTTTTCTGCTAACGCTTGTTGTTGTTGATTCCCTACAAAAGGATGATATAAGCGACTGATTCGCGGATCCCTTTGCAAAGCCGACAGCACCGTTTGGATGGCTTGAGACTGATGCGCCAACCGAACGGGCATGGTACGAATACCTCGTAACGCTAACCAAGAATTAAAGGGACTATTGACTGCGCCTAATGCTTGATGACCATGTTCAAAAATTTGATCTACAAGCGCTGCTTTGCCAATGACAGCCCCTGCTACAATATCCGAATGGCCACCAATATATTTAGAACAAGAATGAATCACCAGGTCCACATTATGGCATAAAGGATGCTGAAATAACGGGGATGCCCACGTGTTATCAATGACAGTGTATGCGCCGATTTTTTGTGCTAACGCAGTTATTTTTTCTAAATCTAGCAGTTCAAACTTTTGTGAGGACGGACTTTCAAAGTAAATGACTTTGGTGTTTTCCTGAACAAATTGAAAAAGTTCTTCTGTTTCTGCAACGTCTACTCGGGTCAAGGATACGCCAAATTTCTCTATATATTGCACAAACGAAACAGATTCTCCATAAATTGTATTGACCATTAAAACATGATCGCCTTGTTGGAGTAACGTAAACAGCGTTGCTGAAATAGCGCCCATTCCTGAGGCAAAAACTTTACATTTTTCTCCACGTTCCAAACGAGCAATTTTTTTCTCTAAAATTTCTGTTGTGGGGTTGGTGCCACGTGTGTAGACATAATTATTTTTTTCATCTATACTCGCTGCCATAAATTCTTCGTAAGTTGGGAAATAAAAGGAAGAGGTTTGAACCAACTCGGGCACCATGGGATGATACATTTTTTCCATTCCTTTTTCCACTTCACAGCAAATATTTTCATCATTCTCAACATGCATTTCCTTCACTCCTCTTTCTCTACAATGTTTCTGGTACTTCATGGGCTTCTTCTTTTTGATATTGTCGATCTAAGGCTTTTACAAATGGATAATAAATGACGACACTAGCGGCAACAGCTAAAACTTGCGTCACTGCACCTTGCCATTTCCCCACTAAAAAGCCCGAAAACAGAAAGGGCGTAGCCCATGGTGCTTGAATGTTTGTAAACATTGGCATGAACCCAATTTTCATTGACAGAAAGGCAATCAAGACCGATACAATCGGCGCGATCGCAATCGGAATCAATAATAAAGGGTTAAAAATAACTGGGAGTCCAAAAATCAAGGGTTCATTAATGTTGAAAAATGCTGGAACAAACGAAATTTTCGACATGGCTTTCATTCTAGACGAATGTCCGACGATGGCCATTGCAATAGCTAAGCCAATCGTGCAACCAGCGCCTCCAATTGTGGCAAATTGATCGAGCATTTGGACCGTGCCAAAGTTGCCACTTTGAGCAGTTAATTGTCCTAATTCCGCTAAGCTTTGGTTTTTGTCTGCATTCGCATATAAAATAGGATATAGCATGGAATTGATGACAGTTGGATGAATCCCAAACCACCAGAACAGTCCATTTAAGCCAGCCACAATAATAATTGCAAAAGGGGTTCCGATTAAACCTTGCAGTGGCGCTTGAATCACCGCATAAATTAATTGCGGGAAGGAATCCGCAAACGAAAGCCCAATCCCATTAATCAATAAAGCCACCGCTACCACAAAAATCCCAGGAATCAATGCACTAAAAGCTTGGCTCACCATAGAAGGCACGCTGTCAGGCATTTTTATGACTAATTTTTTCTTAATACAGAAACGAGTCAACTCAACCGAAAGAATTGACATAATAATGGCCGTAATCACCCCTTGCGTTCCTAACCAATCAAACGATAAAACTTTCGTCACAACTTCGCCTGATTCAGTGGTCACCGTTTTCGGTAAAACCACTACGTAAGCAACAATGCCTAAAATTAATGAAGTTAAACGATCCATCTCGTAACTTTCCGCCAATTTATAGGACATCGTCCCGGCAAAAATAATTCCCATCATGTTGAAAGTCGCTCGATAAGCTGGTGAAATCATATCCGCCCAACCCGCACCGAAAATTCCAGCCATAAAATCGCCATATCCTGCTACTGGAAAATCTGTAATCAACATAAAAATCGATCCAATAATTGTTAACGGCATAATTGCAAAAAAACCATTTCTTAAGGCTTGAAAATAACGTAAACTTGTAATCCTTGAAACTTTAGGCACTACGGCTTGCTCCACCCAGTTTGTTAACTTATCCATTTCACTTCTCTCCTTAATCCTTTGTGATATCCTCATCATAAAGAAACCGCTTTCTGATGTAAATACAACTAACTGATTCTGTAACTATGTTTCATAATCCATACGCTTAAGGTATACTGAAAGCGAAACAAAGTACCACAGAGAGGTGAACCCATTGAATCTAATCGAATGTTTAGAACAAAAAGAACGCTATACATATAACGAAGGACTAATTATTGATTTTATTTTATCTCATACTGAACGAGTCCTGCATATGTCGATTTATGAACTAGCAGAAGCCACCAACTCTTCGACCTCCACGATTGTTCGTTTGTGTAAAAAAACAGAGACTAGCGGTTTCAAAGAATTTAAAATCCGCTTGTCCCGCGACTTAGAAATTCACTACCAAGCAATCCGGAATGTTGATGCGAATATGCCTTTTTTAGCGCAAGATTCTGATTTACTAATTGCCAAGAAAATTGCGCAGTTAACGACTGAAACCGTTCAATCCACTCAACAGTTATTAACCGATGCCATGTTAAATAAAAGCATTGATTTACTTTTAACTGCTGAAAATATTTTAGCAGTGGGTGTCAGTAACTCCTACATTCGCTTAACGGATTTTCAAACAAAGTTGTTACGCATTCAGCTATTTATCCATTTAATCCCTTATCAAGCTGAACAATTTTATTTAGCCATCAATGCCACCAAAAATGACGTAGCCATCCTCGTCTCTTACAGTGGGAACACTGCAGAAATCGTTAATGAAGCACGGATTTTTGCAGAACGAGGCACCCCGATTATTGCCATTACTTCAGACTTGAACAGCCAATTAGCTAAATACGCCACAGTGATTTTACCCATTCCTAATGTTGAACATGCCGATTTCAAAGTCTCAACCTTTTCCTCTCAACTAGCCATCGAATATATCCTTAATGTCCTTTATTCCTGTATTTTTAGTCGTAATTTCGATAAGAATTACACATCACAAAAAAATACACCTACTTCGATACTTAAATTTTAAACAAAACAAAAAAACAGTACTGACAATCAGTACTGTTTTTCACAATCGGGAAGACAGGATTCGAACCTGCGACCCCTTGGTCCCAAACCAAGTGCTCTACCAAGCTGAGCTACTTCCCGGGCTATAAAGTTAAAGTAATAAAAAAAGACTATCGAATTAAAAAGAAACTCACGTGCACCTTTTTAAAACTTAGTCAATCACTCAACTATGCACCCAAAGGGAGTCGAACCCCTAACCTTTTGATTCGTAGTCAAACACTCTATCCAGTTGAGCTATGGGTGCTAAATATAAAACAATGCCGAGGACCGGAATCGAACC
>NZ_JBIOOG010000001.1:2777500-2821852 GCF_051712125.1 Enterococcus sp. DIV1444a
CTTTAAATGGTGGCTGCTTCTAAGCCAACATCCTAGTTGTCTGTGCAACCCCACATCCTTTTCCACTTAACATATATTTTGGGACCTTAGCTGGTGGTCTGGGCTGTTTCCCTTTCGACTACGGATCTTATCACTCGCAGTCTGACTCCCGGATATAAATGAATGGCATTCGGAGTTTATCTGAATTCGGTAACCCGAGATGGGCCCCTAGTCCAAACAGTGCTCTACCTCCATCATTCTCAATTCCGAGGCTAGCCCTAAAGCTATTTCGGAGAGAACCAGCTATCTCCAAGTTCGTTTGGAATTTCTCCGCTACCCACACCTCATCCCCGCACTTTTCAACGTACGTGGGTTCGGTCCTCCAGTGCGTTTTACCGCACCTTCAACCTGGACATGGGTAGATCACATGGTTTCGGGTCTACGACTACATACTCATTCGCCCTATTCAGACTCGCTTTCGCTGCGGCTCCGTCTCTTCGACTTAACCTCGCATGCAATCGTAACTCGCCGGTTCATTCTACAAAAGGCACGCCATCACTCATTAACGAGCTTTGACTTGTTGTAGGCACACGGTTTCAGGATCTATTTCACTCCCCTTCCGGGGTGCTTTTCACCTTTCCCTCACGGTACTGGTTCACTATCGGTCACTAGGGAGTATTTAGCCTTGCGGGATGGTCCCCGCGGATTCCGACGGAATTTCTCGTGTTCCGCCGTACTCAGGATCCTCCTAGGTGTTGTCAGCATTTCGTCTACGGGGCTTTCACCCTCTTTAGCGGACTTTTCCAAATCCTTCAACTATACTAACAGACTACCATATTGGAGTCCTACAACCCCAACAAGCAAGCTTGTTGGTTTGGGCTCTTCCCGTTTCGCTCGCCGCTACTCAGGGAATCGAATTTTCTTTCTCTTCCTGCAGGTACTAAGATGTTTCAGTTCTCTGCGTCTACCTCTAATCAGCTATGTATTCACTGAAAAGTAATATCCTATAAAAGATATTGGGTTCCCCCATTCGGAAATCTCTGGATCATAGCTTACTTACAGCTCCCCAAAGCATATCGGTGTTAGTCCCGTCCTTCATCGGCTCCTAGTGCCAAGGCATCCACCGTGCGCCCTTATTCACTTAACCTTATCAACCTTACGGTTGGGTCTTGATCACTTCTTCTAGCGATAGAAGGTTAATCAATAAATAAGCAATTGAACTTATTAAAAAACTCATTCAACGCGGTGTTCTCGGTTTGTTTTGATTCTTTTTACTTCAATATCCAGTTTTCAATGAACGAATGTTTTGAGAGTAGACCTCTCAAAACTGAACAAAGTAAAGACGAAATGTGTATTTCCGTAATATTCCTTAGAAAGGAGGTGATCCAGCCGCACCTTCCGATACGGCTACCTTGTTACGACTTCACCCCAATCATCTATCCCACCTTAGGCGGCTGGCTCCAAAAAGGTTACCTCACCGACTTCGGGTGTTACAAACTCTCGTGGTGTGACGGGCGGTGTGTACAAGGCCCGGGAACGTATTCACCGCGGCGTGCTGATCCGCGATTACTAGCGATTCCGGCTTCATGCAGGCGAGTTGCAGCCTGCAATCCGAACTGAGAGAAGCTTTAAGAGATTTGCATGACCTCGCGGTCTAGCGACTCGTTGTACTTCCCATTGTAGCACGTGTGTAGCCCAGGTCATAAGGGGCATGATGATTTGACGTCATCCCCACCTTCCTCCGGTTTGTCACCGGCAGTCTCGCTAGAGTGCCCAACTAAATGATGGCAACTAACAATAAGGGTTGCGCTCGTTGCGGGACTTAACCCAACATCTCACGACACGAGCTGACGACAACCATGCACCACCTGTCACTTTGTCCCCGAAGGGAAAGCTCTATCTCTAGAGTGGTCAAAGGATGTCAAGACCTGGTAAGGTTCTTCGCGTTGCTTCGAATTAAACCACATGCTCCACCGCTTGTGCGGGCCCCCGTCAATTCCTTTGAGTTTCAACCTTGCGGTCGTACTCCCCAGGCGGAGTGCTTAATGCGTTTGCTGCAGCACTGAAGGGCGGAAACCCTCCAACACTTAGCACTCATCGTTTACGGCGTGGACTACCAGGGTATCTAATCCTGTTTGCTCCCCACGCTTTCGAGCCTCAGCGTCAGTTACAGACCAGAGAGCCGCCTTCGCCACTGGTGTTCCTCCATATATCTACGCATTTCACCGCTACACATGGAATTCCACTCTCCTCTTCTGCACTCAAGTCTCCCAGTTTCCAATGACCCTCCCCGGTTGAGCCGGGGGCTTTCACATCAGACTTAAGAAACCGCCTGCGCTCGCTTTACGCCCAATAAATCCGGACAACGCTTGCCACCTACGTATTACCGCGGCTGCTGGCACGTAGTTAGCCGTGGCTTTCTGGTTAGATACCGTCAGGGGACGTTCAGTTACTAACGTCCTTGTTCTTCTCTAACAACAGAGTTTTACGATCCGAAAACCTTCTTCACTCACGCGGCGTTGCTCGGTCAGACTTTCGTCCATTGCCGAAGATTCCCTACTGCTGCCTCCCGTAGGAGTCTGGGCCGTGTCTCAGTCCCAGTGTGGCCGATCACCCTCTCAGGTCGGCTATGCATCGTGGCCTTGGTGAGCCGTTACCTCACCAACTAGCTAATGCACCGCGGGTCCATCCATCAGCGACACCCGAAAGCGCCTTTCACTCTTATGCCATGCGGCATAAACTGTTATGCGGTATTAGCACCTGTTTCCAAGTGTTATCCCCCTCTGATGGGTAGGTTACCCACGTGTTACTCACCCGTCCGCCACTCCTCTTTCCAATTGAGTGCAAGCACTCGGGAGGAAAGAGGCGTTCGACTTGCATGTATTAGGCACGCCGCCAGCGTTCGTCCTGAGCCAGGATCAAACTCTCATAATAAAAGTTAGAACAATCTTGCGATTGTTAAGCTCAATTTGTTTGCTAGCATATTGCTTGCTTGTTAAAAATGTTTGTTGTCTTGAATTGAATCAAGACGCCCTACACATTTGGTTCGTCTATTCTTTGTTCAGTTTTCAAAGGTCTACGTTACCTCGCAGCAACTTTTATATCATAACAAACTTTCGTTTGAATGTCAAGAACTTTTTTGAAAAAGTTTTTTTAAGTTGTTTTGCTCGGTCGTTGTTGTCTGTTGTGACAACTTCTATATCTTATCATCTCGTTTGTTATTTGTCAACAACTTTTTTGTTGTTTTTTCAAACTTTTTCGAGAGATTTGAAATCAAGAATTGTTATTTAATTATTGATTTCTAAATCGCTCAGCTGTGTGACTCGCCTTGCGACATGTAATAATATACCAAGATTTCAAGCATTGGTCAATCATTATTTTCACTTTTTTTAAACTTTTTTCCAATACCGATTATTATGATTGGTCTAGGTATTTTCGTTCGCTTTTTACCCCCTTTCATCCTTTTTTGACTATAGTTTATTAACTTTTAGCAAAATCTTCTAAATTTATCGTAATATATCAAGGATTTTGTCCTTTTTAGCGATTATTTGTTAAAATATGGAAAAGAGATTTTTTATATATGGAGGAAATGAACGCTTATGAAAATTTTAGTTGCAGATGATGATAAAGAAATTGTAGAACTATTGAGTATTTATATTCATAATGAAGGATACGAAGTTGTGAAAGCTTATGATGGAAAAGAAGCATTATCCAAATTGCACACAACACCAGATATCGATTTATTAATCTTGGACATTATGATGCCAATCATGGATGGAATGGAAGTGGTGAAAGAACTTCGGAAAGAGTCGCAAATTCCAATTATTATGTTAACGGCAAAAACAACCGATATGGATAAAATCAAAGGCTTAGTTGCTGGCGCAGACGATTATGTCACCAAGCCCTTTAATCCTTTAGAAGTAATGGCTCGGGTAAAGTCTATTTTACGTAGAAGCCAAATGCAATTAACCAAAGAAGAACCCGATGAATTAGAAGTCGGCCCATTAATGATTAATAAGGACTCTCACGAAGTCAAAACAATAGAAGGAAAAGAAATTCAATTAACCGCTCTTGAGTTTGGTATCCTCTATCTATTAGCTAGTCATCCAAATCGTGTGTTTAGTGCGGATGAAATTTTTGAGCGTGTGTGGCAACAAGAAAGTATTGTTTCTGCTAAAACCGTGATGGTCCATGTAAGTCATTTAAGAGATAAGATTGAAGAAGCAACTGGCGGAGAAAAAGTCATTCAAACAGTGTGGGGAGTTGGATATAAGATCGATGCTCGTTAAACCTAAAAAGATTGAAAAACAAAAAAGAATTACCTTAACCTCTAAAGAAATCAGCGAGTTATTAGCAGAAGCAATTGTAACAATTGTTTTATTACTACTATTAAATGTCTCAATTATGTTCCTTTTAGGACAACTACTTAGTGAAAACTCGCCCTTAGCTGGTGTCATCTGGGCCACTAAGGATGCGGTCGCTAAAGAATTAAATACTGATTTGTTTTGGAGCTGGAATAAATTTGTCTTACCCATTTTCTTTTTAGTAGATGCAGCTGTTCTCTATTGGCGCTTAATCCGTCGCTACCATCAAATGCAATTACGTCATATTATCAGTGAGTTACATTACATCGCTGATGGTAATTACAATCATCGCATTCCGTTTGAATTAAGTGGTGATTTAGCAAAAGTCGTGACGAGTATTAACGGTCTGGTTGATAGTACTGTTGCAGCCATTGAAGATGAACGGCGAATTGAAAAATCAAAAGATGAATTAATTACGAATGTCAGTCATGATATTCGGACACCGTTAACTTCTATTATTGGTTATCTGGGATTGATTGAAGATCGTCAATTCCATAGCCAAGAAGATTTACTGAAATACACGCATACCGCTTACGTCAAAGCGAAACAAATGAAATTATTAGTTGATGATCTTTTTGAATATACAAAAGTCCGTCAACCAAGTGTACCGATTCATACAACGACTTTTGATATGGCACAATTAATTGAACAGCTTGCTGCCGATTTTGAATTGGAAGCGAAAAAGATTAATATGCAAATCCAAGTAAAAGCCAATCCAGCTTCTTTAATGATGGAAGGCGATACGGAAAAACTAGTCCGAGTCTTTAACAACCTTCTTTCAAACGCCTTGAAATATGGTAAAGGCGGCCATCATATTGTGATGGAAGTAGACAAAGTCGGCACCGAAGCAATTATCGCTGTTCGTAATGATGGACCAGCTATCCCTAAACATTCTTTAGATCAGTTATTTGACCGCTTCTATCGTGTCGAAGAATCGCGATCACAAGAAACGGGTGGTACTGGTTTAGGTCTGGCTATTGCACAAAGTATTGTCGCTTTGCATGGTGGATATATCTATGCGAAGTCTGATCAAAAGTGGACTTCCTTTATTATTCATCTACCCTTACAGCGTACCAACAAGAAATCAGAGAGTTAATTGACATCCCTGAGCTTTTTCGGTATTCTATAGAAAAGAGAAAACTAAGAGAAAAAGTATTTATGGCACTGAATTCCAGAGAGTTTGCGGGGGTGCGAGCAAACATTCATCTATAAAGAAGTCCGTCTCTTCTAGGTGTCCAGCGAAATAAGTTGGAACGGCCTGCAGCCGTTATCTGCAAATCAAGGGCAGTAACATTACTGAACTTGGGTGGTACCGCGAGATTTCCAGTCATTTCGTCCCAAGAATATTTATTTTTGGGGTGAGATGGCTTTTTTGTTGTTTTCTACAACAGTTATTATTGATTATGTACTAATTTAAGGAGGAAAAAATATGTTAGATGTAAAAATGATGCGTCAAAATTTTGACGAAGTAAAAGCAAAGCTCCAAACCCGTGGCGTGAAAGAAGAAATTTTAGTGGAATTTCTGCGTTTAGATGAAAGTCGGCGTGATTTACTAGTCAAAGTCGAAGAAATGAAAAAATACCGGAATGATGTGTCTGCTGAAATTGCTCAATTAAAACGGAACAAGGAAGATGCAACAGCAAAAATCGCGGAAATGAAAGAAGTCGGCGGCAATATTAAAGCGTTAGATGCAGAAATTAACGCTATTGACGAAGAACTACGTGGGATCACAACTACTTTACCGAACTTGCCAGATGATTCTGTACCGGTTGGCGCTGGCGAAGAAGAAAATGTAGAAGTACGTCGTTGGAGTGAACCAAGAACTTTTGCTTTTGAACCAAAACCACACTGGGAAGTCGCTGAAAACTTAGACATTCTAGATTTTGAACGTGGTGCCAAAGTAGCCGGTAGCCGTTTTGTTTATTACAAAGGCTTAGGTGCTCGCTTGGAACGTGCATTATACAACTTCATGTTAGATTTACATGTTTATGAACATGGCTATACAGAAATGATTACGCCTTATATCGTTAATGACACCGCCATGTTCGGAACTGGCCAATTTCCTAAATTTAAAGAAGATGTCTTCCAATTACAAGATACGGATTTAACGTTAATTCCAACGGCGGAAGTCCCTTTAACTAATTACTACAACAATGAAATTTTAGATGGCAAGGATTTACCGATTTACTTTACGGCCTTGAGCCCTTCTTTCCGTTCTGAAGCTGGTAGCGCTGGTCGTGACACACGTGGGTTAATTCGTTTACACCAATTTAATAAAGTCGAAATGGTTAAATTTAGTGATGCAGAGCATTCTTATGAGGAATTAGAAAAAATGACGAATAATGCCGAAGAAATTCTGCAAAAACTGGGTTTACCTTACCGTGTCATGGCTCTTTCAACAGGTGACATGGGCTTCTCAGCTGCGAAAACTTATGACTTGGAAGTTTGGATTCCCGCTCAAGAGACATACCGTGAAATCAGTTCATGCTCAAACTGTGAAGATTTCCAAGCGCGCCGTGCGATGATTCGTTACCGTGATGAAAATGATAAAGTCCAATATGCGCATACACTCAATGGTTCTGGTTTAGCCGTAGGACGGACAGTCGCTGCTATTTTAGAAAACTACCAAAACGAAGATGGCTCTGTGACTGTACCAGAAGTCCTCGTTCCTTACATGGGTAACCTAACAGTTATTAAATAAAGGGAAGATGAAGGTCGTTGTCTGATATCAGATAACGGCTTTTATTCTACAGAAAAAGAGGCAGACGTCGAAATGACGTCTGCCTCTTTTAAATTTCAAAAAAAATCAGCTTTTATTTTATTGAACAGAATAGTTTGGTGCTTCTTTTGTGATTTGAACGTCATGTGGATGTGATTCTTTCAATCCGTTACCGCTCATTTGAACAAATTGTGCTTCTTCACGCAACGCTTTCAGGTCTGCTGCACCGACGTAACCCATCCCTGATTTCAAGCCACCGATTAATTGGAAGACAATATCAGAAACGCTTCCTTTGTAGGCAACACGTCCTTCGATTCCTTCTGGCACTAATTTGTTTGCTTCATTGACACTTCCTTGGAAGTAACGATCACTTGATCCTTTTTCCATTGCGCCCAATGAGCCCATGCCACGGTAAGTTTTGAAACGACGGCCTTGATAAATTTCAAATTCGCCTGGAGATTCATCTGTACCTGCTAACATACTTCCTAGCATTACAGCATGTCCACCAGCAGCTAAGGCTTTCACGATATCACCAGAATATTTAATACCGCCATCAGCGATAATTGCTTTACCATATTCTCTAGCTACAGAAGCAGCATCATAAATCGCTGTTAATTGAGGAACACCAACACCTGCAACGACACGCGTTGTACAAATGGAACCAGGTCCAATACCAACTTTAACAACGTCAACGCCGACATCATACAAGGCTTTGGTTGCTTCAGCAGTGGCAACATTACCAGCAATTAATGTTGCTTCAGGGAACGTTTCACGAATTTCTTTAATTTTGCGAATAACGCCGGCACTATGGCCATGTGCAGTATCGATAACAATCGCATCGGCACCTGCTTCTAATAATGCTTCCGCACGTTCGAACGTATCACTAGTGACACCGACTGCTGCCGCCACAAGTAAACGACCGTGTTCGTCTTTGGCAGCATTGGGGAATTCAATCACTTTTTCAATGTCTTTAATTGTAATTAAGCCACTTAAGCGACCTGCTTCATCAACGATTGGTAATTTTTCGATTTTATGTTTTTGTAAGATTTTTTCTGCATCTTTTAAAGATGTGCCAACTGGTGCAGTGACTAAATGATCTTTTGTCATGACTTCTTCGATTTTGATTTGGTAGTCCGTTACAAAACGCATATCACGGTTTGTAATAATTCCGACTAATTTACGGTTTTCCATTGTTTCTACAATCGGCACACCGCTAATACGGTAACGACTCATTAATTCTTCTGCATCCGCTACTAAGTTTGTTGGTGTTAGAAAGAATGGATCAATGATAACGCCACTTTCAGAACGTTTGACTTTACGTACTTCGTCTGCTTGTTGGGCGACAGTCATATTTTTATGTACGACACCTAGTCCACCTTGACGAGCCATCGCAATTGCCATATTACTATCTGTAACAGTATCCATACTGGCACTCATCAACGGAATATTTAACTTGATATTTTTAGCTAGTTGTACACTCATGTCTACATCATTTGGTAAGACATGGCTTTCTGCAGGGATTAATAGCACATCATCAAATGTAAGACCTTTTTTCGCAAATTTTGTTTCCCAATTTGACATTTTTTTGTCCACTCCTCAACTTAATTTTATATATGAAAATAACAGATAATACTAAGGAAGTCAACTAGATTTGTTTAAATAATCAATGAGGAATAAAGGACAAAACACCAAAATCGTTTTGTCCTTTATTCAACTCTTCCTAATTAAGGTTATACTTTTACCTTGTGTTTCTTTTTTTGTTGTAAAAATCGGCTAAATCCAAAACCGCCGACAGAAAGCAGGGTAATCATTGTCCCTATTTTTTGCACTTTTGTTCTTTGGTAACGGATGTCGACATGTCCTGTACCAGATAAAGAAAGAGTGGCTAAGCCTCCTTGATTGGTTAGGTTCATTTTTTGGGCGCCCGTTTGGTTTTTCATTTGAATCGTGGCTTGATAGCCTAAGTAATAAATAAAAGGCACAGCCACCTTTGCTGATTGATTCACCACTTGATAGTCAAATGAAATTTTCCCATAAGGCATTCTAACGTTTGTAATGGTTACTTGTTCTGCCGAATAATTAAGTGGTCGTTTTTTCCGTTTCAATAATTCCTGATAATTGATTTCATCTGGCAAATATTCATGGCCCGCACCGATATAAAAAGGCGTTGGTTGCTCATACTCAGCTTTTGTTAACAGGCGGCCTTGTTGTGACTGAATACTTTGATATTGATAAATGCCCAAATTGCTAATGGCAAGGAAAACCAACAAAGCCACGGTCCAAGAGTTACGGAAAACGCCCCATTCATCTTGTGCAATGAAAAAAGCGAGCATCACAGAAAGAATCCCTAAAAACCGCCAAGGAAACTGAATCGTATTTAAAGGCGTGTGGTTCAGCCAGTGCCAAGGAAAAAGCGTGGTAACCATCAATAAGAGCACCAGAGTCAAACCAATAAACCGTTTGTCCTGAATTTTTTTGCTGGCAAGCGAAACCACTGCTACAACAAGCCCCACAAACAAAAGAGTTCCTAGATTCGCTGTTTTTGCGTGAAAAACACTGCTCTTTAAACTATTAATGAAAAGAGAAACAATAGAATAACTTCTTTCGGAAATATAAGTGAGTGGATTGGACGTAACTTTAAACACTTGATTTTTCATTTGTTCAACCACTGGTAAAAGGTAAAAGGCCAGCCAAAGCAATGTCAGACCTGCAGCCTTCGCTAATGCCAACAGGACCTCCTTTTTAAAAAACTGCTGCCAATAAAACAGAATGTATAAACCAATCCAAATAGAAACCATTTCAATAGAAATAAAGTGAGCCAGCCCAATCCCGGTCATCGCCATCGTTAACAATGGCCAACGTTTCGTGGTTCCCCTTCGTAATAAAAACAGACTCGCTAAGACCAACGGAAAAAAACTTAACGCCAAAAATTCTCCTAACGCTTGGCGATTAAACAAGTCTTGCATGCGGTAAATAGATAAGCCATACAAAATGGCAAAGACATAGCTTCTTTTTTTAGAGAGCGCCATTAATCGGCCTGCGTAATAAGTAAGACTAAATGTTGCTAAGTTTACCACAAATACAAAAATCGTCATACTAGCGACAAAGGTAAACCCCAGAACACGCAAAAGCGCAGGTAAATAAAGATACGCATCTGGATAAAACAAACTAGAGGCATACCCATAGCCTCCCAAGAAAAAATAATTGATTTTAGGAAACCAGTCGTTGTTTTTAATTGCTAATGCGAGGCCTTCCACCCGATTTTGATGAAAGCGGAAATCACTTGCTCGTAAAAAATTCTCTTGAAAGTAGACAAAATAGAGAGAAAGTCCACTTAATAAGAGAAAACTAATAAAAATGAGTAGCCGCTCGTGTTGACGGCACCAAGACTTCACTTGTTGTCCCATAAGAGGCTCCTTTCTTTAGCAAACTTCTGAAAACAGAAGCCTGGGACACTAGTTCTTTCGACTAATCCCCCAGGCTTTAACTGTTAAAACTCTCTGTTGAGAGAGCGACTTTGCTTGTTGCAGTTTCTGCGTCAACCTATGCGCATTCACAATTGAGAGCGTGCCGTTTATTGACGTGTCATAAAACTACCTTGAATATTGTATTTTTTCTTGAAGAAATAGCGTGCCACAAAGGCTAACGCACCGATTACTAAAGCAATCATCGGATCTAAAATTGGATTGATCACTGGTGGCAGCATCGCTGAACCGGCGAAAACTGCAATCCACAAGAACATCCCACCAAATAGAATGGCGGTCGTTTTTAACCAACCAGGACGTTTGCTTTTGTCGCCACCTTGACGATCAAAACGGTAAACATATTTGTGCATTAGATAGAAAACATAACCCCCAGCCATCGCACCTAAGATATATGTGGTTAATCCTAGCGGCTGTGCGGTTCCTTTTGAAAATAAAGACATCGCCGCTAACATGATTGTTAATAAACCAAGTAATAACAAGGTATTGTCGAGCCAAATCATCCAGCCCGCTGGTTCTTTGACTTCTGCTGGTTTATTTAAAATCGCTTCCGTCCGTTCTGAAACAGTGCCAAATAACTGACGGGCTGTTTTGCCTGTTTTTTGACCTGCTACTAATTCTGGTAAAATACCGTGTAAAGCCAATGCTAGCTCTTCTTCAGATAAATTAGCCGCTTTTAATGATTTTTTTAAATCAAAAATGTATTGTTCATTTCTTTTAGTCAAATTCTGTTCTAATTGACGATTCTCAGCCACGATTGCTCGTAATGCTTCTGCTTCCATAGTTGTATCCTCCTCACCCTCTTGTAGAGGGAACCTCTTTCTAAACGGCTGAATGGCCTTAAATATGTGGGCTTACCCCAAAACAAATTGCTTGTTGGGCACGGTTTTTTTCTTAAACGTTAAAACGGAATAACATAACATCGCCATCTTGAACGACGTAGTCTTTTCCTTCTAAACGAACACGGCCCGCTTCTTTGGCAGCTTGCATATTGCCATATTTATCTAGGTCTTCATAAGAAACTGTTTCCGCACGAATGAAGCCTCGTTCAAAGTCACTGTGGATAATTCCAGCTGCTTGAGGTGCCTTGATTCCTTTACGGAACGTCCACGCACGAACTTCTTGTTCACCAGCTGTAAAGTAGGTAGCTAAGCCTAACAAATCGTAAGCCGCACGAATCAATTGATCTAAGCCAGATTGTTCAATGCCCATTGCTTCTAAAAATTCAGCCTTGTCTTCTTCAGAATCCAATTCGGCAATTTCTTCTTCTGCTCGCGCACTAACCACGATTACTTCCGCATTTTCACTGGTTGCAAAATTACGAACTTGTTGTACATACTCATTGTTATCTGGATTTGCCACTTCATCTTCTGAAACATTCGCTACATAAAGGACCGGCTTTGTGGTTAATAAGAAAAGCGATTTAACAATTTTCTCTTCTTCTGGCGTAAATTCAATCGTGCGAGCAGATAAACCTTCTTCTAAAACTGGTTTGATTTTGTCTAAAACAGCTAATTCTTCCACCGCTTCTTTATCTTTTGCTTTTGCCATTTTAGCCACGCGAGTATAGCGTTTATTGATTGAATCTAAATCTGCTAAAATTAGCTCTAAGTTAATTGTATCAATGTCTGCTAAAGGATCAACGAAATCCGCATCCCGATTTTGTTCACGCATGATGTTTTCGTCATCAAAACAACGAACCACGTGACAGATCGCATCTACTTGGCGAATGTGACTTAAAAACTGATTTCCCAGCCCTTCTCCTTTGCTGGCACCTTTAACAATTCCGGCGATGTCTGTAAATTCAAACGTTGTGGGAACTGTTTTTTTCGGTTTTACTAGTTCTGTCAAGCGTTGTAAACGGGCATCTGGTACCTCAACCATGCCGACGTTCGGATCAATCGTTGCAAAGGGATAATTTGCAGCTTCTGCTCCTGCTTTTGTAATTGCGTTAAATAGGGTCGATTTACCAACGTTTGGTAAGCCGACAATTCCAGCTGTTAGTGCCATTTGTTTTCCACTCTTTCTCTCAGTCTATTCTCTTTTCTATTAGAGGCATCAAAGCATTAGTCTGCTTTTTTCTCGATTACTTTTTTTAATTTTTTAGTAAAATCACGACGCGGCATCATGACAATATGCCCGCAATTCGTGCACTTGATTTTGATATCAGCGCCCATGCGAATGATTTGCCAACGATTTGCTTGGCAAGCATGCGGCTTTTTCATTTCGACAATATCGCCTAAATCATACATGTTCCAAGCCTTCTTTCTTCTCTGACTTATATAAAAATACCATGATTACAATACCATTTTTTAACGAAACTAGCAAAAGGATTTGTGACTTTCTGGCTTACTTTTTCACTCTGCTTTTTATTCCTCGTCAAAATGAATATCTAAAATATCTAAAATTCTAGCCAAATCCGAAGAGGACAAGTATTCAATTTCAATTTTCCCTTTGCCTTCTTTTTCTTGAATTGCTACGGTTGTCCCAAATTTATCCATTAAGCGGTCTTCACTTTCACGAATATAAATGGGTTTTTCTTTGATGGCTTTTTTCGCTTTTTTGCCCTTTTTGCCTTGTGTTTCGTTTAATTCAGCGACAAGTTGTTCTAATTGTCGAACCGTTAAATTGTCTTTAATACAACGATTAGCTAATGGCAATAACTGTTCTTTATTCTTCAAGCCTAATAACGTCCGTGCTTGACCCATTGACATGCTTTGTTTTTGAACCATTGCTTTGACTGCATCTGGTAAGGTTAGCAACCGTAAATAATTGGCAATATACGGGCGACTTTTTCCCAAACGTTCTGCGACTTCCGCTTGCGTTAATTTCAAATTTTTCATTAGCATTTCATAGGCTTCTGCTTCTTCTAGCGGATTTAAATCTTCCCTTTGTAAGTTTTCCAAAACAGCAACTTGCATCATGGATTCTTCATCAAATTCGCGAATAATTGCGGGAATTTTTTCTTTGCCGGCTAATTTAGAAGCCCGGAACCGACGCTCACCTGCAATAATTTCATAGCCTTTAACTGCCGATTTACGGACAATAATCGGTTGAAACACACCGGAATGTAGAATCGAGTTCGCTAGTTCTTGTAAAGAGGTTTCATCAAATGTTTTCCGCGGTTGGTAAGGATTGGGACGAAGTTCGTTTAATAGAATTTCTGTCACTTGTTCATTCTTAACATCGACATCTTCTAGCTTTGCGATATCTTGAAACAAGGCATCGATGCCTCTGCCTAAACCTTTGCCTTTATTCATTCTCCAACACTTCCTTTGCTAGTGCTTGATACACTTCGGCACCTTTTGAGCGAATATCATAGTCAATGATTGGTAAACCATGACTTGGTGCTTCGGATAAACGGACATTTCTTGGAATAATCGTGTCATAGACTTTTTCACGGAAATATTTACGGACTTCTTCCACGACTTCGGCACCTAAGTTGGTCCGAGCATCGTACATGGTTAACAAGACCCCTTCAATTTTCAATTCAGGGTTAAAATGTTTTTGAACCAAACGAATCGTATTGAGCAATTGGCTCAAGCCTTCCAATGCGTAATATTCACATTGAACAGGAATTAGAATCGAATCACTTGCTGTAAAAGCATTGATTGTTAAATGTCCTAGAGAAGGCGGACAATCAATTAACACGAAATCATACATATCTCTTACTTCATCAATTGCTAATTTCAAGCGCGATTCTCGAGCCATCATTGAAGTTAATTCAATTTCGGCGCCTGCTAATTGAATGGTTGCAGGGACAATATCTAAATTTTCACGGCTGGTATGTTGAACCACGCTAGTGATTGGTTCTTCATTTACAAGGACATCATACACATCGTGTGCGACATCTGGTTTAGGGACACCCATGCCACTGGTAGCATTTCCTTGTGCATCAATGTCGATCAGTAAGACTTTTTTGCCTAAATTTGCTAAACATGCGCCTAAATTCACAGTGGTCGTTGTTTTACCAACGCCGCCTTTTTGGTTCGCTACAGAAATAATTCGTGTCATGTGTGTGCCTCCATCTTATTTAATCGGTTGTTTATTTGGTAATCCAGGTTTTCTGGGATATTTTTTAGGGGTTTCTTTTTTCTTTTGAATCACGACAATGTGGCGTTCGTCTGCCGTAATCGGCAAAGTAAAACCAACTTCTTTTTGAAATTGACCGCCTAATGTAGCGATCGCAGGTTTTGCTTCATTAATTTCTTCTTCACTTTTCGATGCTTTTAATGCTAAAAAATAGCCTTCTTTTCTAACCAACGGTAAACACAGTTCACTTAAAACATTTAACCGTGCGACCGCTCGCGCTGTAACGTAATCAAACGCACCACGAAATTCTGCTTTTTGACCAAATGTTTCTGCACGATCATGGTACAAAGAAACATTGACCAAACCTAATTGATTCACCAACTCTGTTAGAAAAGTAATTCGTTTATTTAAAGAGTCAACAATTGTGACATTTAATGAAGGAAAAACAATTTTCAAAGGAATACTTGGAAATCCTGCGCCTGCGCCAACATCACAAATGGCTTTATCACTGGCAAAGTCTTCAAAGAATGCCAACGAAACAGAATCATAGAAATGTTTCAAATAAACTTCTTTTTCTTCTGTAATGGCTGTTAAATTCATTTTTTCATTCCATTCTACTAGTAAATGGAAATATTGGTCAAATTGTGTCATCTGTTGATCTGTCAATTCAATGCCTTTTGCGGCTAATAGTTGTCTAAATTCTTCGGGTAGCATAAAGACTCCTTCCTTTTTTGTGAAACAGAAAAATGTTTCACAATCATCTTTTCCTACTTTAACGCAAATAGCAATTTCTTGCAATGCTTTTCGGAAGATTTTTGCCTGAATGATAAAAGAAAAACCCGCCTTTTTATGTAGTAAAAAGTCTCTAGCCACGGGCCAAAATGTTCAATCGGCGGCAACGAAAACCGCCTTTCTCTAAGAGTAAAACAAGCCAATGTTTCACATGAAACATTGGCTTGTTTTACTTACTATAATCATCGCACTTTATTTGTCGTTCTCTGCGGTAGTCGTATTCTTGGATACGGGGACTTAACCAACCTTTTTTGGCTGTTTTTCGTAATTGATGATCAAATCGCCCTGGTGGTGAACTATCTAGTAATTCATGGGTACGATTATTCCGATTTGCATAATTAAACGATTCACCATTCAAGACTTTTTCCTGGTATTCATTGTTTTTGGCCGCTTGATAATAGGCTGGATTACTAATTAATCTGCCTCGCCAGTCTTCAACTAACACATCCCATTGGGTCACAAAGGTCCCTTCTTCATTCAAAATAAACTCACTGTGAAAATTAGGCGTCAATCGTTTCTTATTAACCAAAGAATAAGATGCCCCCTTAGGGTATTTGTTATGCAAACGAGCAGAGCTTTTTTTCAGCTTCCGCCCGCCCATCCCTTGCGGCTTGGCCGCAAAAACATAGCGTTTTAACGCCTGTTCATCGGTATCTCCTTCTTGTTTAAAAAAATCGCGGATATACGTGATATTTTGACGATCAATATACATTCTCAATTGATGTATCTTTTTCGCCTTCTCTTGGTTAAAGCTCCCAAGAAGACCTAACGGATAGGCTTTTTGAACTGTCTTTGCCAACAAATGCCAAAACGTCGCATGTGGCGCAATCGTCTTCGAGAAACGATAAGGTCCTGCTAATTGCAGCATGCCATGCTGGTCCAATACTGCACCTAATTGCCACAACAGTAATGAGAGCTTTTCTTGCGGACGATAAGCTGAAAAGCGAAATAATCGCTCATACGCCGAAGAGCCCACTTCTTCCACTTCCGAAAACAATTCCGCAACTGCTGTTTTCGCTTGCTCAAGTGGCAAGAAACGCGTGTCTTTTATGGCGCTTTCCACTAACCCATAAACGGCTTGGCGATCCCAGCCAGCGTCAATCGCCGCCTCTACACCAGCACTCATTGCTTGTTGTAATTCTTGCCAACGTTCCATCTTCTCGCCGCCTTTTTCTATATACTTTCTTCTATAATGATAATCCTTTCCCCGCAAAATGCCAACTGCTTTAACGCAAAAAAAACAACCCGCCCTTTGGGGAAGGGCGGGCGGAGGAGTTAAAAAATGAAAAAGTGTTTTGTTAGGGTTTTGTTTATCGGGTATGTTTAAATAATAGTCGTTAAATGTGAAGAAACTATGGTAAAAATGCGCCTTCTTTTCAACAAAATTTTGAAAAAGTCTCTTCAGAAATTAAGATTTTTTTGCGAAGTTGTTCACTTGCCACTCCCATTCGATATATTATATATTTAATATCCGTAAAATCACAAAATAAATATACATAATAATGAATATTTATTCAACGGTTAATAAAACAACCAAAAAAGCGAGTGATTTACACTCGCTTTTTCAACTAAATTAAATGATTTTCTCTTAAAATATCACCAATATACGTATCCTCAAATTTCTTCACAAAGTGTTCAACCATTTTGCGTTCCACGAATGGCATATCCATTTCTGTTAATTTTTTCTTGTCAGATAAATAATAAACAGAGTTTGCTAAGACGCGCAAGTCGTATGCAGAAGCAAACACTTCTGGTACTCCGCGTTCAACCTCTAGCAATTGATAAACAGCTTCCATCGCTGTCCGTACAGAATACTCTGTTGTAAACACCGTATCTCGTTCAGTATCTGCGAAGTTCCCAATGAAAGCAAGATTTTTAGAGCCGTTTGGTACAACTAATGGTCGATCGCCTGGTTCTCTTAACATAAAGTAAGAAGTGATAAACGGCATATAGACCGGAATAGTGGTAGCAGATTCTTCTGAAATACGTTCAATTTCTCCTTCTGGAACCCCTAAATGATAGAGTAACTCTTGTGTAATTTCTTGACCTGTACATTGTTCGATTGGTTTTTTGATATAATTTCCTGGTTTATTAGAAAGTAATCCATATACCCAAGTTATAGATTGTTGATCATTTTGTTCTTTAAAATGTGGTTGTCTATGCATAGCAAAACTCATCATCCAATTAGAGTCTTTGATAGTAATAATACCACCTGTGACAATTTTTCCTGTGCGTAATTTACGATGTGTTAACCGAGAAAGATACGGTTCAATATCGAAATTTTCCCACGTAATCGTTGCTGAGACAAACCAACTTTCATCTGGTAAATTTTCACAGAAAACTTCTGGGTGCCCAAATTCTGGGGATTGTTTTGCTAAGTTTTTCCAGAGATTCCAACTGCCCCCTAGTTCATGAGTAATTGGTGCTGGTGTATGATGATCTCCTTGCGTCGAACTTTCAGTAATTGAGCCATTCGTTACGAAGACTAAATCATTTTCAGTTAAAGGAATTTCTTTGGTTTTGCCAGCTTGTGTCAGCAATAATCGCCGAGCGACTTTAGTAGCTCCTTTGATGTCGACTTGGATATCATTGATTGTTGTTTCATATTGAAAGTCTACCCCTTGATTGGTTAAAAAGCTTAGTAATGGTTTCACTAACGATTCGTATTGATTGTATTTGGTAAACTTCAAGGCTGTAAAGTCAGGCAAACCTTTGATGTGGTGGATAAAGCGCATGATGTAGCGGCGCATTTCAATGGCAGAGTGCCATTTTTCAAAAGCAAACATTGAACACCAATAGATCCAAAAGTTGGATTCAAAAAATTCTTCGCCGAAAACATCTTCAATTTTTTTGCCAATTAATTGATCTTCAGAAGTCATAAATAAATCAACGATTTCTTTTTGTGCTTTTTTGGATAAAGTAAATTGTCCATCATCTGGGACACGTTCGCCACGGTTATGAATAATGCGGCAATTTGAAGAATTCGGATCATCTAAATCTAAACGGTAAAACTCATCTAGGACAGAGGCATCTTCTACTTCTAATGATGGTACCGAACGAAATAGATCCCACAAACACTCGAAATGGTTTTCCATTTCGCGTCCGCCGCGCGTGACAAAGCCATCATGGGGAATAAATTTACCATCTAAAGAACCGCCAGACAGCGTGAGTTCTTCAAAAATGTGAATATTTTCGCCCTTCATTTGACCGTCACGAATTAAGAAAACAGCCGTTGCTAAACCTGCTAGGCCACCACCAACAATGTAGGCACTCTTGTCATCTACACCTTTTGGTTTTCTTGGTCGAGCAAATGCTTCATAATTTCCATTTGTGTATCTCATTCTCGTTTCCTCCTATCATTTGATACCCTCATCATACTGCTACCAAAAAAAATACCCAAAAGATAACCCTTTTTTTTAAGAAATTCTTTGACAAATAAAGAAAATTGTCTGGTTTTTAAGCAAGTGAATAATCGTAGATGTTTCATGTGAAACAAAAAAAGAGAAAGCGGAGAACAAGTCGCTTCGACCTATTCTCCACTTTCTAAATCTTATGATAAGCAGCTGAATTAAAACCGCCCTCCACTTATTATCCTTGCACTTTCGCGATTTTTCCTTGTTCGATGTAGACCATCAAAATACTAATGTCAGCGGGGTTCACACCGCTGATACGGCTTGCTTGGGCAATCGTTTCTGGTTGGATTTTTTGTAGTTTTTGTTTTGCTTCTGTCGCCAAGCCGTTAATCGCTTGGTAATCAATGTTTTCTGGAATGCGTTTTGCTTCCATGCGTTTTAGTTTCTCAACTTTTTCCATGGCTTTTTTAATGTAGCCTTCGTACTTGATTTGAATTTCTACTTGTTCAATCACTTTCGGATCGAGCGCCTCTTCAGGTGCGGGAATAAATTGAGCGACTTCTTGATAACTGATTTCTGGGCGTTTCAGAAAATCGCTTGCTAAAATACCGTCTTTTAAGCCAGCAGCGCCTTTGGTTTCCAAAAATGCTTGCACTTCTTTTGTTGGTTTAATCCGATGTTTACCTAAGCGGGCAATTTCCGCTTCAACAGCCGTTTTTTTGACTAGATAGGCGGCATATTGTTCTTCTTTAACTAAACCAATTTCATGACCCATTTCTGTTAAACGTAAGTCTGCATTGTCATGTCGTAAAATCAAACGATACTCCGCACGTGACGTTAACAAGCGATAAGGTTCGTTGGTACCTTTTGTAACTAAATCGTCAATCATGACGCCAATATAGCCATCACTACGTTTTAAAACAAGAGGCTCTTTGCCTTGAATTTTCAATGCAGCATTAATCCCTGCCATCAAACCTTGACCAGCAGCTTCTTCGTAGCCACTAGTTCCGTTCGTTTGGCCTGCTGTATAAAGATTTTCGATGACCTTTGTTTCTAATGTTGGGCGTAATTGGTGAGGGACTACTACATCGTATTCAATAGCGTAACCTGTACGCATCATTTCTACTTTTTCTAATCCTTCAATAGAATGAAGCATTTCTGTTTGCACATCTTCTGGTAAAGAAGTAGATAAGCCTTGAACGTAAACTTCTTCGGTATTCAACCCTTCTGGTTCCAAGAACAATTGGTGTCTTGGTTTGTCTGAAAAGCGAACAATTTTGTCCTCGATGGATGGGCAATACCGAGCGCCAACACCTTCAACAATCCCAGTAAACATTGGGGCGCGATGTAGATTTTTTTGAATAATTTCATGCGTTGTTTCATTCGTATAAGTTAACCAACAAGGTTCTTGGTTTTGATTATAGGCACTATCTGGCGTGCTATAACTAAAGTGGTTGGGTTCTTTATCGCCTGGTTGTTCCTCTGTCACAGAATAATCAATCGTACTTGATTTTACTCGTGGCGGCGTTCCTGTTTTAAAGCGATCGATTTCTAAACCTAATTCTTTTAAATGATTGGCTAAACCAACGGAAGGTTGCGAATTGTTTGGTCCTGAAGAATATTTTAATTCACCAATAATAATTTCGCCACGCAAGGCAGTCCCGGCAGTAATCACCACTGCTTGACTATGGTACGCGGCACCTGTTGAAGTTACAACACCACGGCAAACGCCATCTTCCACGATTAATTCTTCAACAATCCCTTGACGAAGTGTTAAATTTTCTTCTTTTTCAATGGTATGTTTCATTTCTGTCGCATAGGCATGTTTGTCGGCTTGCGCGCGCAACGCACGTACCGCTGGACCTTTACCAGTATTTAGCATCCGCATTTGGATGTAGGTTTTATCAATGTTTTTACCCATTTCGCCGCCTAATGCATCGATTTCTCGGACAACGACTCCTTTGGCAGGTCCGCCAACAGAAGGGTTACATGGCATAAAAGCAACCATATCTAAATTAATCGTTAAAAGTAACGTTTTAACGCCCATTCGTGCGGCTGCTAAGGCTGCTTCAGAGCCAGCATGTCCAGCACCGACGACAATAACATCATATGATTCTGCTTGATATTGATTCATAAAAAATTCCTCTCTTGTCTTATTTTCCTAAACAAAATTGACTAAATAACTGTGTAATTAATTCATCTTGGACACTATCGCCGACGATTTCACCTAAATAATCCCAACAACGGGTCATATCAATTTGAACTAAATCAACTGGCATACCTGCTTCGATGCCGTTAATCACTTCTTGTAACGAAAGCGCTGCTTGATCCAGCAAAGCAATATGACGTGTATTAGAAATATAGGTAGCATCTTTTTCGCCTGTTTGGCCGCCAAAGAAAAGATCAGCAATTTTCGCTTCTAACTGGTCTAAGCCTGTGTTTGATAACACTGAAACGGATAAAATTTCTTCTGCAGGGACTAATTCTTGTAATTCGTTAGGATCTAGTTTTGTCGGCAAGTCCATTTTATTTAAAAGAATGACGCGTTTTAAGCCTTTCGTTGCTTCCAACAGTTGCCGATCTTCCTCTGTCAATTCTTCGCTTTGATTTAAGACTAACAAAATTAAATCTGAATCTGCTAACGCTTTGCGGCTACGTTCGACACCAATTCGTTCAACAATGTCTTCTGTTTCGCGAATCCCCGCTGTATCAATTAATTTTAAAGGAACGCCGCGAACGTTAACGTATTCTTCAATGACATCACGTGTTGTCCCAGCAATATCTGTAACGATGGCTTTTTCTTCTCGTAACAGATAGTTTAACAAACTGGATTTCCCGACATTTGGTCGGCCAATAATTGCTGTACTTAGGCCTTCTCGCAAAATTTTTCCTTGTTTAGCGGTCGTTAATAATTGTTGAATCTGTGCTTTCACAAATTCGGCTTTTTCTAAAAGTAGTTTCGTGGTTAATTCTTCGACGTCATCATATTCTGGATAATCAATATTTACTTCTACTTGAGCTAAAGTGTTCAAAATTTCTTGTCTTAATGAACGAATTAACGTCGACAAGTTGCCATCCAATTGGTTCAATGCAACATTCATCGCTTTATCCGTTTTGGCACGGATTAAGTCCATCACTGCTTCTGCTTGTGAAAGATCCATTCGGCCATTTAGAAAAGCACGTTTTGTAAATTCACCAGGTTCGGCCATTCGTGCGCCTTCACGTAACAGTAATTGCAGTAATTGGTTCACCACGACAATGCCGCCATGACAGTTAATTTCTACCACGTCTTCTCGTGTAAATGTTTTCGGCGCCCGCATCACAGAAAGCATGACTTCATCAATCAATTGATCGTTTTGCGGATCAACAATATGACCATAATGAATCGTGTGCGTGGGGACTTTAGCTAAATCTTTAGTGCCTGACCGATAAACTTTGTTTGCAATAGCAACTGCTTGCTCGCCACTTAAACGAACAATACTAATCGCACCTTCACCTGGCGGCGTAGAAATCGCCGCAATTGTATCAAATTCCATTGTAGCTGATTGCATAATTAGCTTCCTTTCTTCATAACAACAAAAAAAGCGCCCACTCCTCCTGCATTAAAAAATTCAGGTTGGATTTAGCACTTTCACTGCTTGTTCCTTCGATTTTCTGAAAATAGAATAGCACATTTTATTCTATTTGGCAATTTTTCTTCATTAAATGGAACAAGAAAACGTATCATTGAGTGGGGAATTCTCAACAATACGTTTTCTCATCTATAGGAATTAAAGGAGAGAGCTAGTTTTTACGTTTGCGTTTGATGATTCCCATGCTCGCAAGGAATGCGACAAAGGCACCAAACAAACTCGTTGTCACGGCTGAGGACTCTTTTTCACCTGTACTAGGTAAGTAGCCTGTTTTCCCGTGATTTCCAGTGCCATAACTAATGGTACTTAGTTTCGGGTTGTAGCCACTACCATTTGTACCGAGGCCATTGCCTAGTGAACCTAAGCCAGAACCTGTTGTGCCTAAACCAGAACCCCCATTTGGATTTGAACCTGTGTTTGAACCATTCCCATTATTCCCGCCAGTTGCGCCATTGTTTCCTGTGTTGCCGCCTGTATTGCCGTTATTTCCGCCAGTGTTACCATTGCCTCCTCCAGGATTTGTTGGGTCAGCTGGCGTCATGAAGGTTGTAGCCGTACTGTAATGTCCTGCGCCATCTGTAGCTGTCGCAAGTAAACTTTGTTGAGCAGTCGCTTGGCCCGCTGTTAATTGGATAGCGAAGTTACCTTCAGCATCGGTGGCACCTACAGCAATCACACTTCTTAATAGTCGGTTACTAATTTGAATGATTCGGTTTGGTTCAGCTGTTCCTTTGATGAGGTAGCCGGCTTTAGACGTTCCTAAAACTGAAGAAACAGTTGGTGCCACAATTTTAATTTCTGGTTCTCCCGTAATATCGGCTGGTGTCATAAATGTGGTTTTAGGACTCACATTTCCTTGTGTATCTGTGGTTAGTGCGGTTAACGTTTCTTTTTCTGTTGCTAACCCTGCTGCAATATGAACGGAGAAGGTACCTCCAGCAGTTGTGTTGCCACTTGCCAACAATTGTTCACTGCTATTATAAAATTGAACCGTGACATTTGGATCAGCAGTTCCAGTGACCGTATAGCCATTAGCTTTGTTCCCTTCAACCTTCGTAATGGTTGGCGCCGCTAAAACAACATCCGCTGGAATAACTTTTGTAGCTGGCTGACTTTCATTGCCAGCGCCATCTTTGCTAATAATCGTAATCGTTTCTCCTGGTGTCACTACGCCAGCTGGTAGAGTCACCGTATATTGGCCGGTTTCATTTGCAGTTGTAGCACCAATGATTGTGCCATCTGCATCACGAACCTCAATGGTGGTTTGTGAATCCGCCGTGCCAGTGATTTCGTACCCTTTACCAGAATTTCCGGTAATTGAGTCAATGGTTGGTGTGGCTAAGTCGGCTGGTGTAGTTGCTGTAGCCGGCTGGCTTTCTGTCCCTGTTGCATTTTTCGCTACGACAGTTACTGTTTCGTTAGCTGAGGCCTTTCCTGGCTCTAAAGTCACTGTATATTTGCCATCAATTCCAGTCGTTGTCATGCCAAGGACTGTGCCATCTGCGTCACGCACCTCAACTGTTGTACCAACTTCTGCTGTTCCTACTACTTGATAGCCTTTTGTCGTGCTACCAGTGATTTTGTCAACAGTAGGTGTCGCGACTGGTGCATCTGGATCAGCAGGTGTTTTGAATGCAGTCGGATTACTTTCTTTCCCAGTAGCATCTTTCGCAACGGCAGTTAAAGCTTCATTGGCTGTTGCTGTGCCCGTCGGAAGAGTGATTGTAAAGGCGCCAGCACCATCAGTCATTCCCGTAGCAATAACTAAACCTGCTTCATTGTGAATCTCAATGGTGACATTTGGCTCTGCCGTACCGGTTACTTGATACCCAGTAGCAGTTGTTCCTGTAACAGTCGTCACAGTTGGCGCTGCCACGGTTGCATCTTCAGGAACCGTCACTTCCGTTGGTTGACTTTCATTGCCGTCACCGTCTTTTCCAACAACAGTTAATGTATCACCAGGATTAGCGGCTCCCGCTGGAATGTCTACAGTAAAGTTTCCCTGATCATCCGTTGTCGTTGTGCCAATAATTGTTCCGTCTGGGTTCCGTACCTCAATGGTAGTATTAGGGTCCGCCGTCCCAGTGATTTCATAACCAGTTGTTGAATCTCCAGTAATGTCACCAATTGTTGGTGTGGTAACATCAGCTGGTGTCATAGCTGTAGTCGGTTGGCTCTCAAGTCCAGTATCATTTTTAGCAACCACATTCACTGCTTGTTTAGCTGTTGCTTTTCCTGAAGCTAACGTCACAGTATATTGGCCAGTCGGTCCAGTTGTTGTGGTGCCTAAAACTGTTCCATCTGTTGCACGAACCTCAATGGTAGTGCCAAGTTCAGCGGTACCTGTCACTTGATAACCTTGTGTTGTATTCCCGGTAACTTTGTCAACACTTGGCGGTGCCACTACTTCATCTGCTGGTGTTTGGAAGGTTGTCGGTGTACTTGGATTGCCAGCAGGATCTTTGGCTAACGCTGTCAATGTTTCATTCGCACTTGCCGTCCCAGCTGGAAGGTTCACGGCAAAGGAACCAGTCCCATCGGCAGTCCCTGTTGCAATCACGTTCCCATCTGCATCACGAATTTCGATGGTAGCATTCGGATCAGCAGTGCCTGTCACTTGATAGCCAGCAACTGAATTACCTGTTACTCCTGTTACAGTTGGTGCTGTCACCGTGGCATCAGCAGGAACAAGTACTTCGGTCGGTTGACTTTCATTTCCCGCGTTATCCTTTCCAATTACTGTTAACGTATCCCCAGGATTTGTCGTTCCCGTTGGTAGCGTTACAGTAAAATCACCATTCGCATCAGAGGTACCTGTACCAATGACTGCCCCAGCTGGATCACGAACTTCGATTGTTGTATTAGGGTCTGCTGTTCCTGTAATTTCATAACCCGAACCAGAGTTGCCTGTGATGTTATCAACTGTTGGTGCAGTGACATCAGCTGGTGTTGTCGCCGTTGCTGGTTGACTTTCCGTGCCACTAGCGTTTTTCGCTACCACGCTCAGCGTTTGATTTGCTGTTGCTTTTCCTGGATCTAAAGTTACTGTATATTTTCCGTCAGTTCCAGTTGTTGCAGTACCAAGAACCGTGCCCGCTGCATCGCGAACCTCAATGGTGGTTCCAACTTCAGCAGTCCCTGTGACTTCATAGCCTTTTGTTGTGCTACCTGTTACAGTCTCAACAATTGGCGTTGCCACGGGTGTATTAGGATCCGCTGGCGTTTGGAACGTTGTTGGCGTACTTTCTGTGCCGCTAGCGTTTTTCGCTACGGCGGTTAACGTTTCATTAGCACCTGCTTCTCCTGCAGGAATAGTGACTGTAAATGCTCCTGTTCCATCGGCGGTCCCTGTGCCTATCACGGTGCCTCCTGCATTTCGAATTTCAACCGTGGCATTGGCGTCAGCAGTTCCTTTAACTTCGTAACCTGCCGTTGAATTACCTGTCACTCCTGTGATTGTTGGTGCGGTTACGGTTGCTTCATCCGCTGGCGTTTGGAACGTTGTTGGCGTACTTTCTGTACCGCTGGCGTTTTTCGCTACGGCGGTTAATGTTTCATTGGCGCCTGCTTCACCTGCGGGAATGGTGACTGTAAATGCCCCTGTCCCATCGGCGGTGCCTGTGCCTATCACGGTGCCTCCTGCATTTCGAATTTCAACCGTGGCGTTGGCGTCAGCAGTTCCTTTGATCTCGTAACCTGCCGTTGAATTGCCTGTTACTCCTGTGATTGTTGGTGCAGTTACTTCACTAGTAGTACCTGCAGCAAAATAAATGTTGGACACACCATCTGCTGTTGCTAATAAATTAACGTCTAAAAGGTCTGTTTGAACGACTGTTCCTACAAAACGAGCATCTAAATTATTGGATAAATTTTGAGGTGTTGAAACGGTAGTTGGTAAAGTAACCGTGGTTGCGCCTAGTAAAGAAGCATCCACTAACTCATTTACGCCTGAACCACCAACCGCTAATAAAGGCAAAGCACCTGAAACAGCCACGTTTACCGTGCCTTTGACAGGAAGCAAGGCTGCATTTATGGCTGCGGCGACAAGATTACTTGGGATACTGGTTCCTTTTGCCTCCAAAGCTTGAACTGCTGCATTCAAATCTTGCAAGATGTTTGAAACATTTTGGGCTAAAACTAACCCTAAACCATCACTAATTGGTGCGCTAATGTATGAGCCGTCAGCGGCTAACGTTTCCGGAGCTGTAAATGAAGCAGCACCTAAGTTTTCAATGTTATTAACTAATTCCAACTGACGATTCACTTCCGTCAAATCAATATCAACACCAGTTAAATTCCCTAACGCTCCACTGGTAATTTGAGTAATGACATTGGTTAAATCATTGGCTGCATTCAAAACGGCAGTCAAAAAAGTAACTTTTGAAAGATCAATCGTAACGTTGGTATTGATTGCTGCGCTGCCTGCTGCAGCTACATCTCCTCTTAACTCAGGAGGAACCACTAACACCGCTTGTTTTTGTCCACTAAACACAGCGGAAGCATCTGCTAAAGCGCCACCAGAAACAGTGAAATTAACTGGTTGATTTTGGTTTGCGGCTGTCCAACGATTGCTCGTTGAAGTGCCACTGTCATTATTTGACGTAACATTTGATAATAGTTCGATATCCAAGACCGCTGCTGATGCACTGATTGTGCCAGAGGTAACAGCTATACTTACAGGGATTGCTAATGACGTAAATAATAAACCACTTGATATTGCTAAATTAAGCATCTTGCGTTTTGTCCATTTTTTATGCTGACTTTTCCGATTAAAATCCTCAACAATTTTCTTTTTCATCTGATCGTCCCTCTTTTCTTTAAAATAAACGATAAATACCAAGATAATTAGCTTCCCCTAGTTGTTCATCTCCCCCTTTAGCGATTTAAATGGATTTAACACCTGCAGTTTAGTACATTTCCTCAGCTTTTCAAAATATAATGCTGTGAATTTTTATATAAAAATTCATTTGATAACAAACATCATGGATATGTTAAAAAACTCACTAATTCATTAGTGAGTTATTATACAATGAGAGTAAAATGAGGAAGTTTATACGTTTCTCCCCAATCATTAAAGATAAATAAATTATTTTATTATAACTTATCGTTTGATAAATCGATAATTAAATAACGGAAAATTTTTTTATTTTTTTGAGTAATTCCACTATTATTTTTTCTACTTCTTTGACTGTTTTTATCAATTTTATGGCTGTAAGTCATAAAAACTTTACATCAAAAAAATGACTCTAATCTATAACATTTTTTCTATTTTTAAGATTTTATTTTATGAAATTTTTATATTAAAAAAATTTCATAAAATAAGGCGACAGCCGTTTTTGAACGAATGCCGCCTTTTAGACAAACAAAAACCTGATTCTAAAAGAATCAGGTTTAGGAAAAGCAAATCAAGATTCGCTTCAACTGTTTATCATCGTATTTGTATACTCTGATAAGAATGATTTCGTAATAAAATATACTGTGTTTCGTGGTATTTGTCAATCGCTTTCTTGAATTCTCTTGAGACCTTTCCATAGGCATATAAGGTCAAAATAACTGACCAAGTCAGCGTTGTAACTATCTTTTTAATTAAGCAGTCAGCCAATTTAATTTCATTAGTTTATCTAAAAACACCACCAAAATTAAAGCATCTGCACTGCCACCAATACTCCAATTTTTTTCTTTGAATAAGTGATTCAATCTTTCTAAGCAAAGAGTTCCCCGTAACGTTTGTGTCCCCCCTAAAGCAAAATATTCCTGGATTAACGGTTGATATATTTCAAAAATTTGGACACTTTGACTTCGTTTAATCAAATTCGTATCCTCAACATAGAGCGATAAATAAAGGAGCGTATCAATGAGTTTTTGTTGTTGTGTTCCTTGATGTTTTTGATAATAAGGCACCCCCTGTTCAAAGACAGCAGGATACCCTTGTTGCGCCTCACCACGGATTCCAGTCAAGCCATACTGAACAAATAATCGTTCACCCCAAGTTAGTTTTTCTAGCTCATTCGTAGCGAGATTTTCAAAATCGGCCAGTAAGTCTTGCGTCATTGTTTGAAGCGTTTGTTGAAACAATTGTAAGGAGCAAGGGGTCTCCCAAATCATTAGACGACCACAGATAGCTAAAAAAATACCTAGAGAAAAAATCGCTCCTTTATGTGTATTGATACCTTCTGTTGCCTCAAACATCGCTCGTTCTGCTTCTAACCCCACTTGCCGAATCTCGCGAAAGGTTGCCTCAATCGGCAAATGACGTAGCTCTGTCCCAGCTTGAACGAAGGTTTCAAAATAAGGAGTCAAAACTACACTACTTTCTAAAAAAGTGAAAACATCCATATCTTGATGGGCGCCTGCATCAACTGGATCCACCAAGCCTGGTTTATTTAAACAGGTCACTTCGTAGAGTAGTGCCAATTGTGCTTGCTGTGCTAATTTACTCCTTGCTTGCTTTGTCATTGCCTTTTACGTCCCTTCTTCTGCTGTGGCCTTCTCTTGTTTTATATAGTCTAGTACAGCATTAAAAACCGTGTCAACTACGCCGCCATCAAATACATTAGGTATGAATTTTTCTGCTGTGGGTTCTGAAATCATAGCGGCCAAGCTTCGTGCTACTGTCATTTGCAAACCGACATCGACTTTTCTGCCTTTCGCTGCCAATAACCCTTTAAAAAGACCTGGAAAAGCTAAAATGTTGTTCACTTGATTCGGATATTTGGAAGAACCAGTTGCTAATAAACGGACGCCATTGGCTTGGGCGAGGGCTGGTTCAATTTCTGGTTTAGGATTTGCTAAAGCAAAGATAATTGGGTCTTGGTTCATTGATTTAATCAGGGCTGGCGTTAGCACATCCGCTTCTGATAAGCCTAAAAAAACATCCTGATTGACGACAGCGGTAGCTAAATCTTTGTTTTCTACTGATGGTTTTATTACCTGTCGAAGCAAAGCACGTTGGTAAGGATTCAATGTCGGGTCTTCTTCTCTTAAAACACCTTGGCGATCTACTAAGGTGAGATGCGTAATCCCCGCTTGAATACATAACTTAGCGGTCGCTACACCAGAAGCACCAACTCCGTTAATCACCACACGTAATTCATTTAAAGGTTTTCCTTTAATTTTAGCTGCGTTGATTAGTCCAGCTAAAACGACAATGGCTGTGCCTTCTTGGTCATCATGATACACAGGAATGTTCAAACGTTGTTGAAGTTTTTCTTCAATTTCAAAACATTTTGGTGCAGAAATATCTTCTAAATGGATTCCTGCAAAACTATTTTGTAAATTTTCAATTGTTTGAACCATCTCGTCAACTGATTTTTGTTCCAGTGCTAAAGGAATAGCATCGACACCAGCTAAATTTTTATAAAGTAAAGCTTTGCCTTCAACAATTGGCAAGCCCGCTTGCGTGCCCATATTGCCGAGACCCAGAACAGCTGATCCATCTGTAATAACCGCAATTAACTTACCACTAATGGTCCACTCGCGCGCTAATTCATGATTTTGGGCAATCATTAAACTCAATTCTGCGACACCAGGTGTATACATTTTGGCTAAATCATGATGGTTTAATACCGCTTCTGTTGCTTCAAGACTTAGCACGCCAATATTTTTTTGATGAATTGCTAGAACTTCTTCTAACACATTGTCACTTCCTTTCACGGGCTGCCTGTTTTTCTATTTGATGAAGCAAGGGTTTGAACAACCGTTATCGTCGCTCAAACCCTTGCTTCTTTATGCATCTGCGGAGCACTTGCCCGTGCTATTCTGGCAAGTCAAGTTTGACTGTCACTTTCTGTAACGGTACGTCGTAAAAAGGATCTTCGCGACGGCCTAAAAAGTCTTTTCCTTGTTGTGGGAACATCGCGTATAATAGGACATCCTCTTCAGATTTTGCATATTGTTGGATTTCATTTTCTAAACTATGCAACTCTGGTTTCAATAAATCCGCTGGTCGACAAGTGATTACTTCTTCATCCCCAATGATTTTTTGTTTAATCTCTTCTGCGATAGGTGCTGGTGATTTGCCGTATTCTCCGCGCACATAATCTTTGATTTCATTCGGTATTAAGGAGTATCTTTCCCCAGAAATCACATTCATTAAGGCTTGTGTTCCGACCATTTGTGAAAGCGGCGTAACTAGTGGCGGATACCCTAAATCTGCTCTTACTTTAGGTACTTCAGCTAAAACTTCTTCATATTTGTCTTGTAAACCTTGCTCCGTTAATTGACTTAATAAGTTTGATAACATACCACCAGGCACTTGATAAATCAAGGTTTTCGGTTCTGTATCTTTAACTTTAGGGTTTAAAATGCCTTCACTTCTAAAGCGATCACGAATCGGATTGAAATAGTCAGCAATCTCTGTTACTTTTTCCATATTTAAACCTGTTTCAAAGCCTAAATCTTCTAACGCAATGGCCACAGATTCTGTAGCTGGTTGACTCGTACCGCCAGCGAAAGAAGAAATAGCTGTATCGATGATATCCGCACCTGCTTCAGCAACTTTTAAATAGGTCATCTCAGAAATACCACTAGTCGCATGCGTATGCACCTCTAAAGGTAAATCAATGGCATCTTTCATTTTGCTCACTAATTCAAAACCAGTTTGTGGCGTTAAAACGCCTGCCATGTCCTTAATACAAATGGAATCCGCTCCTGTTTGACTTAATTCTTTGGCTAATTTTACAAAGTAATCGATGGTATGAATTTCACTCGTGGTATAAGAGATTGCTGCTTGACAGTGTCCGCCAGCTTCTTTTGTGGTTTGAATCGCTGTTTGTAAATTACGGACATCATTCAAGGCATCGAAAATACGAATAATATCAATCCCATTTTCAACTGATTTTTCGACAAAGGCCCGCACCACATCATCGGCGTAATGACGATATCCTAGTAAATTTTGTCCTCGTAATAACATTTGAAGTTTAGTATTTTTAACTTCTTTGCGAATTTGGCGAAGACGTTCCCACGGGTCCTCGTTTAAATAGCGGACACAGGAATCAAACGTTGCTCCGCCCCACATTTCTAATGCATGAAATCCTGCCTCGTCCATTGTTTTAATAATCGGCAGCATATCTGAGGTTGGCATCCGTGTTGCAATTAAACTTTGTTGTCCATCGCGTAACACCGTTTCTGTAAAACGAATTTTTTTACTCACTTGGCTGCTCCTTTCGTGTCAAAATTATTTCTGTTATTTTTTCTTGCATTACTTCAAGACTGTGACGTCGATTTCGTCCACAGACTTTCGCCTCTTCTTGGCAAATAAAACAGCGCCGTAGTGGCAAGCCTAAATCTCCTCGATGAAGGCTTTTTAGTTCCTCATTTCCCCATAAAACATCTAGGTCCACTAAACGACCATAAGGATGTGTTTCTTCAATTTTGACCATTCTTTGTTTTAATTCTTGTGGGGCTAATGAAACCGCCAAATAATATTCAGGCCCTGTTTTTTCATTCCGGTAAAAATTAACAATCGGCACTTGATCCAGCAATTGTTGCTCGACTTCTTCAATTACTTCTAAAAAAACAGCTGTTAAGGTAGGCGAATTTTTTACTTCTCCAGGGATATTCATTGTGGCAGATAAGAGACTGGCTTCTGGAGCAGTTTCTAACAATTCCTTCTGTGTGGCAACTCTTTGTTCGCGAGCATCCAACATCTCTAAAAGTGTTACTTTTTCCCCGTTAAACATTGCGTACCACATCAATTAGACTACCATCTCGGTATTCAATTAACGCAACGACTTTGTCTCCATATTTAATTGGTTCTGGGGTGCCGACAATATTGTAGGCTTTGTCTTTCAACTCTTCTAATGTAAACTGAGGAACGTCTAAAGCTTTAAAACAATCAATTAAGTCTGTTCTTTTTGGATTGATTGCAATGCCGACTTCTGTTACCACGACATCGACACTCGTACCTGGTGTAACGACTGTATTTACTTGCTCAACGATTGTTGGGATCCGTCCACGAACAAGTGGCGCAATCACTAGACTCATTTTACAAGCCATACTTGTATCGGAGTGTCCGCCAGAAGCACCACGAATGACACCATCTGAACCAGTAATGACATTTACATTAAAATCTGTGTCCACTTCTAAAGCAGATAAAATAGCTGTGTCTAATTGATTAATAACCGCCCCTTTGCTAAGCGGTGAGGCATACATATTGGCATCAATTTCATAATGATTCGCATTTTCGCCTAAAGAAATAGCTGATGGGTGGTCAAAGTCTTGGACGTCAATAATTTTTTCTACTAAACCTTCTTCCAAAAGTTCCACCATTGCATTCGTAATTCCCCCTAAAGCGAAACTTGCTTTAATACCATCTTTAATCATTTGTTCTCTCATGAACCGTGTAACTGCAAGTGAAGAGCCACCTGTTCCAGTCTGAAATGAGAAGCCTTCTTTGTAGTAAGGAGAATGTGTAATTATTTTTGCGGCATATTCAGCAATCAGCAATTCTTTAGGATTTTTTGTAAAACGTGTTGCGCCTTTGGCAATTCCATCTGGATCACCAATTGCATCAATTTCTACTACATAATCAACATCTGTTTGCGGAATACTAATAGGAGTATTAGGATATGGCACTAATGTGTCAGTAATGATGACTACTTGATCCGCATACTTTGCATCGACCATCGCATAACCAAGAGAACCACAGGTGGCTTTTCCTTTGGTGCCATTCGCATTTCCATAAGCGTCTGAACTTGGCGCACCTAAGAAGGCCACATCAATATGGATATCGCCTGCTGCTACTGCCCGTGCTCGGCCACCATGTGAACGAATCACCACAGGGTTTTCCATGATACCTGAGGAAATAGCGGCCCCCACTTTATCTCTCAAACCAGAAGAAGTAATGTTGGTGACTACTCCATTTTTAATGTGTTCAATCAAAGGTTCATGAACATTTGCAATTGAACTAGGTGCAATCGAAATATTTTTCAACCCCATTGCGGCAATTTCGGCTAAAACTAAATTCATCACATAGTCTCCTTCACGGAAATGGTGATGGAAAGAGATGGTCATGCCATCTTTCAAACCTGTTTTTTCAATTGCTTCACGAATGCTTCCTAAAAGCTTTGTCTCCCGAGGTTTCACTGGTTTAATTGCTCGGCTCGCTTCTTGATAAGCATCAATGTGTGCTAATTCTCCTTCATAAATGCCGTATTGCTCTGCATAAGATTGAGGAATGTCTTTGCCTACTTTATTTACTACCATGTCTATATTTCCTCCTCGGTAATTAATTTAGCCGCCAATGCTAACGCAATGACCCGTTCAGCTCGTTCAACAATTGGTTTATCAACCATTTTTCCATTTACAGAAATAACGCCTGACCCTTTTGCTTCGGCTTCCCGAATGCCCCAGATTACTTCCTTAGCATTCTGGATTTCTTTTTCTGTTGGCGCATAAATAGTATTAACTAATGGGATTTGACGAGGATTAATCACCGATTTCCCATCGAAACCTAGCTGTTTAATCAAACGAACTTCGGCTTCAAAGCCTTCCGTATTGTCTACATCTGAATAGACCGTATCAATAGCTGCAATCCCAGCTGCTCGAGCGGCATGTAAAATCATGCTACGAGCAAAGAATAGTTCTTGGCCATCTGGATGGCGCCGTGTTTTCATATTGGTAACATAGTCTTCTGCGCCTAACGCGATGCCAATCAAGCGAGTTGAACTTTTGGCAATCGCGGGTGCATTTAGAACACCTTCGGCCGATTCAATAGCAGCCATCATTTTCGTTGTTCCTACGGGAATGTCATTTTGCTGTTCTACTTCTGTAATGACTGCCTCGACATCAATGATATCTTGGGCTGTTTCTGTTTTTGGTAAACGAATCACATCGACACCAGCTAAGACCATCGCTTCAATATCTTCTGCGCCACCGGCATCTAAAGCATTGATCCGAACAACAATTTCAATATTGCCATAATCGAAAGTTTTCAAAGCAGAATGGACTAAAACACGGGCAGAGTCTTTTTCTTTTAATGAAACCGCATCTTCTAAATCAAACATAATTGAATCTGCCCCATACAAAGGTGCATCTCTTAGCATTGCTGCGTTCGCTCCAGGGACAAACATCATTGTTCTTCTTAAACGTTCCATGAGTCTAACTCCTTCCAATCATACGTTTCTTTTTCAGCGCCTCGATGTAAAACTGTAATCATCCGCGCTTTGATCGTACAATCTAACGCCCCTTTATCAATCGCCTTAACCGCAACGCCTTGAACATCTAAATGTTCTAAAGTTGTCGTAATCACCTGACGAATTTGATTGCCAAATTGTTTTTCGACACTACTTTCTAATTCAATGGTATTTTCTGTTGCTTCAAGGGGTTGGACGGTAATCATAATATCACTTGATTCTACTGTTCCTGCAGTAGCATTTTTGATAATCTTCACTTTCTTCACCTCATTAGTTTCTTGTGTTCTACTAAGTATTGATAACTTGTTGCTGGTAAAAACTTCTTGAGTGTCTCTTTGTCGCCTTCAGCCATCGCTTTGCGAACTTTCGTCGCACTAATCAGCTCTCCATCAATCGCTAATCGCGGGACAATGGTTAGCGTTATCGTTTGTCCGAAAACTTGTTGCATTGCTTGATTGTAGACATCGGTCACTTCTGAATAAGGCTCTTCTCCCACATAACGTTGCTGAATTTCAAGTATTGGCGCAATCCTTTCTTTAAATAACGTTGCATCAAGCGTTGCTTGAATTGCAGCTACCTCTAATGGCGCTTTTTCTTTCAAAAAATAGGTAGGAAAAGTCGCAGACGAAACTAAGTAATCTTCTGTAGATAGGACTGTCACATTGGGTAAATGGGCTACCCCTTTTTGCACCATTGCGAAACGTGCTTCTTTTGAAAACAGCGATTTATCTTCAGATAAAACAAACACATAAACGTGCGGACTTTCTTTGGCTGCTTTTTCGACTAAGTACTGATGGCCTTTCGTAAAAGGATTTGCATTCATAACAATGCTACTGGCTGGCCCTGCTTTTTTATGCTGTGTCAGGTAACCAAGATAATCGGCAAAATCTGGTTTGCCTTGCTCCATAAACAGCACCTCTTGGTTCGCAACCACTTTTTGAAAGCCTAGCGACTGAAAAATTTGTTCATTTTTTGGTTTTGTATACAAAAAACTGTGTAATTGGTTTTCTTCTCTCAGTTTTTCAAGTAGATGAACCACCAATTGGGTTAACAAATTTTCAGATTGATATTTTTTACAAACGGCCACGCACTTAATCGTTTTGCCTGAAAGCGAGCCAGAGGCGATTAATGCTGTGTCATCATATATGCCAACGGTGTAATCAAGTGCTTCTGTCGTTTGCAATGCGGCTTTTTCCATTAATTCGCGCCAAGCTTGATAAGCTTTTTTATCTTTTTGCAACCAGATTCTTTTCATTGTATATACGCTGCTCACAGCAATAACCTCCTTTATTTTTTAATCGGGAATAATTTTGATAGTAATTTAGATGCTAGATAAATGATAAATAAAACAACGAAAACGCCGCCCCAACCAAAACCTAACAGTTCAAAAGCAATTTTTAAATCTTCCATGTTAACAGACATGTATTCGTTCTCCTTTCCGTCCTATGTTAAAAAGGCTAATAGTAAGCCACCAGCAATTACAGAAGCGATTTGTCCTGAAACGTTGGCACCAGCAGCATGCATTAAAATAAAGTTTTGTGGGTCTTCATCCGTAGCCATTTTTTGAATGACCCGACTAGACATTGGGAAAGCGGAAATACCCGCAGCACCAATCATTGGATTGATTTTTTCTTTTCTAAATAAATTCAAGAATTTAGCAAAAAGCACGCCGCCGACTGAGTCCATAATAAAGGCGACTAACCCTAAGCCAATAACCATCAACGTATCGACTTTTAAAAACTCTGCATAGTTCATGCTAACGGAAATAGATAGTCCTAGCAAGATACTAATAATATTCACCAATTCATTTTGAGCTGTAATGGATAAGCGATCCAAAACGCCACATTCTCTTAATAAGTTCCCAAACATTAAGAAACCAACTAATGGTAAGGACACAGGCGCGATTAAACCAGCGACAATCGTAATAACAACTGGGAAAAGAATTTTCGCTGTTTGAGAAACTTCCCCAGCCCGATAAGTCATACGGATACGACGTTCGGCTTTCGTCGTCACTGCTTTAATCGCTACTGGTTGAATAATCGGAACTAACGCCATGTAGGAGTATGCGGCAACCATTATGGCCCCCATGTATTTTGAATGTAAGGTATTTGCTACGAAAATGGACGTTGGACCATCGGCGGCACCAATAATCCCAATTGAAGCAGCATCGTTTAAATCAAAACCTAATAAAACAGCCATAATAACTGTAAAGAAAATCCCAAACTGTGCAGCGGCACCAAACATCAACATAAACGGATTTTGTAATAATGGACCGAAATCAATCATTGCCCCAATCCCAATAAATAATAATAACGGGAATAATTCTGTTTTTATTCCAAAATCAAAAAGAACATTAAACGGACCTGGTTCGCCGCCAGCGCTCAATACGCCAGAATTAGGAAAGTTCACTAAAATCGTTCCTAAACCCATTGGCACTAAAAGTGTTGGTTCATACTCTTTTTTTATTCCTAAATACATTAATAGTCCACCAATCAGCATCATCACAATGCGTCCTGGCTCTTGGCCCATTCCTATAACACCTTGAATCAGTGTCTCCACACAAATCACTTCCTCTTCTTAAATTAATTCTAATTAATTGTTATTAATGGTTCTCCTGGATTCACAATTTGGCCTTGTGTAACATGAATTCCTGTTACCGTACCTGCTTTTCCTGCAACGATTTCGTTTTCCATCTTCATTGCTTCTAAAATTAACAATGGTTGGTTTTCTGACACCGTATCACCAACATTGACTAATACTTTTAACACAGTTCCTGGCATTGGCGCTGGCATTGCATCTGCTCCTGCTGGGGCGGCTGTCTGTGCCGCTGGCGCTGGGGCTTCTTCAACAGCAGGAGCTGGCGTTTCTGCCGTAGCAACTGGGGCTGTTGGTTGGGGCGCAACAGGCGCTGGTTGTGGGACTCCACCGATTTCTTCCATCTCGACTAAATATTCTTTCCCATCAATTGAAATTTTAAATTTGCGTAACATAATGATCCTCCTCAAGGTTTTGTTTTGAAATTCTTTTGACAACTAGCTGAGACTCTTCTGAAAGCTCTGCAGCTATACTTGCTGCAATAATGGCAACTTCTTTTGCTTCTGGATTTCGTTTTGCGATTTTTTTGATGACAAAACGACTTTCCGGAAACTCTCCTGCTGCGATGGCAGTGGCCACAATACTTACCAATTGATATTCTTTTGGCTCAGCAGGAATATATGCTGGTATATCTATCCATCGCTTTTCCAAGTTATCCGCTTCACGTTGGATAACGCTTTCATTAATCTCGGTATCCTGCGTGTGTTGCTCTTTCTTGAATAAGGACTTAAATAGGCCCATATTGTCTCTCCTTTCACTAATTCTTGGTATACGTCCATTATAGAAAAAACAGTTAAAAAACCTAGTGAAAACACCAGCCCAGATTGTTCTTTTATTGTTTATTTTGTGAAAAAAACTCTATAAACATTGGTATATAAGCATTTATCAGCCGTTAAGATTCTATTAATATTATATTAAGTTATTAATAAGAAATTGATTGTTGAATTGTTTTTTTGATGTTCTTTTTGTTTTAGGCTCTTTATTCTCTGCGAAAGTTTGTATATTCTCACACTATAGACAAACACAAAAAATATTTTTTGTTGTAAACCAGAATACTGTGAAACATTTCTCATGGCTATTCTTTTTTATTAACACCGGTTGTTAACGCTTACAATAAAGTTCTAAAAAAGAAAGGAAGAAAAACATGTTACTCACTATTTTAGCTTATGGTATGATTATCATCTTTATGTATGTAATCATGAAAAAGAAATTGTCACCGTTTACATCTTTAGTAATTATTCCTCTTATTTTTACTTTGATTGCAATTGCAACTGGGGTAGCGAGTCCGCCACCTGGCGCTGACGGCGTTGTCCCTGAAGTCAACATTGGGAATTTCGTCTTAGATGGGATCTCAACTACTTCAAAAACTGGTATTATGTTATTATTTGCCATTCTTTACTTCTCTATTATGTTAGATGCTGGTTTGTTTGATCCAATCACCAAAAAAATGATTTACTTTGCCAAAGGCGATCCGATGAAAGTCTTGATGGCTACTGCGGTAGTTGCTGCTGCTGTTTCCTTAAACGGCGATGGAACAACGACGACATTAATTTGCTGTTCTGCATTTATCCCGATCTATAAAAAACTTAATATGAAAATGATGAACTTAGGTGTGCTTGTTATTTTACAGAACACCATTATGAACTTATTACCTTGGGGTGGCCCAACAGCTCGTGCTATGGCTGTACTAGAAGTGGACGCCGACATCCTTTCTTATTTAGCACCTGGTATGATTTTATCTGTATTATATGTTATCTTCTTTGTTGCTTATCGCATGGGGAAAAAAGAACGTGCCCGCTTAGGTGTGACAGCTCTTACCGATAAAGAATTAGAAGAAATGACTATTGTTAACGATCCTGAGTTATTAGAAATTCGTCGTCCAAAGAATTTTGCTTTCAATGGCATTTTAACGATTATCTTAATTGGTTGGTTAGTCCTAAGCTCCTTCGTGGGTCAATTAGGTTTGCCTTCATGGATTGAAATGCCACCGCTATTACTATTCCTAGTCGGTACTTGTATTGCTTTAATGATTAACTATCCAAAATTAAAAGATCAAAGCAGTCGCATCAGTGCGAACGCTGGCGATGCTGTACAGGTGGTTATCTTGGTCTTTGCAGCCGGCGTCTTCATGGGCTTATTCCAAGGATCTGGTATGGCCAATGCCTTAGCAAATAGCTTTGTCAATATTATTCCAAAACAATTAGCCGGCGCTTGGGGCTTAGTGATTGCGTTCATTTCGGCGCCAGGAACCTTCTTTATTTCAAATGATGGCTTCTATTTTGGTGTGATGCCAGTTCTTGCAGAAGCTGGCCGTTCTTATGGATTTGATAACATGTCTATGGCTTTAGCTTCTTTAATGGGACAAGCATTCCACTTATTAAGTCCATTAGTAGCATTTATCTACTTGTTATTACGTTTAACTGGCTTAGATATGGGGCAATGGCAAAAAGAATCAGCAAAATACGCTTTAGGAATTTTCGTTATCTTTATTGTAACCATTGTTGCGTTAGGGCACATGCCTCTATTTATTCCACAAAATTAAACGTTATCATTGAAACCGTAGGAGTGCCTTTTCTCCTCGGTTTTCTTTTCATTTAGTCTTTTCTTGCGTTATATTTTCTTTTTTAATATTATATTTATTATCTATAAAAATAACCTATAGGGAGGTGCCTCATATGAATCCAACGGTTGAAGCAGTAAAACGGAACTTAGATTTAACCAGCAGTAAACCTCTAAAAATCTGTACCTATGAAGCCTTTAAAAAAACCATTATTTTAGGGGATATTCCTGCGGGTGAACGGATTAACGAAAAAGAATTTTCCGAGCAATTAAACATTAGTCGGACGCCCATTCGCTTTGCTTTGCAAGAATTGGTCAAAGAACAATTGGTGGAACATATACCTATGGTGGGTATCGTGGTCAAAGGGATTAGTATGAAAGATGCTTATGAAATCTATGATATTCGTAAATCTTTGGACACTTTAGCAACCATTAAAGCTATGGAACTCATGACACCAGAAGATTTTGATGAACTGGAAGCCTTACTTCATCAAGGTGAGCAATACAATAAAAACGACCAAGTAGATGACTTACTACAGAACTTTTCAGATTTTAATTCCTTTATTTATACTAAGAGTCAGATGCTACGTTTAAAAAAAATTGTGACTGATCTCCATGCTTACTTAATCTATTTCAGAGATATTGCGATTCGTGCCTCAGAACGTCGCAGTATTGCACTGGAAGAACATTGGTTAATTTTTCGCGGAATGAAAACAAAGAATATTGACCAGATTACACTTTTAACCCATGAACATCTAAATCGTTCGCTTCAATTTATTTTGAAAGAAATGGAACGTCGGCAAATTGAATAAGCCAATAAGGCCCGCAGTTGAACTAGCGACTGCGGGCCTTTTTTCATTTTTTTTGTTCACAACCATTTGGCGTAAAGGTATAACCAATGCCCCAAACGGTCCGAAGGTAACAAGGTTCTTTCGGTTTTTCTTCTAATTTACTTCGTAAACGATTAATAAAAACCATAATCGTATTCGCATCGACATCTCCGGTGCCCCAAACGCTACTGTAAATTTGTTCTTTAGAGAATACTTGCTCGGGATTCTCCAGAAAAAATTGAATTAATTGAACTTCTTTCGAAGACAATGGAATAGGTAAATCCTTTTTAAATAGTTGATAACGACCATAATCAAAACGGAAATCGCCTACTTGTAACTCTTCTTTTTTATAAACATTCAATTGTTTTTTAATCATTCGAGCCCGATTCAACGAAGCAATCACCTGAGCCTTAAAAACATTCAAAGAAAAAGGTTTCGTTATATAACTATCTACGCCCATTTCCAAGGCTGCAATGATATCCTCTTCTTCTTTTTTGCTACTAAAAAAGATAATTGGCACCAGTGGATATTTCTCTCTAATCATTTGGACTAAGTAGTAACCATCACTGTCATGTTCCAAAGTATCATCTAAAATGAACAAATCAAAGGTGACTCTGGACACGATATCTTTTGTTTTTTCAATTGATTCACTTTGGTAAATAAGAATACCTGTTGATTGTAATGCTTTCCAAATCAAGCGACGAACCGTTGCATCATCATCTACAACCAGTATTTTCTCCGTACGCATACCTGTTGCTCCCCCTACGTCTCTTTACAAAACTTTTTCATTTGAACTTACTATTGGAGTAATTACTGATTATCATAACACAAAAAAGAAACGGAAACGGCTAAAAAAATCATTTAACTTGGAAAGAGCCTGGGACAAAAATCCCAAGTGATTTTTGTCCCAGGCTCAAAACCTGATAAACGGCGGGAACAGAACCAACTCCTTCGGAAATAAGCCGAAATTCTCCAAAAATTAAAAAGCAATTTTCGGAAATTCCTTCTTATTTCTCGGAGCTAAACGGTTCCGTCCCGACCTCTGTTTAAAAATACTTCTTAACTGGTTCAACCACTAAATAACGATAAGGTTCATCCCCTTCAGAATGGGTTTTGATTTGTTCATCTTTGCTTAGCGTGTGATGGATTTGTTTTCTTTCAAAAGCCGGCATTGGTTCCAAGAAGACTGGTCGCCCAGTGCGCTTGGCTTTTTCCGCAGTGCGTTTCGCTAAACGTTCCAAAATTTCATGACGTTTTTCGCGATAATTTCCGACATTCACAACAATCGATAGCTTATTGCTTGCAATGCGGTGAATAAAGACTTGCGCTAAATATTGTAACGCATTTAAAACTTTTCCGTGTTTTCCAATTAAGATACCTTGTTTTTCTGTTTCTAAATGGAAGATAATATTGCCGTTCTCGCGCGCTATGCGAACCATGGCAGGAGCGTTCAGTTCATTTGAAATATTCGTTAAATACATCGCTAATTCAGTAATAGCAGCTTCGTCTTCCAGATTTTCTAAAGAATGTGTTGGTTCCTCTGAGAGACTAGGAATTGTTTCGGTTAATTCCTCAACTGCTTCTTCCACTGCTGTTGCTTCATCGGCAACAACAATATCTTCCACTGTTTCTTCGACCGCTTCTGTGACTTGCTCACTAATCGTTGGTTCCATTGAAATTTGGGCAAGTTTTTTTCCTAGACCTAAAAATCCTTTTTTTCCTTCGTCTAACACATCAATTGTAACATCCTCTTTGGTTAAACCAAGTGCTTGTAAGCCTTTCTGCGTTGCTTCTTCGATTGTATTTCCTTCATAAATCGGCATCTGAACGACCTCCTTTATTTTTTCTTCCCTTTTTTCTTAGGACTTTTTGCTCGTTCAAGCGCTCGCTCCCGTGCTTTGGCTTGACGTGCTGCTTCCTCCCGCTCTTTACGGATTTTGAATGGATTATTCAATAACAATGTTTGCCCTGTTTGGAAGGCATTTGAGACCACCCAGTAAAGAGATAAACTGCTGGCCAATGAAATCCCCATAAAGAAGATCATCGCTGGCATAACGTAATTCATAATTTTTAGTGAGGCATTTGTTTCTAGTTGGCTCATACTTGAAAGATACGTACTAGCAAACGTAAAGACAGCTGCTAAAATTGGTAAAATTAAATACGGATCCGGCTTATCGAGGCTTAACCACATGAACGTTCCCTCTTTTAATTCAGGCACGCGCGAAATGGCTTGATACAAAGCCATCATGATTGGTAGTTGAACCAACAGTGGTAAACAGCCAATGTAAGGATTCACATTATTTTCTGCATACAAACGTTGCTGTTCTTCTCGGAATAAGCGTTGTGTTTCAGGATCTTTTGAAGAATATTTTTGTTGCAAGGCCTTTAATTGCGGTTGCAACTCTTGTGTTTTACGCATACTCTTCGTTTGAAAATGCATCAACGGCAATAAAATAATCCGGATGACTAACGTAAATAGGATAATCCCAATTCCGACACTGCCGCCTAATGATAGGAACTTAATCGCTTGGGCAAAATAATAAACAATGTATCGATCCCAAATTCCTGTACTACTTTCACTTACGGGCGCGGTTCCGCAGGCGGATAAAACAAAGACTAAGGTCACTAACCCAGCCATTAATAATAAGCGCTTATACTTCTTCACTACTCAATTCCCTCTCTTACATCTAATATTTTAGCTAAATTTAACACATGGATTAAATTAGCTTTCACTTCTTCAGACGATAACTTATCCAATCCTGGACGTGCAATCACGATAAAATCAATTTCTGGAGAGATACGGTCTTTTAATTGAAATAAACTCGCGCGGATTTTCCGCTTCACAGCATTTCTTGTGACCGCGTTTCCAATTTTCTTCCCAACAGAAATTCCCACTCGAAAATGGGCTTGTTGTGGTTTCTCTAAAACGTACACAACGAAACGACGATTTGCACAAGATTGTTTTTTATTAAACACCTGTTGAAATTCTTTTTCTTTCTTGACACGGTAGGACTTTTTCATCGGCATCCCTTTGTTTCTATATTTTTTTACTTCTTAATAATAATAGCATATTTCCGCTCTTTTTTAGTAGCCTTTTCTATAGAATCCTGCTTTCTTTTATTGAAAATAGAAAAAGAACCCTTAGTTATCTTCACATCTTCCAAAAAATTATGGAGATAACTAAGGGTTCTTAGAAATTGACTGTTTAAAAGACCAGACCATCATTAAGCAGAAATAACTTTTCTACCTTTACGACGACGGCTTGCTAATACGCGACGGCCATTTTTAGTGCTCATACGTTTACGGAATCCGTGAACTTTTTGGCGTTTACGTTTGTTTGGTTGATACGTTCTTTTCATGCAATTACACCTCCTGAAATTGTAACTATCCATCAATATATAGACATACTTTGATAGTATAACGAGTAATAGGGTCTTTTGTCAATAAAATTTAAGAAATATTTCCTGAGAAAGATTCGTTTCAATTATCCACAAATTAAATTTTCCTGTGAGTAGCTTGTGGATAGTTTTCCACATTTTTTTCTGTTCACGACCATTTTTCCACTAGTTTTACACAAAAAAACAGCCTGTTAAAAAGTTTTACACAGGCGTTTTTTTAGCTGTTGATAAGTTCTTGAAAGATGATTATATCAAGGTTAATTATTCTCAGCTTTTTGTGGATAACTTGTTCAGTTACCATTCTCTTCCGCAAGTGTCGACACCCTGTGGAAAACTTTTTTCACCCTTGTGTACTTTTTTTCCACATTGAACAATTGCTTGTGGAAAAAGTTTAAAAAAAATGCTAAAATCGACTATGCTCATTCTTTTAAGTTATCCACATTTTTTAGATAACCAAAATTTAAACATATAGGAGGTCACTGT
>NZ_JBIOOG010000002.1:0-92025 GCF_051712125.1 Enterococcus sp. DIV1444a
TATATAAAAAACGTAAAATTTATAGCTCTTAAGCATCTATGTACAATTTATTATCTAATCACTCAGTATAAACAGAGCTCTACATGAGATGTGAAATTTTATATTTAAAATTTTCCATACTTTTACCATATACATTTTCATTAAAATAGAAAAATAAAACTAGACTTATAACAGATTATAATTAAACATTATTCGATGTATAAAACTTTAATCCTTGTATATCGATTTTTTTATCAAAAATATACTCAGCAGAGTTTCCATAGATATCTGTTTAATACAAGATTTATTGTGTAAACCTTACATATCTTTTCAGTAAAATGATAGAGTATCACTAATAAACAAGATTTATACATATTAACCTTAGTCTATAAATAAATTTTTTTTTTAAAAAGTGAACAGAAATAAAAAAATTCTGTTCACTTCACTAATCATCCTAATAAACAAGGTTTAGTATTATTTTTAAAGCGATTATGGGATTATCTTTTAATACAACTATCACTTTTATACAAGTTGCATTTCAGCTATTCTTTAAATTAGTTTCTAATTTATAAGTACTTTTCTCGATGAGCACTTAATTTTAATTTTTTTATTCTACTTTTTCTAGAATATTTCTTAATTGATGTATCCATTTCTCCAAAGATGTATGTGTCGCTTTTTCAAGTACCTCTGCATACAACGCATGTGAAACGGGATCTTTTTTTTTCATATAACTTAATGATTTTTTAGGTCCATAATATTTTAATGAACAAATGTCAAAATATATTTCTAGACTGTCAACTAGAACCCAATGTAGTCTATAATATCCTTCAGGATCTTTTCTTAACGATCTAGCTAGCATTTTTTCACACCACTCAATTTGGGCTTTATTTTCTTCGTAATTTTTATACGGAATGGAACTTATTACATAATTCACTCTTTTTTTTAGCCACATTCCTATTTTATCACTGTCATAAACAATTTTTCCGTCAAAAATTTGGACAAAACTCATAAAATCAATCTCTGAGTTTTTAAAATAAGACTTGGGATACACAAATAAATCCAATTGGATATCATCTACAAAAGATGTATCATGTATATATTGACAAGTATTGCTTATTACTAATACGTCAAAATCGCTATTAGTATTATTTGTTTTGTTTGCATAAGATCCATACAAAATAATAGAGCTTGGATCATATTTTTCAAAAATATATTTCATTATTTTTTCCATAAATTTTTCTCCTAATATTTAATATTAGTAACCATAAGCTATACTATAATACATATTCAAAGTAAAAAAAGCGAGAATTTTTTAATTCTCGCTTTAAGTGCACAATATCTATACTTATTGTACACGAGATTCAGTTAATTCTTTTGCTTTAGAACTACCTTTTGAAGCTAGTTCTTTTGCTTTATCTGTCTGCTCACTGGTAAAGTTAGTTACTGCTTCTGTAGCATCACCCATTTTATCTTGTAATGTTACAGAATCTTCTTCATGCTGCTCTTCAGTTTTTATATCTACAACATTCACATTCACTTCGATTACTTCTAATCCCGTCATATTTTTAACTTCTCTTGTAATGATTTCTTTCATTTCGTTATAAATTTTATGGATATCTTTTCCATATTCTGCGACAATATCTAGGTCTACCGCCACTTGTTTTTCTCCTACTTCAACATCTACACCAGATGTGACATCATCTGTGTTTACTAGTTTACCAGCCAAATTTGAGAAAAAACCACCGTCTACCGTAAGCAGTCCATCCACTTTCTCCAATGAAATGCCAATAATTTTTTTGATTACTTTGTCTTCATATGTTAATTTTCCTTTAACCACTTCTACTTTTTTTAATTCTTTTGTGTTTTCTTTTGCTTTATCCATTAAAAATCGCTCCTATACGTTTATATTTTTTATTTATTAATGATTTTCCCAAGAAAATCACTTTTGCTAATATAATTCCCTATAAATATACCTAATACAACCATGATAACAACAAGAATTGTTTTAAAAAAACCTACAGTTAAAAATAAAATTGCAAAGACTAATCCCGTTAGTCCGCCAATAATTGGAGACTTATACACTGTTAATATTTCTTTCAAATTCTCCCCTCTTTCTTTATATTACTCGTTTTTTTTCTTTTTTATTATCGTCTGAACGAGCCACATTTTTAAAGATAACTTCTGTTTTTATCGATGTATCTAGTCCAATGAAATTCTTAATATAGGTATCAATTTTTCTAATTGACTGATTCGTCTGATCAATAATATCTATATTACTACTGGTATTTCCAACGATTTTTATTTTTATCTTTTTTTTATACATTTTTACTTTTACTTTCGAATCTTTTAACAAGCTAGACTGGTTTATTTGTGATTGAACTAAACCTATAATCGCACTTTTTTTTATCTCTAATTTGCCTTTATCTTCATTCAACTTGATAGACGTAACTTCTATAGGGCTTAGAATAGTTACAAAAATAGTTAAAGCAACAGCTATCATTCCTATGACGCTCCCCCAATAAAGATAGAAAGGTAGATATCTACCTATCAAAGGATAGTCTTCTGGCCTGATAAAATGAACGCTCAATGAGTAGACAAATTGATAATGGACAAAAATTGTAAATAAAAAAGTGCCAAAAATAAAAGCAATAAAACTAAAAAGTATTTTTTTCCCCTTCGTCATCGATCCCCCCTACTTTCATATGAAATTTATCACAATAAAATTTTACCAAAAGTATTTATTCTATAAAAATTTTATGCTCAAAATTTTTAGTATTATTAATTAACAATCAACTTAATAGTGGCTAATTAAAACAATATTGTTCTTTTTAATAAAAAGAGTCAGAACATTCCTTTACATAATTTTCAAAGTCTTGAACTTTCTTGGTTACTTAATTCACGAATGTCTCTGCTTTTTAATCATGAATATCAGCAACATTCCATTTCGTACATTTTTTAACTTTAAATTAATCAGCTAAACCTTCATCTGCCATTTTCATTCACTAAAGTTTTTTTATTGAAATGATACAGAAATCACACTATTTCCTATTATTTGAGGTGGTATAGAACGTGTTGTAGCAAAGTCTTTATGCACTCTCACTACTATTTTATCTCCTACTCTAATCTCTTTATTTGTAGGTAACGTGGTAATCAGTCTTCCACCCTCATTAAATGTATCTAGATTGTTTTGGTCTTCCTCATCGACCACTTTTACGTCATCAAACGAAATGAAATAGTCATCTGTCTGGTCTACTTTCTTCGGTGGTTCGATAAGCGTAGCAGAAAACTCAATCGATGACTGGTCTGATCCACCAGAAATGGATGTATCTTTTTGTTCATTATTTTTTATAAGCAAAAATATAGCAACAAAGAGTATTATTAGCATCATAAAACTAATTATAAATATTTTTTTCATGAGATACCTCCTTTTTTATACAATCATACCATATTAAATGTTTTTTGTTATTTTTTTAGGAATAAATTTGGCATATTTTATCGTTTAATAAACTTCTTTGTTAACTAGATGTGTTGTCAATACATCTATTATTTAGATTACTTTTACTGATTTCCCCTTTATGTATTATACTTATCAATTATTATCAAATTCTAAAATAGGTTAAAAACAAGTACAAATTAGAAGGCCTTCTTAAGAGTAATTTTTGCTACATATTTTTATCAATCCAATCTATAAGGTTGATTAGTAGTGAATAAAAATGTCAGCAGGTCATGACCTACTGACATTAAGATACCTTAAAATATTATTTTACATTATATAAAAAATTTATTTTAAGCGGAATATGTTTAAACATAAATATCTTTCTTTTATTTTTAACTAATACTTAATAATACGTTTTAACGAATTACAACCGCGAAATTTCTCTCCTTGTATACACTCTCAAATGTATTCTTATCGATCCAATATTTACCAGAAACCGGATCCGATACGTGAAGTTTTCCTTTTTTGAATCATAACCATCTAAAGTTACTGCATGATTATTATTTACTGCTCTACCAAAATCCCATATTCCCCATCGTACCGGTTGAAATTTTATCGTTACCCAAGCAACAATTGTGATTATTATTTTTCACTTCATTTAGTAATTCATCTAAAGAATGACCTGACATATCTTTTAGATCACCATATGCTTGTTCCCATTTTACTAAAGGAATAGGATAGATAGCGGAATAAGTCCATGAGTTTTCAACAAAAGGACTTCCTACCAATCCATCATAAGGATTTCCACTAGAAGAGATAGGAATCGTCTTCAAAAACTTGATTAAGTCCCAATCTGGAATTTTCCCTTTATACTGTAATCCTTGTAATAGTGAAGCTCCCTCACACCCACTAGGTGCTCCTAATGCATACTGATCATAATTTTTTACTCCAAGTAAATTATAATCTTCAGAAGCAAAAGCATTAGTACTCAGCATAAAGAATACTCCAACAACAGGCAAAATAAATGATTTTTTTAGTATATTGACTATACCTTTATTTATACTCGTTCACCCCTTTAAAATTTATTAAATGCGTAATCGTGCTGTTATTTTTTAAATTTAAAAAGGATTAGACTGTGAAATGCCAATTTGTAAGCGATCTAACGGTTCCCCAAAAATTCCTGCATAACTATCTAATCCAGGAATAGAAACATTATCTGCACTTACTTTTAACCATCCTAATCGTTTCGTAGTTTGTGAGCGATAGTATGCTTGTGATAATTTTTCTCCCTTAGGTGCTATATAATTTAACTGAACGCCATCAATTGCTTGTCCTTGAATACCTGCTACACCATTCACTGTATCATTTTTATTTCCTTTATTTACCCAAGCTAACCAGCCACTTTGAGCTGTATGAACACGATACTTCATTTCCCCTTTATCTACCTTAATATAAAGCATGTCATGTTGACGATTAGGATAACCTGCAAAACCATCATTAGTGTTGTTAAAGTTTGTTACTTCCCCCAACCAAGATCCCCCAAGGACGTGTAAACCATAATGTACATTTGTTGTGAAATTTGTTGGTCCTGGATTTGGAGGTGTAGGCGTAGATCCTCCTTGAAGTATAGGAATTGGGTTAAACCAAGTGCCATCATCTTTATTCCAAGAAGAATGAGCAGAACGCCATTCTTTTTTTGTCATTCCTAAATGTAAATGACTAGAAGTAAACTTTCCTATCAGCTGTCCTTTTTTAACAGTTTGTCCAGTGCTAACTTTAATATCTCCAACATTTCGGCTAAATTCTTGATAAATCACATTTGTGTTTCCTGCTTGTAGTACAATAAATGCACCTAATGAACCTCATCCTACAGGATCCCAACCACAATATAAAATTTTACCATTATAATCATATCAAAGTGTTAAAGTGGAATGCCTGTGGTTTTCGTAATTTCTATAATTTCAAATTGCGGATTTTTGTCCAACAAGGAAATTAATACAACCCAAATTAAAAGTCCAGAGGATTTTCTCCTCTGGACTTGAAACGACTCTACAATTTCTCTTTACCAACATTATTTGAAAAAAATCCAAATAAATTTGAAATTTTTTAATTATGATTTTTTATTACTGTTTTCGATGGCTATTTTTTGACTTTCGAAAACGTAAAACAGAAGTTATAAGGACCAGTACTAAAAGTACTGAACCTACTCCAATACTTATCAACGCCAGCCTTTTATTTTCACCAGTTTTGGGTAAAGTGTGTTGGGATGATGAATATGTTTCTTTGTTATTAGTTTTATCTTTATGGTCAAGCTTATTATCCGCTTTTGAGTCAGGATAAATTTTATATTTCATATACACATAAGTTACAGTCTGAGCTTGATCTGTATACTTACCCGTAGGGTTGCCTCGAACTTCTTTGAAAGTATAGCCATCAATCGCTTTTTGTTCAGTGGTGTAGTCATCTCCAATATTACCCGTTTTCACTACTTCATCTGAAATCTTATTTCCTTCTGTATCAACATATTTAGCTGTCACTTCTGCTGCTTTTACTGGATTCTTCACGTATACATAAGTAACCGTTTGAGGTTGGTCTGTGAACTTACCCGTAGGGTTGCCTCGAACTTCTTTGAAAGTATAGCCATCAATCGCTTTTTGTTCAGTGGTGTAGTCATCTCCAATATTACCCGTTTTCACTACTTCATCTGAAATCTTATTTCCTTCTGTATCAACATATTTAGCTGTCACTTCTGCTGCTTTTACTGGATTCTTCACGTATACATAAGTAACCGTTTGAGGTTGGTCTGTGAACTTACCCGTAGGGTTGCCTCGAACTTCTTTTAGAGTATATCCCTCTATTTCTAGCCTATAATCCGGCGTTGTTGCATCAAAAGATTCACCAATATTGCCACTAATCTTTTGAGAAGGTTTCAATTCATTCCCGTCCGTATCAATATAATTCACCGTAACATCTGCAGCGGCTTCTTGATGATTGATCGAAAATTGGTGCAAGTAGGTTCCTGATGAAATGGCATAAAAACTATAACCATCCGGTTGTGCATATGACCCAGCTGGATTATTATAAAAAGCATTGTATTCCATTGTTTCAATATTTTCAAATTCACTTTGAGTAACCCCAGATACAGTAATCCCATCTTCAGTAATAGTTAATCTTGAAGAAGGTATCTGCACACCATTCAAATCAAAGTATGTCTGACTAGTACTATTTGATGTTGTAAAAGGAGGCTGATACCCATCAAAATTTGTTAATCGATTAGGCATAATGGAAAACGGAATAAAAAATGATTGATTTTTGGGATCATAATTTAACTCTTTTGCAGATAGTGAAGTGACTGCGTCATTTCTTCCTGTATTTTGGCCATATGCAGCCAAAATCGATAGTTTGGGAAAATCATTTATCACAGTAAAATCTGTCACACCACAAGTCTGAATTCTTAATTCTGTTAAATTTGGCAATGCAGTCAACGGTGCAATAGTCGTAATATTCATATTAGACTCAAAACTTAGCGACTCTAGTCCTTTCATATTAACAATTTTTGAAAACACTGCATCGGTTACGCTTGCGGAACTAAGATTTAGTCTAGTTACATTGTCACCAAAGTTTGGTACATTATCATCGGTTACATTTGCTCCCATTAAATATACATAAGCTAAATTATTTAAAGACTTTAAAACTGAAAAGTCAGTAATCTGATTTTGTCCGCTCATATAAAACGATGATAAATTTATGGCAAATTCTAATCCCTTCAAATCAGCAATAGCGGAATCTGCAGCGTATATATAAAGAGTCTGAAGTTTGTTCATCTGTTCCTTCGTGATTTCAGATACCTCTATACCTAGTGATTTAGCAACCACGGATTGTAGCGTTGGATCTGGCATCCAAGTTGCAAGATCTTCTGTATCATTAGCCATAGCGATTTCAGATTGTTCTTTAGAAGCTTGTCCTGCTGCTTCATTTTTGACTTGGTTATTTCCATGAGTTTCACCGTAATATTTTGCGCCGTTAGTAGAGTTTTCCGTAGTTGTTTCTTCTGTAGATTCATTTTTGTCTTCTGTCGAAGAATCAGAGGATTTGTCTGACGTTCTTGAAGAATCCAACGTTATATTTTCCTTATTCATTTTTTCAGAATCTTCACTAGTTGTTTGCTCTAAACTCTCTTGCTGATCATCTGCTCGAACATTCACAATCGGAGTCAAAGAAGACGTCACTATTAAACTTGCTAAAGATATATAGGAAAAAGCTTTCTTTTTCATTTGTCATCTCCTTCTAGGCGATTTTAAAACCACCAAATTGTATTAATTTGTGTATCTGATACATTATAACAATATTTGACTAAATTAACAATTCTTTAATGTGCATTAGATGAAAACAATAATTTGGAAGAAAAATATACATGGTGATATATAGCTTACAGTGTGAGAAAAACAAGTAGTAAAAGCAACTGCTCAAAGAGATAGATTTTTAAAAAAGTGATTTGTGCTTCCTACAATTTTTTATGCCATTTCATTATTGAATAGACAATTATTTTAAGGAAATAATAATTTACAATAGTATGTACCTATTGGTACTTTTGCATCAGTAACTTATAATAGTCATTTTATATTTTATTATTGGCGAAGCTTTCTAAATTTTTCTTTATACTATCAGCTTTTCTTGTCTGTAAATCTATATATGATAGAGGTAATCCAATATTCTTAATTTTTTCATCAAGATACGAAGCATCCACCTCATTATACATAATAATATCTGCATTAGGAATATCATCTTGTGCTATATCATAACTAATTATAGTTAAATCCCATTCAGGTTGTAATTCTTTTTTTAACTTGTCTTGAAATCTCTTAGAACTTATCCACACCATAGCATATCCACTACTTCTAATCACAGTTCCATTAGTATTTATTGTATAAATCCATACTACACTTTTCATAATTTTTTCTCTCCTTATATGTTTATTTTTTCATTAGTATGCTTCTTTGTCTTTTGATAATCTTTTAGCTGTTCCTTTAGACAGTAAAAATCCACCCATTAAACTTCAAAAAAAAGTTAAACTATTAATGAACTAAAAATAATAAATTCTTTTACAAAAGCTTGATGAATGTTTATTAATATAACAATCATAAGTAATTACTTACATATTAATTTACTACTAAAAGTGCTATTAAACAAAAATTTTTAAATAATATGTATACTCAAAATTTAGAAAATTAATTGTTGTTATTATGTCTAAACCATCTATAAACTAGATTTGTTAAAATTTAAAATACAAATACTATTCTAAACTTTTCATCTCATAAAATTTTCAGCTTTTAAATAACTGGAAACTTTGGAATGTAAAAATAGGAAATTTAAAAAATTTAATTTATCTTTAAAGTTCTTGTTTTACTATTTCTATGATTTGCGGTAATATAAAATAAGTTAATACAAGGAGCGTAATTTATGAAGATTACTTTTAATGATATATTTTCTCATATCCCTTTTTGGAAACAAATTATAGTTTGGCTTATTAGTATTGTTATTAGCGCCAAGGTGATTGATTTATTTACTAAACAAAATGGCATATTGTATACTCTTGTAAAACTTGTTGTGGGTTTCTTATTAGGATTGTTAATACTTTATATTATTGCAAAAAGAAAGCACTCCTCTTAAAGAGGAGTGCTTTCTTTTTTAGAATAATGCCCAAGCTATTCCCTGTGCAAATTTTCTTGCTACTCCACCACTGAAGCCTAATGCTTCTAGTCCTACAGTTAGTCCATCTTCCAATGTTCCAGAAAATGTTTCTAATGTCTTGGCCAAACTATTAGCTGCCCCGTAACCAACAACTGCTTTTATCCACCCTGGTAACTTGTTATAATTCTTTAACAGAATTTTAGCTGCCGCAGACCATTTTCCCCGAACTTGTCTATCTGAATTTCCATTCACAACATACCCATTTATCAAATCAACATTAGAAGGAACTTGGCTATTAACTTCATTAATATCAGAATCTGTCAATCCTAAGCTTTTTAAAAAGTTTATCTCATCATTATTTAAAGGATTGGAAAACTGTTTATTGTTCTTGTCATAACTAGGATTTGTTTCATTTTCAATATCCCACAGTGAAGTTTGATTCCCACTATTATATTCTGATGCAAAAGCAGTTGTTCCTGGAACTACCATACCTAAAACTAATACTGACAATAGTGTTATCGAAGAAATTCTTAAGCTGTTTTTCATAATTACACTCCATTCATAAGTTTAATTTCTAAATTATATAGTTATGTCACCTTGTTTGCAGCCTTTTTGTCTAGAAAAAATTTAATCAAAAGTATTTTTCATGTATAACTTCCTACTTTTTTTTTTATTTGTTGTAATTATAGCAATACTTAAGGTAGCTTATTATCAAAATCCCTATTTAACGTTTATCCCATCCTAAGAAACCGCAATCTTGTTAGAATTGCGACTTCTTTGATTCTTATACATTTAAACAAAAAAGCTGAGTTAAATGCATAAGAAAGACTGTCTTTTTTTGGGAGAACAGTCTCTAAGGATATAACATATTTTGACTTTTCATCTCTAACAAATACTCATAAAACCAGAATATCTACTAGTATAGTTTCTACAAGTATGATTAAAAAGTTCTTAACAATACAGTACAGACATACTAAAAATTTACGCAAATGAAATATGCCCAACTTGAATGCCCTACTGCTTACCTAGTAGCAATCAGAATATTAAAAAGACCAACAAGGCATACCCTGTTGGTTCTTTTAATTATTTAGCTATACTTACTTTGTCAATAACATTATTAAGCAATATTTCTCCAAGTGTAAGTTGCTACATGATCAGCGTGATCGTAGTCTACAAACATGTTAGGGAGTGCATACGGAGATACCAAACGTCCAGGTATAATCATTCCATTTCCATTATTGGCAAACCAATAACTGTGAAATACTATTTTAGAACAATAAGTAGGATCTAAACTTGTAGGCGCACCTGTAATTCCATAACTAAAACTTTTTCCTCTTATATTATTATTTCCCCAATTGGCAGATTGGGCTGGTTTATAAGCAGCCTTTGGTCTATATACTTTTGTCCATGTATCTTTTGTAGAATTACGAGCAATCATCCATTGAAACAAACTAATTGTTGACGGGTGCTTTTTGGGTCCGTCTATACTTAAGATAGTACCATCGCCTAAGTAAATACCTGCATGACCTACTATCGGACTAGAGGAAGTACTATTGGTGACTAGAATATCACCTGCTTGTGGTCTCTGAATATCTCTTTTTTTCCGAGCATGTTCTACAACAGGATCTTTAGGTTCCGGATATGTGACAAACTCATAAAATTCTGAGTATGTTATGGTGTTGTCTAATTCACCTTTTTTTATTAAATCTGTGTATTCCTTCTTAATAGCACTCTCGTCTAAACCAATATCTCTCTTTTGTCTAACTGCTTGTTCTCTTGCTTCAAAATTATCTAGTTCGACTCCTGATAAATTGTATTTGTCCAGAAAGTCGTCTATTTCATCAGCACTTGCTTTTGATGGAGCTATAAAGAACAATCCAACACTCAGCAGAAAAATAATCCCCAATAACATTTTTTTCATTTACTTCTTCCTTCTTTCTTTTGAATAATTTTGTAAACGCTTCCCTTCTTCACTTTACCATAGTCTTGAATCCATTTAAAGGATTTCTAAGTTAAATGATATAATAATCATTATTTTCTATATATGATATAATTAAAGAAAATATCTAGGAGTTGAGTAATATGGATTTATTTTTTGAAGTGATACGTGTTACTGGTGGTTTTTTGTTATGTTGGTTAGTATTTGTTATATTTTGTGCCACTTTAATTTTTCTATCAATAAAACATTTTAAAGAGTCACATATTCTTCATTCGTTTATTATTATTTTAGCATCCTTATCAATAATAATTACTACTTATATGGCATTGGGACTTTTCATAGCCATTCTTAATAAGTAGTTTACTAGCAAATATCAAGTATCTTTATTTTCTAGTAATCTAGTATCTATTTTTTCACTCCTAAACTTTTATTATTTATCTTTAGTAAAATATTTGTCTACTTACTTATAAAATGCTATAAAAGAATTGTAGGAAGCACAAATCACTTCTTTACAAATCTATCTCTTTGGCCAGTCGGCGGAAAACGACTGGCTATTTATCTGGTAAACAAAATAAAAGCAATCAGTGGTCGATTGCTTTTTTTGTACTTAATTTTAATGTAGTTCCTTGTAAGATAAATACAATAAATAGTTTGTATTCTCAATGAATTGGTAGATTGCCAGTTTTATCGTAGTGCTTATACCCTTCATTTTATTTACTTTACTCTCTACCTCTTCCTTGTTATAAGTAAAAAAATTATCTTGCCATACCAACGTTATTACTAACTCTTCTTCACGTAAATTTATAAAATACGTACATCCATAAGAATTTCCTCTTTCGTTAGCATAAATTTCCATATTAATCATTCTCTCCTTTTTTTAAGATCGCCTCTACTGGCTATTTTACCACTATTTGTTATTTCTAAACTCCGCTTAATTGAAGGAAAGTCTGTAAGACTTTCCTATGAATTTGTCAATATACAGTCGTTCGCTCGTACCATCTTCGACGTCGCTCTCTTCCTTTGACGCTTCGCTATATTGACAAATTCAGCCAGCTGTTACACAGCTGCCCTTTATTGAAAGGGAACGGGGCTTACAGCCCCTTTTCCCCCATCAATCTACGATTGCTGGGTCCCCCTGCGTGTGCTTCGCACACTTCCCGCCCGTTTACAACGGGCTATCGCTGACTTTGTCAGCTCACTTCCTTTCGCGTTCTATTTCCTTTGGTTGTCACCAGCAACTCCGTTGCTTCTATCACAGCTTCTGGGTAAACACAAGGGTAAATATACGGAGTTTGTACGCTGCTAAAGCAGCAACAACCTCTCGCCCTTGTGTTTACCTTCAGCCGTGATAATCCAACCTTACAAAGAAAATAGAACGCTAACGAAAGGAAGAAAACCCCTTCCAAAGAAAGCTATTTTTCTATTCTTCTTTGAACCAAATTAGGAGGGATATATTATGGGTTTAGACATGTGGCTCTATGAAAAAGAACAAGAAAAAGTGGAAGCACAAGCAATTGGTTATTGGAGAAAAGCAAATCAAATACGGGAATTTTTTGCTAGTTACGCACCCGAACAATCAGACATAAATATTGAAATGCTTATTGTGAATGAAGAAATGCTTTTAGAACTAAAACAAAGAATTATGCTTTGTCTAACCGAGCGCAAGGAAGAAACTTCTTCAGAATTACTACCAACCAGTCAAGGATTTTTCTTTGGTAGTACGGAATATGATGATTGGTATTATCAGGACTTAGAAATAAGTTTACCTATCATAGAAAAAGCACTAACAGCCATTAAAGATAACAAACTAGTGTTTTATCATGAATGGTGGTAATGCTATGGGATACACTACAGAACTTATAGGTACTTTCACAATAAATAAGCCTGTATCAGAGGACGTTGCCTCTTTGTTTCGTGGGCTTACAAATACTCGTAGAATGAAACGAGATAATACCTATCTTATTGAACATGGTTATGGAGATTGTGGCATTGATGGAGAATTTTTTGTTGAAGATTTAGATAATTATGGACAAGGTAGTTGTCTGGAATCAATCATTGAGTATAACTTCCCGCCTTCTACACAGCCAAGTTTATGGTGTGATTGGGAATTATTAGACGATAGCCAAACAATTTGTTGGAACTATGCAGAAAAATTTTATAACTATGTTGAATGGATAGAGTATTTAATTAACAACTTGTTGAAACCTAAAAATTATATTGTCAATGGCGTAGTTGCTTATCAAGGAGAAGATTTTGACGATTTTGGAACGATATTTGTCCGTGATAACTACGTTCATCACTTCCCACAATTAAGAAAACCACTTGATAGTTTTCAATAATAAAAAAGAGCAAGACTACTTGCTCTTTTTTATAGTCTCACTTACTTTTTGCTTATGGAAGCAAAGTCCTACAGCCTTTGCTATGAATTTGTCAATATACAGTCGATCGCTCGTACCGTCTTCGACGTCGCTCTCTTCCTTTGACGCTTCGCTATATTGACAAATTCAGCCAGCTGTTACACAGCTGCCCTTTATTGAAAGGGAACGGGGCTTGCAGCCCCTTTTCCCCCACCAATCTACGATTGCTGGGTCCCCCTGCGTGTGCTACGCACACTTTCCGCCCGTTTACAACGGGCTATCGGACTACGTCCTCCCTTTAGCGCTCCTCCGTCGCGCACCGGCCTTTTCGGCCTCCACCTTCTTGTCATTCTATTTTTTTGAAAAAACGGCAATTCCATTGCCTTATATCCCATCTTCCGTTGGATTAACAAGGGTAAATGCACTAACACCTGCATCCAGCTAAAGCTGGTACAGCTGTAAGCCCTTGTTAAACACTTCAGATAGGATCTATTTTTCTTAACAAAAAAATAAAAAAACAACAAGAAGGACACCCTTCAAAAAAGGAGAATTTATGAACCCAAAATCTGAAATCCTAAAAAAACTTCATCTATTTTCAAGAAAACATTCTTTGTCTACCGTTTACTATGACTGGATACATTTAATGGCGTTTACGTTTTCAAACAGTTGTGACAAACATAATTACGAAGAAAGAGAAAACCAATATTTACACACTATTAGTAAATACACAGAAGAAGAAGCCCAAATATTTGCAGAATGTTTCGGTCTTTTAATCCTAGCTTTTGAAAATAAACATACGGATTGGTTAGGTGAAATTTACATGGAACTACAACTCAATTCCACACAATCAGGACAAGTATTCACACCATATCATGTTGCAAAGCTAATGGCTGAACTAACGTTTAATAGCAATGAACCTCAATTAATTCACCAGAATTATTTTTCTTATTATGAGCCTTGTTGCGGAGCTGGGTCACTTATTATCGCTCTTTCTGAAGTTATGATAAAGAAGAAATACAATTTTCAAAAACAATTGATTGTTCACTGTGAAGATATAGACGAAAATTGCCTTTTAATGTGTTATGTTCAACTATCCATACTCGGCATAAAGGCTATATGCAAGGTTAAAAACAGCTTGTGTGAAGAACCTGAATCATCCGTTTGGAAAACCCCTTTTTATCAATTAAGTGTTTAAATCTAATCCAACGTCCAAACTTGTAATACCTAGTGAATACATGATATACTTAATAAAAAATGGAGGTGTTAACCATGACATCAACAAAAACTAGAAAACAAGGAAACTCACTGGTTATAACAATCCCTGCTGCGTTAGGAATCAAAGAAGGTGAAGAATTTGTTATTCTTCGCAAAAGCAATGGATCCATCGCTTTAATTCCGAAAGTAGAAGATTTTTTTGAAAATGCGACTGAAGGAGAGTTCTATATGCCCGAATTAGCGATTGATTACTCACCTAGCGGAGGCGAAATCGATGGAATATAAACCAAAGCAGAGAGATATTGTTATCATCGACTTTGCACCTTCAAAAGGGTATGAAATCAAAAAACGTCGCCCAGCTCTTGTAATGAGTAAAGACAATTACAATCGTTCAACCAATTTAGTGATTGTATGTCCAATAACCTCATTAAGCAAAGAACGTCCCTTTCTTGTTCCTATCTATAGTGAAAAACTTCATACTGCGGATAACGCAGTAAGTAAAGTAAATACACTGCAAGTATATTCGCTAGACTATACAGAACAGGCCCAACGTGGGATAAAATACGTAGACACGTTGGACGAAGAAACATTTTATGAAATTGCGCAAAAGTTTTTACAAAATTTCTCGTTTGTTATTTAAAAAGCCTTCAGTCGAAGGCTTTTTTTGTTGTCCACTTTATGGAAGCAAAGTCCTACAGACTTTGCCATGAATTTGTCAATATACAGTCGTTCGCTCGTACCGTCTTCGACGTCGCTCACTACCTTTGACGCTTCGCTATATTGACAAATTCAGCCAGCTGTTACACAGCTGCCCTTTATTGAAAGGGAACGGGGCTTACAGCCCCTCTTCCCCCATCAATCTACGATTGTTGGGTCCCCCTGCGTGTGCTTCGCACACTTCCCGCCCGTTTACAACGGGCTATCGGACTACGTCCTCCCTTTAGCGCTCCTCCGTCGCGCACCGGCCTTTTCGGCCTCCACCTTCTTGTCATTTTATTTTTTTGAAAAAACGGCAATTCCATTGCCTTATATCCCATCTTCCGTTGGATTAACAAGGGTAAATACACTAACACCTGCATCCAGCTAAAGCTGGTACAGCTGTAAGCCCTTGTTAAACACTTCAGATAGGATCTATTTTTCTTAACAAAAAAATAAAAAAACAACAAGAAGGACATCCCTTCAAAAAAGGAGGAACCCCCATGCCAAAAATCTATTTTGACGATTTTATCAAACTAACAAAGGATAAAATGGCTCAACAAATGGAAAACATGACCTATCAATACAAAGAAACCAAAGTGCCAAAATCGCATTACAAGAAAATGTTAGAGACAGCTCAAGAGGAAATCATAGAGCATAGTGTCGAAATTAATCTTATAGATACTTATTATCGGACATTAGAGCAGTTGCTAAAAACGAATCCTAAGTGGCTTTTCCAAGCACTTCTTTGTATAGATACTGGTATAAAACCTAGCACTATTAAGCCTGCAGAATATCAAGCATTAGAACTAACATGGTCTAAATTTATCGAAGATAAAAAAGCAAAAACCGTCGATAAAGTATGGTTGGACTACTTTGAAAACATTAAAGAAAATGGTGCTACTTACTCACTTATTAAAGAACAAGACAATAACTTTTAAAATTCAACAGGAGATAATAAAAATGAAAAAAAGAAAGTACAAAAATTATACAGCTATTTATCTAGAAACTATTTCTATCGAGGAATTTACAAAAAGTATAGAAAAATATAAGCAGGTTAAAAAAACAGAAAAACATGTTGTCATCAGACCCACTAAAAAGGCAATAAACAACTTTATTCAATCTCACTCATTATTACTATCAGAATGTACAATAGGAGCTAGCTATGAACTTTTAGGAATGCAATTTCACGCAGTTGATAGGTACAAAAGTCTTGTTACATTTTCTTATCTCAATAGAGAAGGAAAAAAAGAAGAAATAACACCTTTTATACAAAGTACTGCCCCGGTTGCCTATGTGCTTCTAGAAACTATTTTCGAGTATACAACAGGTAAACTTCTCTATTTCTAATTTATTTAGAAACTTCCGTTTTATTTAAATAGTAACACTTTCTACCTTTCTTAATAATAGGTAGAAAGTGTTTCCATCCTTGGTTAGTATTCGTTACACGAATACTTATGAATTTGTCAATATACAGTCGTTCGCTCGTACCGTCTTCGACTTCGCTCACTACCCTTGACGCTTCGCTATATTGACAAATTCAGCCAGCTGTTACACAGCTGCCCTTTATTGAAAGGGAACGGGGCTTGCAGCCCCTTTTCCCCCATCAATCTACGATTGCTGGGTCCCCCTGCGTGTGCTACGCACACTTCCCGCCCGTTTACAACGGGCTATCGGACTACGTCCTCCTTTTTAAAGGGCTTTTCCTTCGGGCACGGCAATTTCATTGCCTGGTATCACACCTTCCATTCAAGTAACAAGGGTAAATACACTAACACCTGTATCCAGCTAAAGCTGGTACAGCTGTAAGCCCTTGTTACTCATTCCAGGAGTGATCCATTATTATTTACAAAGGAAAATCCCTCCCTTAAAAAAAAGGTCAATCGGCATCATTGTTTTTTTAACAGATCATTTACTTATTTACAACAAATACATACAATAGATATTAGAAAAGAAAAGGAGTATTTTATTATGAATACACATTATACCTGTAAATACTGCGGTACTACTCTATCAGAACGATTAACATGTAATTTTTGCGAAATTGGTTTTTCACTTGACTCTGTATGCAAAGATAAAGAACGATCATCACAAATCCCTTATGAAATACCTATCTTAGGCGATGAAAATGAAGTTCTTAATCGCTCAACGATTGACTTACTATCGGAAAAAACACTTACGCTGTATTACTTGCTGAAGATTGCTCGTAAATCAAAAGATACTGCTTTTCGTGCGCATGAAGAAGAAAAGGTCGCTGTTTTAATCAAAAAAATATACATCATTGAAAATATAATTTTTGAAAGAGAAGGTGTCTTCCCTAAGGCAATGAACGACTCGGTATTAAAAAGAAAAAGAAAAGAAATTATTGAATTTGAAACGTATTTACGAGATAAAAATAAGTATATTATGAAATAAAAAAGCAACCAATCAAAGAACTATCAAGTATTCTTTGATTGGTTGCTTTTTATTGCTATGCTACTAATCACCAAATGCTTTCAACAACTCGTATCTATCTCTAATTAATTTTTCCATTGTATGTGCTGGATAGTATCTCTTGTTTTTTGTAGCCTTTTTCTTTTCATGTGAGACAATTTCCTCCCACATTGTGGCAGCCTCTTCAGATACTTCAAAATAAATCCTTTTCTTTTGCTGTGTACCTAGTTTATTCAGGTGTGTACCTGTCATGTCCTCACCTCTTTTATTTAAACTCTTACTTTTCTAAAATCATCACAATGAGTAAATCAACACTCCATTTTTTTAATGGATTCTTTTATTGTTTGACAAGGAAAAGTATTGATCCCATTTACTGATTTAGTAGTCGTATAATATGGAGTTAAAATTCCGCCATCGTCATGAATCATAAAATAGTCAACTCCCTTTTTGCTTCCAATTCTTTCAATGCAGTACACACCTTCGACTGGATAATCACACACAACAAAATCAATCGGCATAAATCCTTCATTTCTTAACATAGTACTAATTTTTAGTAAATGCTCTTTCTCTAAACTATCAGATAAATTATCTCTAATTTTAGTTTTTGCTAGGTTTGTTCCTTCAATTGCTTTCCAGTCACCATCGTAAATATATTTACTCATTTTTTATACTCTCCTTTGATTGTAGTTAACATTTTGGTATTGTTTGTCAGCTATTACTTATCCTGTCTAAATAAACATTACTATAATTCCAAACTATTTCGACAACATTCTCTTTTATTTAAATCCTTTGTCTGTGACATAGCCTGGTATGCTCCAGATTCCGAGTGATTCATTTTCAGCCTTTTCCTGTGCTTCCTCTAATTCTAGTAAATACTTAGTATTAGGCTCTTTGATATAAGCCACACGTGCTAAACCTTCTCTCACAAGCGTTTTTTGTAGTAATGTTCCATCTACGAATATGTAGCCCAGCGCTCGTCCGTAGCGATCTGTTTTATCGCCCTTATCATATTCAAAAGTAATTTCTGAAGCAGTAGACAAAAGCTCTTTTATACGGTTGCTAGCTTCTATGCCATAGGGCTGAACTTTTGTATTTGGTTTTACCGTCTCCGGTGTGTCAATTAACAAGAAGCGAACCTTTTGTTCTTTTCCGTCAATCCTCAAAACCGTTGTGTCACCATCTACGTGTCGAACAAGTTCAGCTAGAATACGTTGATCGTTTGAAATGGTTTGAGTAAAATTTTCAGTAACTTCCTTAACACTATCTAGTGCTTTTTGTTCAAGATTTGCGCATCCTGATAAGAATAAAGTGGCTGCTGCTGTTAGCAGTAGCCACTTTATTCTGTTTAGTTTTTTCATATAAACACCTTTTTCTTCCCCAATATTTATTTTTTCTGTTTTATAGAATAATCAATTTGTTTGTCACTCTCATTGCTTTTCTTGAAAGCAACACCTTCCAAAGCCCGTTCCCACTTGTCTGTCTTCATTTTGCGCATTTTAATACTATCTTGATAGTTTTTCTTTAAGTCCTCTTTTTCCATGTAGATAAAGCTCCTTTTTTTAAAATGTTTTCAAATTAAAATGGTAAATCATCATCCGAAATATCAATAGGACGTCCGTCACTAAAAGGATCTGCTTGAGGACTAAATGATCCATTTGCACTCCCATTAAATGAACTACTAGGAATTTGATTGTTTGACTCTTGCTGCGGTTGTTCTTGTTGTTTCGACTCATTTTTCGCTCTTGATTCTAATAATGAAAAACTTGTCACAAATACTTCAGTAACATACACTCGTTGACCTTGTTGATTCTCATAGTTACGCGTTTGAATCCTTCCTACTATCCCCACTAGTGTTCCTTTCTTTGTATAAGTAGAAAAGCTTTCTGCAGATTTGCGCCATATGACACAATTAATAAAGTCAGCTTCTCGTTCACCATTTTGATTTGTAAAATTCCGGTTGACTGCTAAGGTAAAGGTCGCAACTGCTGTCCCATTTGCAGTATAGCGTAAATCTGGATCTTTCGTTAATCTCCCAACTAAAGTACTTGAATTCAACATGCTGATCACACTCCTATTACTTTTTTTATTTTTTTCTGAATTCGTAAGCATTGTTTTTTTAAAGTTAAATAAATGACTGCTGCAGTAGCTACTATAAAAAGAATTTTAGCGACAAATGATATAAGTGGCACAAAAAAGACAAGAAGCGGCACAATATAAGTCCAAATGTAATAAAATATAGTTAAATAGATAGCAACCAGCATAAACAAAGCACTTAAGAAACATATCCTTTCAAAACCTTGCGTCTTAGAAATACCTTCCAAAACATATAACAACGGGAAACCTAACGCCTGGATAAGCAATGATAATAGATAATCTATTCCTGCACTTACAAAAGAATAGATACCTTTAAAAAAAAGTAAAATATTTTCCATATTACTCCCTCCTTTTGCACTAAATTACCATTCATCCTCCTGAAATTCTTATTCACTTTATTATACCTTATAAAGTTAACTTTGTAAATATAATACATTGATTTTTTTACCTTTATAAAGTATACTTTGGATAAGAGTTATCAAGGAGGTATCATTTTGAATAAAGAAGAGTTCAACAAGATACTAGACAATCATCCATTATTTCTTAAAGAATATCTGCAAGAAAATTTACTTACAAAAGACGAAGCACCAAAGTTTACGCAACAAACGCAAGCAAGTTTTGATTCGACGGCAAAGCTAAATTCAGTGATACAGCCATTCTTCTCTAAACAAAAGAACGGCCGCACCACTTTTAAGCTATATTTGAAATCTGAAATGATTGAATACGGTAAAAACAGACGAAGAATACACAAAAAAGAGGACTGATAGTTACGTCCTCTTTTTTATGCTCTTGCTAATTGTGCTTTTTTTGCGTATTTCTTTTGGTCTTCTCTATCTACTGCTTGATACCCGTAGTTCTTCAGTAAAAAGGCCATTTCGTGCGCAGAATCTGCTTCATAAAATCCTACGGTCTGATCAAAACGTTTTCTAGTAGCAATCATTTTTTTCTTTCCTTCTCGTTTCTTCACCGATAGTTCTAATTGTTCTCCGTCTTGTCGTTCATATGCTTCTGAGATCATTTTTCTTTCCAAACCTTGTGCCGTTCGTACTTTTAAAATGTCATTCCAATCCTTATATATGACATCTACTGGTTTGTAGCGTTCTTCCTTGTATAGTCCGTAGTATCGCTTTACTTTGTAATCTAAACTACGCAAGACGTCTACGCCAATATCAGGTTGGGGTTTCCGCAAAAACTCTTGCACATCAATATACCCTGTATTTGCATTTCTAGACTCATTTAATGCTTTTGCAACTTGAATAGAAACCTGGCCAACATCTATCACATGATCATTCCGTTCTCCAGGAGAAATTGCAGAATAATAACCACGATAATTCCATCCGTTTCCGACTGTTGTTTTATTAGACATATCCGTTAATGCTTTGTGGACCCCTGCAATTAATTCCCACTCTACCGAACCATTTACGGCTGCTGAAGCTGCCTGATAATGTCGGATATTATCTTTTAATACCCAGTGGTCCAACGGAATTAATGAATGGAATTTTTCGTACTTATTCATTTGATCCCAAAACTGATGCCCTGTAGGGTCATTATCCAAACCAAAAAACAATCCTTGTTCAGGTTTAGTACCTCTCGTCTCTTTCATATAATTAACAGCTGAAATCACTGTCTCTATATTCATACCATGCCTTCCATCTAAACAAAACAACATACAATCTTTCAGCTTCTCCTTATTTAAGGACCAATAGGACAAAGCATCAATAGGTGCTTCAAAGAAAAAGATTTTATTTGGATTTTTCCCTAGTGTAATGTTAAATCCAAAATGCTTTTGAGAGTTTTTTGCAATCTTTTTTACAATACCTCTAGGTCCATTCTTTTCATAGTCTACTTCTATTCCTTGAACGCTAGCTCCGACCCGTTTACCAGCTTGATTCCAAACGAAAATAGCTTGGCCATAAACATCTTGTTGAATCATCCCTTTGTGAATAAGACTCTTCACTATTTCTTCGTCCAACCCTCGTTTATTGATTAAATAATTTTCGACTTTTTCTGTAGAAGCTGCATGCTTGAAATAGTAGCGAAAAGGTTCCTTTTTTTCTATTTTTATTTCTGCTTTTGGAAACTCTGTATTCGTGAGTATTGCAACACATTCTTTGAACGTGCCTAGTTTCAAATACTCTTGTGCAAATGCAATTGTATCACCGCCACTTGTCTTTCCATCCGCATTAATTACTGAGTTTTGCCACCAGCGATTGGTAAATTTATTAATTCGTAGACTATCATGTTCTGCATCCGTTGCCCACTTGTTTCCTAAGTCGATAATATCTAAACCTTGCGCACGAGCAAAGTCCACAATAGACACCTGTTTTGCTTTAGCCTTTAATTCATTAAACGACTTAGCCCTGTTCTCATTCTCGTTGGAACGAGAACGATCTTCAGACACTTTTTCCTGGGGCTGCGAATTAGACTTTCCTTTTTTTTCCGGCATTTATAAACGCCTCCTTCAGTTTTTTATTGATAACATTTATTTTTTTCCTTCCCACCTAACGACAAAAAAAAGACAGATCTATTCGTTCTGTCTTTTTCTTTATCTGCTATTTTCTTGTTCTTGTTCACGGATCACTTGCTGGTAAACACGTTGGTTTTTGGCATGTTCTAATTGCTTATCTAAACCACGCTTTATTTTATTCAGTTGTTTTTGACTTACTAGCGGTTTTTGAGCCGTTGTTTTCCTCCACTCCTCCTGGTTTCTTACAAAAGAAAGAGGAGATTTTTGTCTGCGTTCTTTATCCTGTTCCTTCATATCACGTAACAAAGAATTACCTAGTCGTGTATATAACTCATGATACTTATTCCGCCGATAATCAAGTATACGTTTGTACTCAATATCACCTGTCCCATATGCCCGTTCTCGTATATCCATTTCTTCTTTTAACTGTTGATCCAACTGAGAAATCAAGTAGGGTTGAAACTCAGATAAATATGTTTCAATGTATTGATCAATAAATGGACGAACCTCTTTTAACGCATTGTTGTTGTACTTCCACAACCGTTTATCATTTGGCAAACGATCATAAATTTTTGTATACAAATTTCTGTAGGGATCCTCCCGCAACGCTACATTCCACGAATAACCAGGACTAGTAATTTCCTTACGAATAAGCGTTGATATTTTTTCTAATGACTGATCCCTATTTAACATAGAACTCACCATTCGGCTACGAACATGATCGAGTGACTTCTTCTTCCAACTTCCCTTACGCGCTTGATAGGACTCTCCTGTTTTTCGATTAAGGAATGTCCCATAGGGCCGAGTCGGTTCTGGTTCGACAATCGCAAAGTGAACGTGGATATTATCCGTATTGTAATGAATAGAAGCAGCCCACTTTGCCGACTCTGCTAATTGCTCTTCTACTAGCGTTTCTTCTAACGTATATCGAACGGCTTTTCTTAACGCTTCCGCATCGAGGTGTTTTGTTTTTGGATCCCAAAATCCGTAACGAGCAAGCCACGCGTTATCAAATGAAATCACGCCTTGCCACATGACCGAATCTTGTTCCTGGGCCAGCTGAAAAACTTCCTTCATAGCACGTCGTTCCGTCCGTGATAATTCATCCTTGTGTGCTGTAAAAATCCCTTCACTCTTTTCTGGGTTTTCCATGTATTCTAGGTAACCATCTTTGTCTTGGGTCGCTGCATTGAACTGGTCATAGTGTGCTGTGCGGATTGCTTCTTCCCGGTCTAAATAATCAACATATTCTTTAAACACTTTTGCGTTACCTGTGACATATTTAAAAGCAAAGACAACACCGGGACGTTTCTTCGCTTCACTCATTCATGACCACCTGGATTTATATTGGTATTCTTTTGTTCACGCTCCACTTTTTTCATGCGATAGGCTGCTATCTCGTCCGTTACCCGTTGAATCGATTGTTTCATTGGCTTGGCTACTAAGTCATTCATTCCACCTAGAGACGAGATTCCTTCTTTGATTAACCGACCATTCTCAATATCCATCAGTACCCTAACATTTTTGTCAACGTATCCCGTACGTATACGGATAGGGTCTAGCTCTTTTTTTATATCTGCAATAATAGATTCACGCAGAAACTGCATCGAGTCTAACTCATTGCGCAGCTCGTTTAGTTCCACACATAAGTCTTGCAAGATATCTGCCTTTGTCTTCCCTTTTTTTTCTTCAAGCTGCTTGGCAAAATACTTCATTGCAACATCATGCTTTCCTGGGACAAACTTTGCTTCAAACCTGACACGTTCTTCCATTAGGACACCTCCCCATAGTCTTGTAAAAAGCGTTCAATAATTTTTTGTTGTTCCTTAATCACCTTCAAGGCTTCGGACAAAACTAGCTCGTGGTTTTTGATAAGCGCCTCCCACTCCAGACGTTCACCAGTGAACTCGACACTGGCCACGTGAGAAGCTAAAACAGACTTTGCGTAAGCTTCGCGGCTTTTCGTTTTTTGTTTGGCTAAATCATCAAGACCCGCCACTGTTTTTTGGGAGAGTTTACGTAATAAAATATCTGGCATAGCGACAGTCCTTTCTATAAAAATTTGAAGTATCGTACGATGGAATAAGCGGAGCTTATCTCCATCGCGTTACAAGATAGTTGAGGGCTTGGCACAAGGCCTCAACTATCTTGTAAGAGCATAAGGCAACCCTGATATCAAATATGATATAAACCGCAGTGCGGTTTGGGTTTGAGGTGATAACAGATTTTTGACAAAAATCGGCTAAAATACATCTTTAGCCGACCTTGAACAGCCGACTAAACAATACTTATTAACGGCTAGCCGACTAGAAATAACCTGTAGCCGTTCGTTTTCCCGTTACTTTTCCCCCGTTTTTTCAGTCAATTTTTGGTATTGTTTAATCATTTCCTTCTGTTCTTTGACTCGTTTTTGTTCTTCTTCTATTGACTGAGTCAAGGTATTTATCTTGGTCTGATTCTGTGATATTTTCGTTTCATCCGAAGTGCGTTGCTCGCTTGTTTTTAATGAAAGGCTCTCTTTTATTTCATTGATTGACTCTTCCAAAACTTTGATATCTTCTTTTGTATTTTGAATAGTTTTTTCTGATTGTTTCACTTTTTTTCTGGCTTCTTCTTCTAAAAATTTATAGAGAATTTTTAAATATTCTTGCTTGGATTTCGGTTCAAACTTTGTCTCTGAATGCGTATATTTTTCTGCTACAGGAAAGAGTTCTGTGGAACTGATAAGGCTCTTCACCTCACTCTTTGTGTAGAGTGCAATATAGATATGATCCCAATTTTTTTTAACAGACTTAACAAAAATTTGATAGTAATCATCCGTGATTTTTTCTACTTCTAGATCCAAGGAATTAAATGTATTTTTTGTTTTTCGTGCTACAGGTTGAATAGGATCTAAAGGATCAATTTTATTTGTTTGAAAGTAAACACCTAACTGTAAAAGTTCTCGATCTTCATAGTAATTCATGTTAACGATTTGAATAGTATTCTGTCCTTGCTCAACAGCTTCTCCTACTCTTACCCCTTTGTCTTTTTCGCTCCCTTTGTAAAAAAATAGACTGCCTAACATGAAGAGAACGACTGTTAAAAGAACGTATCCTATCCGTTTATACTTTTTTACTCGACCGTCTTTTAATGACAATTCAGGAATCATTTTCTCCCTCCTTCCGCGACTTATTTTTTTCTCACAAGACTAGTTGTAATTGGATATTCTTTCCCCCATTGGCGGGTGTATTTTACTGCTATGCGTCCTTTTTCACCGTTCTGTTCATATATAGTGAGTTGACCATTGCCATCAACACTCGCTACGATTCCAGTGTGTCCATATTCTGTAATTGCATAGCCACCAGGTGCAAAATTTATTACATCTCCTGCGCGAACATCGCCATAAGAAGGATTCATAATTACTTCCCAACCATAAGACGCCCAATCATAGTCTGTTCCTATCTGTGAGGCATACCATTTATTAGATCCCATCAGTTGAGGTCCACCCAGCATAGTGACATAATAAGCTGTTAATCCGTAACACTCGCCGCCATTAATAGTTTGACCTAAAACACCATCTAGTGAATTAATTGATCCAGTGGAACCTTCTTGTTGTTCTGTAGTAATATACTGTTTTACTTTGTCACAATAAAAGAAGTTACCACCGTTTAAATAGAGCCAACCGCCATTGTATAAAACAGCAATAGGATCGTTATATTTATACCGTTGACCAGTGGTATTTCCTAACGACGGTGCGACCACTTTTAATGAATATTGATCCGCTAATTTCGTTGAATGTACTTTCCCATTTTGCGCAACATACACGTTATAGTTACGTCCAAAATTATACGATTGGACAGCTGTCCAACGATCATTTCCTAAGGCTCGTGCCTCTTCCAAACATTTTTTGTAGTGCTTAACCCCTTGACGAATTGACGATTCAGAATCGGATAAAGTAAACTGTGACAACCCAGCTGATTCACTACTTTGCATCGGGTCCGGCTCTTTTCCACCTGACTCAACCATCATAATGGCTAATAGGACCGGCACCTCTTCTGGGATCTTTTCTTCACGCGCATATTTTTCTACAATTGACTTTTTCGACAGTACTTCTTGACTCAAATTTTGATTTCCAACCACACCTTCAACTGATCCATTCGAGCCGTTTGAACCATCAGCTTGTACAATAAGAAAAGCACCTATGGTTACGAGTATCGTTATAAAAAGAGTTGATAGTATGGTGAAGAATCCTCCTGGTATGAGCCAACATAATACCTTATGTTTCAATAGCTTCTTAACCATTTACGCTACTCCTTTTCTTGAAAAGAGACCTCCTCTATTTTCCATTCTTTTTCAGTTTGCTCAAAAAGAATTTTACAGGTCATTGACAGTCCGCGGTTATGCTTATCTACACCCATAAATGAATAAATTAACTGCTCCTTGGAGCCATAATGAATTACCTCTTCTTTCTCAATGTTTTGCACTAATTGAAACGAAGGGTACTGTCCCCCAACTAATTTCTTGTAAACAGAATCATTCACAATTGTTTTAATTGAAGAATCTTTTTTCACATCAGGATCCATTAAAGAAACAATAAATTGTGTGCCTATCGCTTCTAATTTAGTAATCGAATCAAGGTTAGCCTCATTCCAATTTGCTTTATCAATAGAATTCCGTGAAGGTTGTTCTTTATTGACTGAGTTTTTCGTCTTAGACATCACAGTTGAGAAAGACGTTGTTTCTTCTGATTCCGAAGAAACGTCTGTAGTTGAAGAAAGAATATACTCTTCCTTCTCGACGTCTTTCTTATCTGTTGGCCATAGATTTATTGCAAGCCCAAAAATGAAAAACGCACCAAAAAGGCCCGCAGTTAAAAGCCAAAATCCTTTAGGCTTTTTCATTACGCACCACCTCCAAAAATATTCAATTCTTCTTTTGTAACTTCAATACTCATTAACAAATTTTCTGCCCCATCGATGCACAACAATCCTTGTCCTCTTTCAAATTGAGGAATCAAATCATATTGCGTCTCAGTAATACTATCTCCAAACAACTGCCGGATAATGGCCAATGATACTTTGCTGTGTTTTAAAAGAAAACGGTATTGACACAAACCATATAATTGAGAAATATCATTGGCTGCTTTGGCCATTTCTTTATCTGAAATTTGATCCATTTTTGGAAACATTCTCTCAAGCCGTTGTGTTGCTAACCAGATACCACCAAACAGTTTTCGGGCTTCAGACATCATTGTCATAAAGAACTTCGTTACATAAGATTTCGTTGTATTTATCCAGTTATGACATTCGTCTACTGCAATTACAAAATGTCGTGCCAAATCCAATGCTTCTTCTGAATCCATTGTTTTAATTCGTTCATTATACAGATCAAATTCTTTCATTCCTTGTCGCATACACGCCTCGTTGGTTTGATCAATAGCGTTATACATCTGTAAATCTTGAATATCTTCTGAAAGTTGTAACAAAGTATTCGTGTTGTAACAAACTACTTGGACGTCCCCTAGATCTTTGAATGTTGTTGGACCATTAAACATATTTCCATACTGTTTTCTTAACTGGGTTAAAGATAACAAAATGCTTGAGTACAACGTTTTATAATCAGGTTCGCGCTCTTGTTCTTTTCTCTGTTCAAAATAGGTGATTACATCACTTAAAATAGGGTAATCTTCAACCGGAAGTCCTGTAATTGGGCCCTTTTGATTTTCACCTGTGAAACCAAGTGATTCATAAAAATCGTGCAGCGTATTCGTATACAATTTTATCGTATCTGATCCAGCCTCTTTATCAATCATTCGATACTTAATACCTGCTTTAGAGATATGTTGCTGAAAGGAACTTTGTTCATCCACTGTGCCGTCTTCTCGAATAGCTGTTGGAAACACCTGGTACATATTTATCATTCCATCAGTTCCATCCAGATTTACTACAGTACCGTTAAACGCACGTACTAGAGAATTTGCTTCCTTAGTGGTTCCAAATATCCGAATTAAATCTCCACGCATTGCACGATCAAATAACATTGCTTTTAACGTGGTAGATTTACCTGCACCCATATCTCCTGAAAGAAAGGCATTATAATACGTTCTTTTACCGGTTTTTTCAAAAAAATCAATATAAACTGTTCCTCCTGTAAAAGTCGTTCCATAATAGCGACCACGTCGATCGTTTAATGCTGTTTGATTATGAGAAAAACCTAGTCCCATTACCTCTCCAGGTAACGGTAAACTTTGTCGTGCATTGGATAAACGTTCTTGTTCGTTAATAGGTAAGAACATTGAACGGTATTCATCGTCATTTTCATCCATAAAAACAGTTCCAGTGTATCCTTCACTTCCAATGGTTTGTAGTATATCGTTGACTCGTTTTTCCAGTCCTTCTTCCGTTGCATCATAAACAAAAATACGCAAATGAACTTGCTTCATTTGTTCCCCTGTTTGACTCAAAGACAAAGACCATTCACGAGAGATTTGTTCTTCAGCTGCCAACTCGTCATACTCAGCTGTCGTTTGTGCTCGTCTTTTTTGAGAAGATATTTCACTAATCGAATCAGCAATTTCCTGCTTGTAATTCCTTTCTTCTGGTGTATAGTAATCTACAATTAAAATTGTATTCGGTGAGACTAATTGTTTCACCCAATTATCTGTAAAAATTGTAGGACGATCAATTACGTGAATACAGGTATTATAACTATCACCCATCCGTATAAAGTATTCATGGGCTGTTGATACTCCCCCTTTAGGTTGTGTATCATAGATAAATTGTAAATCTCTTCTACTTTGTTGGGTATGTTCTGATACTTGTTTTTTACGTTTATTCTTCTTCCACAAGTCGAATCCCTCCTGTATTATTCATTAGCTGCAATACCAAGACTTTGTCTTGTTCTGATATAGGTTCAAATGAGTATACCTTGTGAATGGCCGCTTTTTTCAAGTTATTTTCCAGTTCTTTCACCGTATTACCAAAAAACCAAGAAAACGAAGTAAACCGCATAACTTCTTTCTCAAGCCATTTCAGCTTTTCTAACTCATTTTGGAGTAATCGTAAATGAACGGGATTTGTCGTGTGATCAATCATTTTTTTGTAATAAGTTTGCTGTAATTTGTTCTTTTCTGGAAAATTCATATAAACTTCTTTCACTGGAGATTTGTACTCTCGCATGAACTTCCAAGAGTTTGCTTCAATTACATCCAATTCTTCATAAGTTAAATAGTCTAAATCATACTTCTTAGGGACAGTAATTTCTGCGTAAATTTCGCGATAACTATTTCTTAACTTTATATATCCTTCAGGTGTTATCCCTGCAACTGGGTAGATTTTGGTAATTTCTAGGATTTTTTTCTGATTCTTTTTGGATTCTCTACTTTGTTTCTTTTTTCGTTCAGCAATCGCATCAATTCCCATCACTATTCTCCTCCTTTGGTGCATGAATTGGGTGATAAACTCCGCGCGTTTTATAAAACGCACGGAATATCACCTGAAAATTCTTTTTTTCATATACTTCAGACGGACTAATTAAAAAATAAACGGTTAGTGGAAATATCACTAAAAATATCCCCTGGAAAATCCCTACAAAAAAAGTAGAAATTAAGTAACCTAAAGGAATTGAAAGGACGCAGATAATCACGTCTTTCATGCTTAATTTTTGATTGTATTTTTCTTTTTCAATTAATCGTTTAGGCACTGCTATTTGTCGTCTCATGGCTTATCTCTCCATTTTTTCCCTGTATTTTTTCCTAATTCAAAGCTACGAGCACCGCCACGTACTAATTTTGTTTTCGATAGATCCTGACGCGCACCTATATATTTATCCACCAAAGCATCGTTAAGTGTGTCAGTTGACATAGGTACAGATAAATCTTTTTCTAGTTGTGAACGTGCTTCTTTCACTTCACTTGGTAACGACATTGGATTAGCTTTAACCCCTGTAAAACTATTTTCTTTTTCGCCTTTACCAGCTTGATAAGCAGCCAACGCACCTGGTGCTTTAGACGCTTGATTTTGAACACCTTTTTTAGAAAATACATTAGAAGGTGCTGGTACCTTCGCTTTCCTGTTTTGAGTTTCTGAGTTTTTACCTAACCCAAGGTGTGAAGGCGACTCTTCTTTGTTATTCCCATTTATTTTATCTAAAACTTTTGCTGCTTCTTTTGGATCATTAATTGTTGGAGGAGTTGGGCGCCCATTATCTGAAGGTCCTTCTCCCGTATTATTAGAATTCCCGTTATCTTCATTCACTTGAGAACCATTTTTACCGAGTCCTTTTTCTGGATTATTATTTGAGTTGGTAGACGTTTCGTTACCACCGGAAGAACCTTCATTTTTAAAGTTACTTAAAGATCCTCCTTCAGTATTAGGTGAAACATTCCCCTTAAATCCACTTAATAAACCACCAATTGCTGAACCTGTATTTGTAGCCCCACGTACAGCTTTTCCGCCAACTGATTTTGCCATATGGCCCAACTTGTTGACACTTGCTGCAGTAGCTCTTCCAGCGCTAGACAATGCCATTCCACTTTGACTTAAACCAATTAAGCTTCTTCCTACAGAACTTAATCCTGCATCGATTCCAAACAACTGCTCTACTATATTTGGACCGTCAATTGCAGCCATAGCTCCAGCCAAAATAGCAATCATATCCCATGGTTTATCCAACGATAATTCTCTAACTGCAGACATATAGATAGTAAATAGGTTTAACAGCAACGACAGCAAATACAAGACAATAAACGAATCTCGTATCTTTAGGAACAGTGTCTTGTTTCGTTGGCCACTATCTAAATCAGTCAAAACTAAACCGTAACTAAGAATTTTCATTGCGCCTATTTCATAACTGATCTTCGCTGTTTTGAAAATAGTAAAGATTAGTACCAATCCATAGGCCAATAATTCTAAAAGAATATACCAAGGGTGCCAGGTATAACGGTAATACGCCTCGTCAAATTTAAACATACCTTTCATTTTTGCTAGTTGGGGTTCGCCATTGACTTCAATAACCTTTTTACTCAACGTTTCTTTTCCTTGTTTAGACAGTGGCGAATCGTCAAAAAATACTCCACCAGTATCAACAGCTTCTTTTATGTCTAACAAACGTAAATTGTTCACTGTTTTTATGTCGTTAACGCCCAAATCATTATCCGGGTATCTCCATTCTTGTTTGTCGATCGCATAAAGATCTGTAATGTTATTCTGAAATATTTGAGTCGTTGCTTCAGACGGACTCTGTAAGTTCTCTCTACCTGCAGTTACAAGTTGTCCAGCTTGTGTCATGAAAAAAGGCAACCCAACAAATAATAAAATAGCAAATAACACGTTATTTACAATTTTTTGTTTGTCTTTTTTAGGATCACCCATTAATCGAAAGGCGATCCACAGCATTGCCAATGTCATAAGAGATATAACGATAGGTCGATAAGGTTCGATAAAACTTTGGATTTTAGGACTTTCCCAAAAATTCATCACTTTGTACATTTGACTTACGCCATCACCTAAGGAGTCTACAAATCCCTTTAGGCCTAACAAAATTGAGTATCCTATCCCTCTCAACGCATTGGTCCAAAAGTCTGCGACTTTTAATAATGGATTAAACTCAAGCAGTCGAGCAATAATTTCCTCATTTGACATTTAATATAGCCCTCCTATCCCTTCAGCACACCATAAAATAACTCTTGTACTTCTGGTATTTGGAAGTTTTCCAACCAATTTTCAACTAATTCTACATGCTGTAATGAAGCGAAATAGTCATACTGATCTTCGTCAACAGAGCGTTGTACAATCGAGCGCATAAGAGCCAACTGATCTTCACTGAAATAATCCGTTAGTAATGTTAAATTTTCATGTACTTCTTCAATACTTTCTAACAGTGTTGATACCTCTTCTGGGCTCATTTTTTCATCACTTAATACTTCTGGATACAAATCCATATCGTCCACCTCCCTAGTTTCTTGAAGTTCTTGAGGGTCCTTCGTGTATTCACCAGTGTCCTCTAAGTCAACAGTATCAATCTTAAAATTGATAATTAAATCTTTCATATGCAATTCAGCATGTTCGCTCGTGTTTTGGTGTAGCTCTTCAAACGTCATTGGGTGATCAAAACGAGGCATTAGATACTCGTAACGGTGTAACATTTTAGTACCTTCTGCTTCACTTGCTAAAATCGGCCGTGGATTAACACCATTTCCTTTTAAATCCCTACGCATTTTGGTACGATAAACAACCCATTCCCCAGGTTTTAACATGCGTAGCTCTTCTTCTTTTAGCAGCTCCCGGCCGTCTTCTGATTCACCATAACTTTTATCCATACTTAGTGGATCCCCGTGACGACTAGCTGCTATAACGGTTGTTGTTCCTAACATATTACAGAAGTACTTGGCATCGTCTTCGCCGTCTCCCATAATGTAATATTTATTCCCACAAGCATTGATTAACGTACGCGCAGCTTTATCTCCATAACGATCCTCTAATTGCACAACCGATTGTGTGATCAGATAATAAACCATTCCTCTCTCCAAACCGACGTTCATATGTCTACCTAACCCATGAATCGGTGGAATATTCGCCGCTTCTTCAAATAAATGTTTAACTTTACGTGGTAGGGTAGACTCTTTTGACATGGTCGCACTTTTAGCTAATACATAACCAGCTTGAGAAATAAAGGTTGAAATCAGCGCATAGTTAGAATCGTCATAGTCTGGATAAACAATAAACAAAGCAACTGGTTTATCACCAAAAACTAAATTTTCAAAATCAAAATCACTTGTTGCTGTTAATCGACCAATGCTATCAAAGGTAAAGCTTTTCAACTTCGCCATTGTTCCAGTATAAATCCCTGAACGAGTAATCCCTTGTGAGAACTTAATTGTCGCAAACTGTAATTTTGCAGGATTCGTTGGCTCAAGATCGCTAAAGAATGCGTCTAATGAAGTCAATCCATTTTCGTCAGGATCTTGGCCAAGCTCACTTAACATAACAGCAACTGTATACATAGTGACTTTTTCTGGTGTGTTATTTTCCTTACAGATAAAGCAAACAGCTAAAATCAAAGCATTCACTAACGCTATTGATGCTTCTTCCCACATTGGGTCAGCATTTGATTTATCGTTATGGAAAATAGAATACGAAAATGTATTACATAGCAACTGGGCAGAATCATAATCGCCTTCCCAATAAGCATTCTTTATTAACTCTAATGGATTATATCCAATAGAATATGAAGGCTGAACTAAATTCAAACAGAACACATCAAAACCAAATTTCTCGAATTCTTCTTTAGTGTTTTTTATCATATTTCCTTTTAAGTCAGTCACTATTACAGAGTCTTTGATTCCTGCACGCATAATCAAATCTAATGTTGGATAACTCCACATTTCAGTTTTACCTGACTGTGTTCCTGCGTCTATCCAAGCATTTGTTTTATTTCGATCAATGAACACATAGCCATTCTTGCAATAGGGAAGATTGAACCCTTTTATTTTCCAAAAAAAGTATCGAAAAGGATTTAAATTGAAATGTAGCACAGGAACGCCACTTTCGCCTTCGTATTCTTTATGGTCTAAAGCAACAATAGGATATTGTTGGATCATTTCTTTAAAAGTTGTCCACCGCGCTACTCCTTTTGTTCCTTTATTTATATCCCTAAACGCAATACGCATTTGATACAATTTTTTCGGCATGAATAACAACCACACCAAAATAACCAAGAGAGTAGAGATAAATGAAACTTCTCCAAGTACTGGAGCAAACTGAAACGGCGAAGTGCTTTGTACGTAGCTCAATATCTTTTTCGGTAATTCCTTTAACAAAACTGGATCACTAGAAGCTCCCTGATGTTTTAAGCTAACTAAAGTTTGCAATAAAACAAACAGCACTTTTGATACCAGGTTCAACAACAGTAAAAGAACGATAAAAGAAACTATCGCTACTAATGTAATCACAGCCGGGTGTGCAAGAATCTTTTTCCATTGTTTATACTTTTTATTCACAGTTAATCCCTCACTAACGACTGAATCCTTTTACAACATTTTTCGCATTAGAAGTACTTTTTGTTTTCCTTATTGTTACTACTTCTTGCGATTGCTTATTTTCTTTTGTAGCACTTTGTTCTTTTTCATAATATTGATCTAATTGTTGAATAAAGCCTTTACACGTTTTTTGAATACCTCCCATAATCGCGACTTGTTCTTCTGGCGTTTCCCCATAAAATTCTTGGCCATTATTCGTCCATGCAGCAATGTAAGGAATGGCATGTTCTTTTGTGTCAATACCATAATGACTTGAAACAACGTAAGAGACCATTTCTGCTTGAAGCTCTTTAATACTTACTTGCAACTCAGTTACATCTTTTGTAGACCAGTAACTTCCAGCTTCCTGTACTCTTGTTGTGTCATGTAATTGAGCATGTGCCAATTCATGAATCAACGTCGCGACTTCCTCACTAGGTGTATTTCTCGGATTTAGCACGATTTCTTTATGGCCGTCTTTCCCTACAGCAAAAAGCCCCTTAGCTGCCCCAAGTTCTCGGATACCAAAAATAGAACTAGCAGGAGTATGGACTGGTACACCCATATTTGTAGATACTTTTGTCAATGCACTTTTAAGACTTGATAGGTTGGTTGCATTGCTCATAGTAAATTCAAATCGTTTATTAGGAAACAATTTGGGATAATCCTCTGGTTTTGCATTCGTTTGTGTAATATCAAAGACCGTTGTAGGAGAGAAGGTTTGTATACTGTGTTTTTTTAGCTCTCCAGTCTTCAGTTTTTCTTGCTGCTCTTTCGTTGCTTTGTTTACAGGAATTCGCTTTCCATCGGCATTAATGTATTCAAAAACATTTGGTTTTAATATTCGAATGCCTTTTTCGCCTTTTTTTACCGAAAAGCCCATTTTCTTAAAAAAAGCAAAACTACCAACTGCTTTTGCCCCCTCAAATTGCGTTTGTATCAGTACTTGATTTCGAAAGGAATATTCATGAAACCGATCCATGAATTGGAAAAATTCCAATTTGTCTTCTAAGGTATTCATGTGTTTTTTTACAAACGTAAGTGTTTGGTCCGTCATCATTTTGACTTCTTGTTCAATTTCTTCTTTTGTCCGTTTTTGATACTTAGCCATTGAAAAACTCCTCTCTGGTCATAAACACCCCTTCACCTTGTAGACTTTTTTCACGAAAAATACGTTGAAAGTCTTCAGCAACGACTTCGTCTACTTCTGTCACTAGCAACTCTTTTGTATCGATATCTTTTGCATGGAGCCGATTAGGCTCAACCGAGGTAATACGTACAATACTTTGTTTATTCATTGTTCTCCTCCTTCATTCTAAAAAAAGAAGCAGGTAAGAGTACCTTGCTTCTTTTCACACGTTTTATTTATACTTTGATTAATGAATCTTTAGCCAATTGTAGGTTATTAAATGCGGTATCAACGTTTTGTTGTGTTGCTTGAGTGTCTGATAATACTTGGTTTGCTTCTCCTAAAGCAGTCTGAAGGACTTCCCAGCTACTTGTAGTGTATAAATCAGCTTCCAATTGCATTACTTCAGATACTAATTGTGTTAATGAGGTTTTATCCACTTTGATTTCTAAACCTTCTTTTGCTTGTTTTAAGGCTGTAATCTGTGCTTTCACCTCTTCTTCAGTTACATTTCCATTAGAGACTAAAGCTTTAGCTTTATTAAGTTCATCCATAAAATGAGCAACTGTTTGTTCAGTATATCCAGATAAATCTAGTGTTTCGTATTCAGCGATTAAACGATTTAATTCAATCAGACTCAAATCTGGTTCGCCAACTTTCTGAAGGCTGTCTAAAGCAGTTTGTACTAATTGGACCATTTCATTGACTTGTTCCTGGGTTGCATCGATTAGGGTAAGCAAATGCTGTGCCTGTCCTACTGCTTCGTCTAAAACCTGAAGACTTTCTGCAGTGTATATCTCACGATCGATACTTTTCGCTTGAATTATAACATTCCGTAGCACTTCCTTATCTCCGCGTGCGACTAGCTGCATAATCGCTTGGTTTAATTCTTTGAGAACAGAATCAATTGTTTCCTGGGTTGCTTCCCCTTGTTGAACTAGCTCTTTAGCAGAATCATTTGCTTGATCTAGTTGTCTAGCACTATCAGTTGTATAAAGTTCCCGATTAATATTTTTAACCTGTTCTATCAAATTCTCTAGTTCAGTCATGTTTCCTCGCAAAACTAATTGATTAATCGTATTTTGTAACGCTTGTACTTGAGCATTTACTTGCGATTGTGTTGCATTTCTTTCTGCTAACATAACTTTAGCCTGGGTTAATTGGGCTTGCATAGCTTCATAAGATTTTGATAAATACGCTTCTGCTGGTAAGCCTTCAGCATTTGCAATCAAAAGTTCTAAAACGCCGTAATCTACAACTACAACTGGTGGTTGAGGATCTGGGTTAACTGGCTTATTATCGTCCGGTTTAGACGGATTTGTTTCTTCTTCCTTAGGCTTACTTGGTACAATTGGTTTCTCCGGAACTTTATCGGGAATCACAATTGCAGGATTTTTAACAATTTGATCAACTATGGTTGGCTGTTGTTCTTTGTCCTGTTCCTTAATTGTTTGTGCTACTGCTAATAGTTCTTTTGGTTGTAACGATTGGACACTATCTTGTTTATTTGTATCCATTTTTTCTGTTTCTGATAGACCAAAACGATCAAAAACATTTTTAGATACGTCCGTATCTTCTTTTTTTGTTTGCTCTTTTTTACTCTTTTTCCTGTTATCTTCCGGAATAATCCATGACGAACTTTCCTTCTCCTTTTTAGGGGCTACTTTTTCTGCAGCTTGTGGTTTTGCTGGTGTGAACGATTGATACGCAGCATAGCCCACTGTTCCTGTACAAACTAAAATTGCGGCCGCTATTCCCATAACTTTCTTATTTTTCAACAAGTCTTTGTCAAAAAAAGAATTATTTGGGTTATTCGTTTTCATTGTAAAACTCCTCTCCTAGTTGAGATAAACGATTTTTCCAAAGAGTCTCATTCTTCGTATCTTTTTTTTCTCGATAGAAATGGACCATTTCCTGACACGTTTTTCCCGTTTCAATTAATTCACCTAATTGATTATTTTTTAGATTTTTGTTGATTTTTTCCGCTTCTGAAAACTCTTCTTTTCTGATCATTCGAATTGCTTTTCTTATCCATGCCTTGTTCAACTCAGTTGTCAGTTGTTTACTTTTTAACGTTTTGTTTAATATTTCCGCTTCTTCTAACTGGTCTAACTGAATGTACGCATAAGCAAGCATTACTTTTCGATCAGCATTCAATTCTGTCCCTTCAGTTTGAACAACTTTCTTCCATTCTTTTTGATAGAATGCTAGATCAAACGTTCCTTCATTCGTTGGGAATTTTTCATTGAACGATTTTAATTCTTGAAATTCTTGTTTCTCTACAAGATACTGCTCGATAGCCTCACGATTATCGGGAAATGCCACTGCTGCTTCTGAGTACTTCCCTTCTTCCAACAATTGTTCATACGTTGGTTTAGAAGGGGCTTGCTCTTTTTTTGAGTAAGAATTAACAAAAAATAAACTACCACCAATCAAAGAAAAAAGAAGCACCCCCATTAGTATGAAGAAAATGCTTCTTTTCTTTAAAGTTCCACCGGAAAAGTGACGACGTTCTCGGTGAATATTCGTGGATTTTTTCTCTTTTTTCTGTTTCTTTTTGTTTAAATCATTTGCTGGCTCTGTCACTTTTGGATTCTCTAGTTCTTGCTGAATAGCTGTGATCAATTCCATACATTCTGTAGAATTTGTATTCCCATAAAGAGTAGTAAACGTATGCTGAACAACGAGAAGAAGGTTTCGTGAAATCCCTTCTCCTATTACACAATCGTCGCGAAAAAGTACGTCTTTATCTTTTACAAGCTTAATACGTATCGTATCTTTTATTCCTGTATCTTCAGCAAAGGTTTCAAGCCTCTGTAAAAGTATATTCGTTTCTATTAAGCTTAGCTTTTTTCTTGATGGAGGAAGAAGCTTTTTCACCCTCCTCCCTCCGGTTATTTGAACATACATACTCTTTCCTCCATTACGCAGACATTAACCAATTCACAATTGCTGCACCAGCAACTGCAATTACAATCCCAATTACAATGTGTTCAATATGTTCTTTTGCTTCTTCCACTTTTCGTTGATTTTTGCGCATCATGTTCCAAGCAGCTTGTAACAACTGTAGAGTAGCCCAAGAACCAGTTAAAGTGGATATTCCACCGATTAAAAAGATTAAGATTGTTTGAATACGATCCATTATGCCTGACCTCCTTTTGTATGCTGTTGTGTAGAATTATTATTTTGTTTTTCTGGTTGTGAACGCTTTGACATTAACAGTAACGCTTTGGTTAATGTTGCTTGATTTGCTGATATATATTGTTGATAATGCTCTCCCAACCACGTGTCATGATCTTCGTTTTTAGCCTCCATAATGGCTTTTGCTAATTTTTTGCGATTATTCAGTTCAGTTTGTGTAATTTTCATAAGTTCCTCCTAATAGCTAACAATTTTCTTTTTGTTACGTTTTAATTGGTTTGCTTGTTTTCTTTTGGCTGTATTCATTTGTTTAGGAAATGTTGGTGTAAATCGTTTCCCAACAAGCCGCAATTCATGTAAGAATTCCATTTCTTCGTTATAAGCCCCAACTGGGACCTTCTTAACCCATTCTTTTTTCCGACCATATCCTTGCCAGATATACCCAGCTTGATAAAGTTGTTGTTTACAATCAAATCCACCAACAACGCCAATATAATAATGCAAACAGAAAAGCGCCTCTATAGGTCGTAAAACTTGGACATCGATACTAGGAAATTGTTTAGTTAAATAATTGGCTTCTTCGTCAGCTTCTTTTTTTGTTGTAAATTCTTTTTCCCAAGCTTTCGCCAATGTAAACCAACGATACATTCGTTGTTTTAAAACTACACGTGCTTCATAACTATTCGTGACATGGACCGTAAAGGAATTGTTTACTAATTTATTTGATAGATTCCATGTAGAAACTTCTCCAAACTGTTCAATCAATTGATCATACTCTTTGATTGCGTATATTATTAGTGTGTCTTCAGACAGTAAATCCATTGACATTGCTGTTGTAAGTAGCAAATAGAATCTTTCGTAAAACACATCATTACTTTTTAACTCACCTTCGTCCATAAACGTCACATGACGAGCAAGTTCCCTTAAAATAGTTAATATCGTCGCTTCAGGTGGCTGAGTTAGTGTAAATAATTCGATTTTACGAAAATTGGGTAAATATTGACTTTGTTTAGATTTCAATTCCTTTGGTACAATACTCATTTCAAAATTTTTGTAACGATTGATATCTTCAAATGTGTTCGCTAATATTGCACATAGCAAATCGTAAAGTGTCTCCTCTTCTGTAGCCATTCATTTCACCTCCTTTCAGGGTCTCATATTAGATATTTGTATCTAAATAATTGTAATTTAAAGATAATTTCAACCCCTAGTGAGCCTAAAAGAAAAAAAGGCAATATCATAGGTGCTAAAATGTAAAACATTACTGTCTTCATGAAATATTTCCTTCCCTTATTTAGGTTGTACATATGACAACATGCTTGTATTTTCAGCTGAAATTGTTCGTGTAGAAACCACGTTTAAACCTTTTACGTTCATTTCTGAAATTAAGATACTACCGTCCTTGTTCACTTTCTCCACAAATGCCACATGACCATAAGTGCTGTCTGCGCCTAAAACAGCTGCAGGAAATGAAACAGCTGTGCCGGCTTTTGGTGTTCTTGTGACTTCATAGCCACGCGCACGTCCTGTTTCTGCCCAATCTTGGCCATTACCCATTGTTAGATCGATATGTTTTCCTAATTGAGTGATTCGGTTGTATACATATTGCGTACAATTCCCCCAGGCATAGCTATTTCCTGAATCATAATTTACACCGTTGTAACCAGGAAAATCTGATTCACTCGGCGTAATTGTTTTCTCCTGGTCAAATTCAGTCAAATGGTACGTTTCAATCAAACCGTTTAATTTTTGATTGTATTGAGTATCGGTCGCATACGTTCCTGTTAACGCCTGTGTGGCATTTTCGTATGTTTTCGCTACGCTTTTATGTGTGCCTGTGTAAATCGCTGTGTTCCAGCTCACACCGTCTTTTAAGAGCTTTGCATAGTCCTCGAATGATTCTTTATAACTCGGATATTTTCTAAAGTTTGATTGAATAGAATATAGCTGACCTGTTCCGTCGTCTTCAGCTGTCAGAAACGAAACAGATTGGCCGTTAAAATCGCCCTTAATTCCAAACAAATTGTAATTTGGTTCACGGCTTAATTCACTGCTACCACTACCACTTTCTAAAATGGCTTGCGCAATCATGACACTTGCGAACAAATCGTTGTCTTTTGCGACGTCTCTTGCGGTTTCACCGATCTGTAAAACAAACTCTTCTGTACTTTTCACTTTTTCAAAATGAATAGTTTCTGTGCTGTAAGGGATTGTTACAGCTGGTTCTTGTGCGACTGTTTCATTGGGTGTTTCACTTGAAACGATTTCTTGTTCCATTGAAACACTAGGCGTGGTTTCTGGAACAATTATCGGTGGTTGTGTTTCATCGGTTGCAACAGGTTGTTCTTTGGAACTGTCTGGAACAGTTTCAGTTGTACTTGTTGATTGTTCTGAACTTTCCGCTGTTTCAACTGTCTTTTCAGTGCTATCAGAGGTTTCCGACGTTTCAGTTTGCTGTGTCTCACTTGTTGCTTCCATCGTTTCACTAGGTTTCGTTTCGTCTACTACTTGACTAGTTTCCATTGTTTCCGTTTCATTGCTCGTTCCGTCTGCAAAAGCAGTGATTGGAGCTGCAGTAGAAAGTAAAAGAATCGTCGAATAAATAGTAATTAGTTTCCTCACTGATTTCCCTCCTAATTTTGTATTTAACTAAACTCAATGCTGTCTATAAATCGTTCTTTCCAATCTGATTCTTTTTTAGCAAAGTAATTTAGTTTTGCAATTGAAAAATGTGATTCGTCTGAAATTTTAAACTTCAATACTGCTTGATTTTTTAATTGTTTGTTGCCTTTTATAGGTAGATTTCTTACAATCTCTCCTGAGCCTTTTTCTAACTTCACAGGAACTTTTTGTTTCCCAAAAGTTAAAATAATACGCGTGTATTCACTTAGATTCTCTTCATTAAAAATTTTATTTCCTTTTAACTCTTGCAGTTTTCCTTTTGGGATAATGATTTCACTTGCACGACCTGTATGATCAAACAAAAAGTATTCCTTTAGTTCCGGTGTATATAAAAATAAATCCACTGTATCACCTCCTCCTGTTTTTGACGTTCACTTTTTGACACAAAAAAAGACACAAAAGAGAACTTTTCTGTCTGTGGTTAGTTATTCTGTTTTCTTTTTGTTGTTACAAGATATGCTGCGCCTGCTAATAAAATGAATCCTAGAATAGTAAATAGAATTCCTTTTTGTTCGCCCGTTTTTGGCAAGAATTTAGTTGGTGGTACAATACGAACTGTTTGAGCTAAATCATTAATATCTGCATGTGTTGTTAATTTTAAATTGTCACGATATAGGTCTTCAAAAACAACCACATGAACTTCTGAAGTAATTCCTTCAGAATCAAACGTAAATGGAACAATTACTTCGCCATTTGCGGTTTTTGGTACAAACGTTTTAACTGCTTGCACTTCTTTACCATTAACGACAAATGGTTTATTCGTCGTTTTATCCATCAATTTACCTTTAACTGTGTAAGTTTTACCTGGTGTTAAATTCGTGTATTTCACTTTATCATTAATAGTCATTTGTCCGCCAGAAACACCTAGCTTGCCATTGTTGATTGTAGCCGTGGTTTTTAATGTCGGTTTGTTAAATTCGATGGTTTGGTCTTTGTCGTGAATGTCGGCATGAACTGCGACTTCAGTTTCATTTCGTGTCAAGGTTTCAAAAACAACAGTTTCTTTTCCTTGTAAGTCTTTCGCGTTTAATTCAAATGAAAGATCCACTGTTCCAGTGACTAATGGTGATTTTTGTTTTTCTGCAGTTTTCACTTTTGCTTCAGTGGTGACAATTTCTGCTTTTCCATTACATGCGATAAATTTTAATGAGTTACGGACTTCTTTTCCGTTGACTAACAATGGTTTGTTTGTCGCCTTATCCATTAAAACACCTGCTAATTCATAAGTTTTACCTTCGATTAAATCAGTGTAAGAAACAGTATCAGTGATTGTCACTTTTTCTAAAGCATCCGCTTTGTGATCACCTGAATCTTTGTTAATCGCTGTTGTTTTTAGTTTTGGTTCAGTGAATGTAACAGTTTGTCTTTCATCGTCAATGTCGTGATGGACAGCAATTTCAGTGTTTTCACGTGTTAATGTTTCAAAAATAACAACTGACTTTCCTTTTAACTGTTCAGCATTCATTGTGAATGTCACTTCAACCGTTCCTGAAACGCGGTTAATTTGTACGGCAGCAGCTCTCAGTGCTGGTTTATCCATGTCACTTGGTTGTTCAGAATCTGTTGCGTCGTTTTGGTCTTCAATGATTTCTGCTTTTCCATCACGAGCAATGAAATTCACTTCATTTCGCACTTCTTTTCCGTCGATTAATAGTGGAGTGTTTATTTTCTTATCCATTACCACACCAGAAATGTTGTACACTTTTCCGTCTAATAAATCTGAATAAGAAACAGTATCAGTGATTGTTACTTCTTTTAACGCTTCAGCAGAATGGCTGTTAGAATCATTGTCCAACGCCGTTGTTTTTAGTTTTGGCTCTGTAAATTCAACGGTTTGTCCTTCGTCTTCAATGTCTGCATGAATCGCTATTTCTGTGTCATTTTTGTACAGATTTTCAAATACAACGACTGTTTTTCCTTGTAAATCTTTCGCATTTACTTTAAATTCAATCGTTTCGCTACCTTCAGACGTTGTTGGTGTAAAACGTTTGCTAGCGGTCACTTCTTCCCCATCGATTAACAATGGTTTGTTTGTTGCTTTATCCATTAATTTACCTTTTAATTCATAGGTATTTTCTGGAATTAAATTTTTGAAAGATACCACGTCAACAATAGTAACTTCTGCTAAAGGATCAGAAACTTTTGAACCGTCTTCCTTAAAATGCGCTTCTGTTTGAATTTGAGGATTATTTACTTTCACAGTTTGGCCTTTGTCATTGATATCTGTATGTTTAACAACGTCATACCATTCTTTTGAATCGCTGCGTTGTCGACTTAGATATTCAAAAACAACTAGTTCTTTTCCTTTCAATTCGCGTGCGTCAAATTCAAAAGTAACATCAATTGTTCCTTTAGCCTTTGTGGGTTTGAATGTTGCTTCACTGATTACTTCTTCCCCATCGATTAACAGCGGTTTATTTGTTGCTTTATCCATCAATTTACCATTCAATTTGTATAATTTGTTTGGTTGTAAGCCTTCATAAGCAACCGTATCTTTTAAAATAACTTTTTCTTCGGGATCAAATTCTTTTCCATTGTTTTCTTCATTGACTGCAGTTGTTGTAATTTTAGGATTGTCAAAGGTGACCGTTTGCGGCACGTCGTTAATATCCGCATGGACAACAATTTCTTTGTTATTTTGATACAGTGTTTCAAATACAACCACTGTTTTACCAGCAAGAGCTGACGCGTCAAACGTGAAGCTTACTTCAACAAAGCCATTTTTAGTTGTTGGTTTGAATTTCTTCTCTGAAGTCACTTCTTTTCCATTTACTAGTAATGGTTTGTTTGTTGCTTTATCCATTAATTTTCCTTTAACAACGTATTCGCGGCCGTCAGTATAAAGATTTGTGTAATTCACTTTATCTTTAATTGTGACATTCTTTTCTGGGAAAAGCACTTTGTCACTATCTTCTTTGTCTGTCGCTGTTGTTTTCAAGATCATTTTAGGATTTGTGAAGTTCACTGTAGTAGTTTGTGCCGCTTTAATCGTTACTTTCTTAACACTTGTATCTAATAGGTATCCGATTGGGGCTTCAATTTCTCGAATTTCTAATTGAGTATCTGCTGCATATTCTACAGACTCAAATTCCCCATTTTTGTTTGTAGTAGCTGTTTTTTTTGAGCCGTCCGCTAGATTTTTCAATTCAAATTTAGCCCCAGCCACTGGATTTCCGTTATCATCCACTTTTTTAATTTTGGCTTTACCATTTTTAATTACGTTAAACCTTAAAAAAGCAATGGTAGGGTCAGAAGCCCCTGCTGTTGATACTGATTGAGACCCTGGTTTTACCCAAAAATATTGATTACCTGAATAGTATGATTTTCTGTCAAAATCCACACGACCTGACTTTGAACTTGCAGTAGCAGTAACTTCCAGCGTATTTCCATTCTTTTTGATTGTTAAACCAGAATTATTTACGACAACGAAATTTCCTAAAACACCATTTGTATCTGGAATTTTTATAGTTTGTCCTTGCTTAATGTTGTAGTCTTTGTTGTGAAATGATGGTCTTACTTGGAAATTTTTCATATTTTGAATAATCGTATTTTTGTATCCTGCATAATTAGGAAGACTAGTACTCACAGACCATCCTAGTTGCTCCCAAATATACATATTTGTAGCCATAATGTACTCTACGCTATCGCCACTTTTAGCTCCAAAATTCATAATGTCATTGATCTTGATTCTTTCTGCTAATGAAATACCAGCGAATTCTGTCTGTTGTGTAAAGCCTGCACCCGGAACAAATACAACTCCCGGTTGTACACAATAGGCTAATTTTCCATCAATATACATAGGCTGATAAAATTCACCCCACGCTGTCCATGCACCTTTACTAACATCGTATCTATCATAAATTGGATTACCTTCAGTACCGATAGAACGTGCAAGACGAGTACGTCGTTCAAAAGGAATTTCAATACTTTCTCCTTTGTCATTTTTAACTGACATACCAAAAGAAGAGTCTTTTTTTGCATAATCACCATACAAATATTTAGCTAATGAGATAATCTCGTTATCTGTCAAGCCTTGTACGTCCGTTGGATTATCTCGATTGGCCAATTCTTCTCCTGTTCTTTCGGCTTTTTCATGTGTTTCTTCCGTTACTTCAGTTGTAGAAGTTGCTTCAGTGTTAGTAGCTTCGCTTGAATTAGTTGTAGAATCAATAGGACTGTCATTACTATTCATGCTTTCACCTATTGTTTTATCTAACTCCGTTTGAGTGTTTTGTGTACTTTCTGCTGTTGTTGATTCATTAACTTTACTAGAAGATTCTGTTGATTCTTCAGGTGTTTTTTTCTCTTCTATCTCACTAGAAGAATCCACTTGTTCAGTATTATCCAAGCTTTCGGCCATAGCGATTGTCGAAGGTACAACATTCGCTCCTGCAATGGTCAGCATAGCTAACAGAACAAGGAACTTATTTTTTACTTTACTTAATTTATCTTTCATTGTTTTCCCACCTCAAAATTTTAATTTTTATATTTGCGCTTCTTCTGAAGGTGGATCTCGCGGAAAGAACATTTCTCATCACTCCTCAAAATCAAAAAAGGCAACGATTGAGTATTCTTCAATCGTTGCCTCTTTAATTTAAAATATTTTATCCAAATGGTACTAGTTCACCTGTGAATCCTGCTGATCTTCCATCTGTATATAGGACTTCCCAAGTCTGCACTCTATAAGGTTGGCCAGTAGAGATTTCCAATTCGCGTGCTTTTGCTGTACCCGCAGCTTCAGCAGCAGCTTGTGTTGGAAACAGGCCCAAACTTCCTTGTGGCGTGCCTGGATCAATTGTATTACTTGGTGGAGGGGTCACATTTCCGCCACCGTTATTACCACCACCAGAGTTTCCACCGCCATTGTCAACTGGTGGAGGTGTTGGGTTTGGTTGTTCCGGTGTTACAGCGCCACCACCATTTCCTGCAGGTGGTGCTGGTTTATACCCTCCACCATTATCGACAGGTGCTTGCGGTTGTTCTACTGGCTGTTCTACTGCTGGTGCTTGTGGTTGTTCTGCTTGGCCAGTTGTATTGTTAGCTGGTGTTCCGTTTGCTGCTTCATTTTGAACCTTGTTTTCTTGTGCTGGATTAGTTGCATTTTCTTTGTTGTTCCCAGCTGTAGCCTGTTGTTTTTGTTCTTCAGCCTTTTGTGCTTTTTCTTTTTCAGATTTCTCTTTTGCTTCTTTGTCTTTTTGCTCTTTAATTCCTTGTTTAAGCTTGTCTAAGCGTTTTTGGTGTGCTTCTTTATCTTTCTTCAAGTATTCGTCTTTTTCTTCGTTAATGCTGTTTTGAGCTGCTTTAATGTCACTATCTTTTTTAGATTTTTCTGCAGTCGCTAACAATTGATCTGTTTTCTTAATCAAGTCTAAAAACGAATGAAGTTTTGTCATTTTCGCTTTTGGGTCTTTTTGGTCCTGTTCTTTTAATTTTTTAATAATGGTTTCAGCCATTTCAATGTCTTTAGCACTTCGCGTGTCATATGCTTTTTTCACTGATTCGTCGACTTGTAACGACAATTTTTTGTAGTCCTCTTTTTCTTTCTTTTCTGCTAACTCGATTTTTTCTGCTTGTGCTTTCTTTTGGCTATTTACTGCATAAACAGAACCACCACCAATTAAAAGTAGTGCTGCAACTGATACCCCAATAATTTGATTTTTCTTTAACTTAAACCCTTGTTTTTCACTCATTTCTTCTTCCTCCTAAGATTTGTAATTTTAGCGTACCTAAATGTATCTATTATCGCAAGCAATAGCTTGTTCTTTTCGTCACATGCTTTTTATCCGATTAAACTAACACGCATATATAATTCAGGTGTTTCTTTCTCTTCCCTTTTAACAGGACAATAATCTTTGTATAAAGCTTTCGTTTCATGAACTGCTTTATACAACGTTATTTTTCGTTGTGTTGTCCACTGTTTCGCGTTTTGTGTTTCTTTAATGTTCTCTTCAACCAATAATTTCTTTTTACCGTTCTTTTTCATGTAGTCAATTAGTTCAACAATCATTTGTTTCGTAATATATGCCATGATTAATTTCTCCTTTTTTTGTTACTAAATTTCATTCATTAGTGAATATCGCTTTCAGGTTAAGCGTACCTTGCTCAACTTCAGGAATGGAGCCTCCTTCTAATTCATAACCTAAAGCAAAAACCTTTGGCACGATAAGTGACACAAGTATCAGTCTATTTCACCCGCAAAGAAAACTGGCTTGCCGAAACAAACGATCAATTTCCACTACTTACTTATCTGGCATGAATGCTAGAAATAGGATAACTTCTCTTGTCAAAAGGCTATCCCACTGTCTTTTTTTAAGTGCAGAGAGCAATCAGCGACAGTTACCAAGTTACTTTTTATCTCCGCGTATGTACTTTTCAAGGAGCAGTTATTCCGAAGTAATGACAAGAACGTTTCACTAATCAATGAAACCTAGTAACAAAGATTTTTAAACATATTGTTTAATTTTAACCGGTTTTTCTAAAAATCTAAGCGGCTCTAATTCGTTTTTGCGTGAAGCAACAATCATTCCGTCTCTTTCTAAATTCTTTGCTAAGAAATATAAGTCCTTAGCCGCTATGGTTTTTATTGGATCATTCCTTGAAATAAAATCACCATTCCACGCATTTACAAAAATCTTGTTATCAAACGTTTTAACTGTATGAGTTTTGTAAATAAAATCTTTTGAGCAAGTTTTTAAATATTTCTTTCGCAATTTTCATCACCTCCGTTCAATTTTTTGACAAGTTAACAGACAAAAAAAGAGGACACTACGCGTGAACTGCGTAATATCCTCTTTGAAGCACTACATTACTTAAACTATAAAATAGATTTCAATGAATTTTTTTGAAATTAAAGTTACACATTTGTTTCAAAAAATCCATAAAAATCACTAAAAATCAAACAAAAGTCGTTTTCTTTTTAGGCAAAAATTGCTATAATACAATTTGTTGTAACATTAGTTGCAACAAAAAGAACCTTACAGTTCATGCCTGCTAGAGCATATGAATTGTTTTGCTTCCCTCTAGGGTTGGTAGCCCTATGGAAGAGGTTCTTATTTTGTTATCTTTGAGTGCGTGAATTACGCCATCAAAGAAATTGTTAACACACTGATAATACTAAGGATAGATAATATTTTTTGCTTTCTCATAAATATACTTCCTCCTCTAAAAAAATTATAGAACAAATTTGAATATTTTTCAACACTTTTTTTCGATAAAAATCTTCACGAAGAAAAAACAATGGTTTAAAGAACCAATATAAGGCATTAAATTTATGCTGCTTTTCACCTGTTTTTTTCATTGTCTTACTAAAATATGTTTTTTAAGGCTAAAAAATATGCTACAAAAGGAGTTTTTTTATGTTTGATACAAAAAAGATTATTGAAATCAGACAAGAGTTAGGATTTTCCCAAAAAGATTTTTACGAAAACATAATGTCAAAAGGTAGTTATCAAAGATTCGAAAGAAATGAAAAAGATTTATCAATTAAACAATTGGAACAGATTTGTGAAAAAATAGCTATGAGACCAGAAGAATTATTTTATCGCTCCAATGTCACCCAATTAGACTCATTACCATTTTGGAAAGAAAAACTTAATCTACCTACTGTTCTATCTTCTAAAAATAACTTTTTAGAAAAGTTAAAGGAAGTAGAGTACAAAAAAAATAATAGTTACGGTCACTATTGCTTATACATTACAATGATAGCCTTAGGAATACAATCAAGTTACATCGATAATGATTATTTCACAAAGAAAGACCTTCGTTCACTAAAAAATATGTATAAAAAACGTCAGGTATTTTACTCATTTGATTATGAGTTGGTAAGCAACATCGTTTTTTTTATAGAACCAAAAGAAATAGCATTTTTATTAGAAAAACTGTTTCCTGTAGAAGAAACTAACGGTGTTACTTTTGATTTTTGTGTTCAACAATCTATTAAAAATTTAATTTCAAAATTTCAAGACCAAAAAGATTATGAATCCGCATCAAAATACATAGATATTTTTAAATCATTAAGAGAAATACCTATGTTTAATATCGATCTGTCTTTAAATCTAGAAATAGTTTATTTAGAACAACTTACAAAATTTCTTCAAACTAGAGACATTACTATTTTTTTAGAAGCAGTACAAACAGTAAAAATGTTTAAACAACTTGGATATAATAAAACTTATGAGAGTCTTGATAATGAACTTAAAGCAATTTCTCAAAGAGAAAACTTTGTATATCCTGACAAGAACCTTTATGCAATACAACCATACTCAAACAATCTTTAAAAAACATAAAAGTTACTCCGTTTTTGGAGTAACTTTTATGTTTTTTAAATTAAAGTTTTTAAAATCCCCAGTCCGCCAATGATATTCCCTAAAGCCCCACCTATATTTGCAAGTAAAAATACTAAACCAATTTTTATCAATCGATTTCTATAAATAGATTTAATTGATAACACATCATCTTGTACAGTTAAAAAATCTTTTACGGTCGGCTTTTTCACAGTTGCTTCAGTTAGAGCTGCGAATACACCAACTGATAGAACTGGAGACAATGCTCCAACAGGTGCCATTATTAAAGAAGTCAATACAGTTAAAGGATTAGGAAGAGCAAAACAAGTAAATAAAGCTGCTAGACCACCATTCCAAATAATCCATTTAAAAATTTGTGAAAAGCCTACTTCTATTCCTGAAAAGAAAGAAAGTCCTACAAGTAAAAGTATAGACATTGGGAAAATACATTCAATAATTTTGCTACTAAACTTTTTAGAAGGTACATTAGTTAATTCATCTAAAGAGAAAGTCCTCTTTTTTTCTAGTTTATCAACAATACCTTTGACATGAGCTTTTCCAACAATAACAACATTAACGCTGTATTGACTGTCTAATAATTTAGTTGCCATAACTTTGTCCCTTTCAGTTATAATATCATTAAATATTGTAGGAAATTTTTTGGAAAGCTCAATGAATACATTATCAAAACTATCGGATTCCAAAAAATCTTCTAATTTGTCGGCTTCAATATCTTCAATCTCAGAAAAAAATGTCATAATTAATTTTGGCTTTTGCCAAAACCCTAGGTGTCTCCACATTCTTTTAAAAGTCACTTGTATGTCCCTATCAATCAATTGAATATCAGCGCCAACGTCTTTAGCACTCTTTATAGCTTGAATTAATTCTCCTGCCTGTGTAGTACCTTTTTCCTTAGCTAGTTTTCTTTGTAGCGCTCCATAAATAATATTGGAAAACAATACTACTAGTTTGTTTTCTTTAATTACCTTAACAATATCCGTTTTTGCCCATTTATCTGGGTTAGTATACTTTTGATATCGCTTGTCATCTAACTCAATACAAACACATTCTGGCTTAACTTCATCTATAACATTTTTAACAAGTTTTGCACTTTCTTCCGAAATATGATTTGTCCCGACAAGATAATATGTTCTACCTTGAATAATTAATTTTTCTACTCCATCCATAGCAATCCCCATTCTATTGAATCTTCATTTTTTTATAATCATATTTTGCTCCAACCGAATGGATGGATACGTTTTTAATTGCTTCTTTTTGTAATTTAGCATTCCCTACCTGAAGGATTGGCACTACCCCCATATCATCAATTAATATTTTTTCTGCTTTTTTCAATTCTTGCCAACGTTTAGAAGAAGTATCATGAAGTAATTCATCATAATTTTTATTCGAATATCCGCCGTGATTCAACGGACTATTTGTTTCAAAATTTGCTAAAAAGCTAATAGGGTCTGCATAATCAGCCTGCCATCCGCTTAAACTCAAAGTAAAATTCTTTTTTGTTAATCGCTCTATAAAGGTATTAGCAGGAATTGGTGTTACAGTAACCTTCAATCCTTCTAAATTATCTTGCAACTGTCCTTGCAGAAATTCTCCTGCCTTTTGTTCAAACTCTCCATCACTTACAAGTAAATCTAAAGAAGTATTTTTATATAAATCAATTTCTTTTTTAGCCCTATCCCAATACTCTTCTGCTTGTTTTTTGTTAAATTCCACTAATTTTTCATTAGCAAAATCTTTTTTATTTACTGGATTAAAAGCCATTTCTTTTGGTACTACGCCAACAGAAGCAATGGACCCATTATCTAGTAATTTTTTAACTAGACCTTCCCGATCGATAGCATAGCTAATCGCTTTTCGGGCATTTTTGTTTTGTAAAAGTTTATTTTCACCAGTTTGGTTCATTTCTAAAAACATTGTATTGGCCATTAATGTTGTCGAATATTCTTTATTTTTTTTAAATTGTTTTGAATATTCCCCAGCCAAAGGTGCATCATCTAATTGTCCATCATTATACAAATTTATTCCTGTATTAATTTCTTTAACGACTTGGAAGTTAATTTTATCCATAGAAACATTTTTTTGATCCCAGTACTCTTTATTTTTAGAAATCGTCCACTTATCAGAAGTGCCTACTCCCTCTAAATTTGTTAAGTTAAATGCTCCATTTGTTACAATTGCTTTTTGAGAAGACCCATAGCCTTTCCCATACTCTTTAATAGATTTCTTCTGTACTGGATAGTAAGCAGTTAAGGATAACAGATCAGTAAAATAAGGTGTTGGTTCAACTAATTCAATTTCTAATGTCTTCTCACCATTACTTTTCACCGCTAAATTATCTTTGGCTTGTTTTCCTGAAGCAATTTCTTTGGCATTTTTTATAGCGGAAAACAGTTCCACATTGGGAGAAGCTGTTTTAGGATCTACAACTCTTTGCCACGCAGTCACAAAATCACTAGCAGTTATTTGTGTACCATCAGACCACTTAGCGCCATCTCTAATCATAATGGTATATGTTTTGCCATTATTCGATACTTTTGGTTGACAAGCTGCAATTGCTGGTTGCGGTTGATTTTTTTCATCTAATCGATACAACCCTTCCATCACATTGGCCAATAAAGTTATACTCGTTTGATCTACAGCAGTCGCTGGGTCTAAACTTTGGACAGGTGTCCCTGCAGTTAAAGTAGCTACCTGTTCTACTTTTTTTTTGATTACATCTTGTGAATCTTTTGTAGCAGTATTTGTACCACAACTAGCTAATACTAAAGGTAATAACCCAATACCTAAAAAACAAAACTTTTTATACTTCTTCATGTGTCTAACCCTCCGTTGTTAAAAGTTACTAACCAATTGATAAGGCTTGTACAAAATAATTTTAACAAATAACTAAACAAAATAATACAAAAATTAGAATAATATATAGGGGGAAAGTATAAAAGAAATATAATGTGTTGGCAGTTGACATGTTTAAATTTATCCAGTATTCCATAGTTTTAATTGCTGGTATTCCATAATTCTTTGGCTGTATTTATCAGTTTGTTCAACCAGTCTTACTAATATATCGGCTTCTTTAAAAAATGTCTTAATACCCTGTTTATAAGCTGATTTCACTTGCTGTTTTACTTGAATAACTGTACGAATTAATGCTTTACGAGTAGCAACTACTAAGCCCCCTCCTCGGCCGGCTTTTACTTGTACAAATAATTTACCTTCTGATATTAATTCTTTTAATGCACGATCAAGTGATCGTTTCGGGATTGATTGGCCGTTAAAAGTAATTGCTGCTTGTAAATCTGTTTTAGTTAAACTTACTTCGGGCCGATATCTATAACATTGTGTTTCTAAGTAAGCTAAAATATCTTCTTTCCATTCAGATAAGTGTGATTGTTTTCTTTCATGACGTTCTTTTTTAAACTTATACCAATTATTTCTTTGTTGGGTAAAAATTGTTTCTTCAGAGAGTGATTCTAAGCTCCAGTTTGATACTAGTTCTTGCACATATGCTTTACTTGCGCCTTCATATTTACCTGAATACGCACTCTTAACAATTCTCTTTACTTCTCCAACTGTTAATGGGTAATTCAAAGAGCTGTTGAATACATCCATGTCATCAAAACAGCGTTCTTGTTCAATTTTTGACGCATAGTAAGCCAAAGATAAAGTAAAAATTACATTGTTTCGTCCTAGTTTTCCTTTAGTACCGACGACTTGCGGATTATCAATTAAAACTTTAACCCACTGCTCTTTGATCTGATTCATCTTTACAGCAACAACATTAAGATTTGGTTTTTTGTATGTTCTTTTTGGCTCAAACTTCATAGACCATTGAATTAGTTTTTGCATATCATGAGTTAGAGCTGGGTAGTAATAGACTACATTGTCTGTTCTAGGAATACGTGCAATGCCAAAATGGTTGCATCCTAAATCGACTGAAGGTAATACTTCAGCAAATGCTTTTCTTAAATTTTCGGATACTCTTTTTGCCACTTCGATTGACTGATAATTTCTTTTTGATGAAATATACCAGGCATTTTCAAGAATGAAATACGCTTGAAATCCCGCTGGAGTTTCTAAAATTAGCGTTGGCATTAGTTCCAGATCAATTGCAGCATCGAGAATCATTTGAGAATCTAATTTTTCACCTGGTGAGCGATCAAAATCGATTACAAAAGTGTTGATTTGTTGCAAGTTTCTTTCGTTGTGGCCTTTAACAATAGTTCTATTATCATCAGCATATGCACCATAACTATAAACATTAGGGGTCCAATGAGTAAATTTATCTTCATTTTCAGCTAAGGCTTCTTGAGAAGTAAGAACGATTCCACGAGAGTCCGTCATTAACTCCTTTGATCTAAACCCAAAAATAGCACCTTTTTTCCCTTCAGCTTTATAGCCGATTGGTTTAATTTTGCTGTTTAAATACTTGTATTCACGAATGCCACTTTTTAAAATAACTGAAATAACGTCAGAAACTTTCATCTTCTCACCGCCTTACTTGAATTTTTATATACAAAAAGAGAGTAGCAGTACGCCAGTACCACCACTCTCTTGAAACATCGTTTTTTCTCTTTATTATCAGTTAAATTACACACTGAAATATGCTTGAAAACGTTGATATATCGCTCATCCTATGGTATAATTGCCAAGAAAAGAGAGGGCTAACTCTCTAATTCTACAAATATACTGATAAACTAGTAGTGGTAGTTTATCATCGAGGGACGCAAAAGAATTGAAAATGGGTGTACATTTTTGATTCTGTAACTTATTTGATTTGGCGATCAAGTAAGTTACCGTCTCTATTTTTTTATCTTAATATTTATAAATTCAATACTCTTAAAAAATACCGTACATAATTAAATTTGTAAATCATTATTTTTTATTTTCTTTAGCAATAGTATACCAGTATACTCCAAAATATGATTGTAAGTATACTGGTATACTATTGCTTTTATCATGATAGTATACCAGTATACTTAAACTTTTATTCAAAGGTATACCAGTATACTTTAGAAATATTGCTTGTTAAAAGGTTCGCTTAAGAAAAGTATACCAGTATACTAGTATACTTTTCTTCCAGTATACTTAGCTTTAGTATCTTGGTATACCAGTATACTTTTACTCCAGTATACTTTTGAAATAATTTTTATTGACAATTAAAAATGGCGGTGGTATACTTTTTTTAAGTTATCAAAAGTATACTAAGGAGGAGTTATCAATGGGAAAAGTATATGTTATTGGAAATTTTAAAGGCGGGGTTGGTAAAACTAAAACAGTAACCATGCTTGCATATGAAAGTGCACTACACTTAGGACGAAAAACATTAGTAATTGATTTAGACCCTCAAGGAAACGCTACTAGAGTATTAGCTAAGACGGGAGATTTAGACGAAATCACTTATACTGTTACTGAAGCTTTTCAAGAAGGTAGTCTTGAACCAGCAATCACCAATATCTCAGAAAACCTTGATCTCATTCCAGCTAACACTGCATTTAGAAATCTCACCAAAATTTTAATGACAAAATTTCCGTCTAACGAATTTGACCAAATAAATTACTTGAATACATTATTAAAACCCCTTAAAGAGAAATATGACGCAATTTATATTGACGTTCCACCAACTATTTCAGATTTTAGTGATAATGCAATGCTTGCAGCAGATTACTGTATTATTGTTCTTCAAACGCAAGAGTTATCTTTAGACGGTGCTCAAACATATATCGCTTATATGCAATACTTAGCTGACACATACGATAATGATTTACAGGTCTTAGGTATAATTCCTTGTATGTTGCGTCCTGGGGGTAGGGTAGACAATAAAGTATTAGAACAAGCAAAAGAATTATATGGAGGAAATGTATTAAACACTGTTGTAAAATATCAAGAACGTTTAAAAGTCTACGATGTTGAGGGAATTAAAATTAGTCATAATTACACAGGTAAAGCAGACGGTTGGGACGTTAAAGCGCATAAGGTATTTATTGACGTATTAAATGAATTAGATCAACATCAACTAGTACTAGAAGAATTGGAGGGATAAAGTATGAGTAATAGTTTCGAACCTATTATCAAAACTAAGAAGAAAAAATCTTCTTTAGAAGAAAAACATGTAAGTGTTAAAGGTAATGATAATTTTTCAAGAGATACTGCAAATAATTTTGCTACAAAACCTACATCAGTATCTAAAAAAACAAGCACAGATAATAGTGATGTTAAGCCTTCTACAGAAGATCGACGATATAAAGCTACTATGACTCAAAAAATATCTCCTTCAGTCAATCTTAAAATAAACACTTTAAAACCCTTTCTTGGTGATTTAGAAAACATGCCCAAAGCCACAGTAAATGATATTTTGAACCTCTTGCTAGATAATTATGTAAACACAAAATTTTCTACTCGACAACAAGAAGCATTCAATTCTATGTATAACACACAAATTGAACTTTTAAAGAAGTAGTAAGTTTAACTTAAGTATACCAGTATACTGGTATACCTAAAAAAAGAGAGTATATTAAATACTCTCTTTTTTTATATTATAATTTATGATTCCGCATTATAGAATTCTTCTTAATCGTGTATATTCGTTTACATAACGAGCATTTATACTTGTCTAAATCACTCGACACTCTACTTGCAAGACAGCCACACGAGCACTGCACATAGGCAATACTAGTTGTAGTAGTATCTTCTTTGATTAGTTTACCTTGGTAATCATATGTTTTCATAAAAATCTCCATCGCTGTAATAGTCGTTAATGAAATCATCAATTGTTTTACTTTCTTCTTCGGTTAATTCTGAAAATTCTACGCCTATAAAAGGCTCTTCTACAGTTTCTACTGCAGACCATTTCAAAAAGTTATGAATTTTAATGTGCCTTATGTCGTAGAAATCGATTTGAAAATCACCAATTAAAACAACATCAAACTCAGCCATTCCACGGAAAACACCAAAAACATGCGGTTTTACACGATCATATTCATCCAATGAGTTCAACTGGATTTCAAGCACTTTATTTTGTTTAATTGAGCGATCTAATAAGTATTCTATTTTAAATTGAGATTGTTGTGGAAGCCTTTCAATCTCTCGTGCATTGAATTCATTAGTTTCTTTGATTGCTGCTTGCAACTCTCCTAAAGGGAAAGCAGTTGGCCACTTCAAATCAAAAGGGCGGTCTATATAATCGTTATAAGGTGTAAATTCCTTTTTAGTTTTCTTCATTTGTTAACCTCCAAGACCGACGTTTCCACCTGCATGACCACCAACTAATCCGGCTCGATTCACAGCTGTTGCTCCATCTAAAAGAGAAGAAGCATGTATCAATGCTTTAAAGCCAAATTTTTGACGTATTTTATCAATCAAATAATCCAACTGATTATCTACAATTTGTTCTTCAGGAACAGAAAAGAGATCTAACTGAAGGGTAGTATCCCAAACCAGCTTTCCAAAGGAGACGCCTAAATAACGAATGTCTATTCCAGGAACATAGTTTTCTCGAAAAAGCTTTAAAACATGTTCAGTTAACACTTTTGTGTTGTTGCTACGAGCGATTTTAAGCTGTTTTCGCCAACCAGACCTGCCCAGTCCATCAACTTGTCCTTTAGAATAACCAACAAAAATTGAAATACATTCAGTTTGACAGTTTGAATATCTCAACCTGGTTGCTACCTGGTCTGAAAGTTCCTTCAGCACTAATTCAATTTGATCCTTTCGAGCATAGTCTCTAGGTAATACTTGACTATTACCGAATGATTTTTCTTTGGCCACCTGGCTTTTTTCTCCTAAAAAACTACGATCAATGCCCCAAGCATGTGCGAACAGTTGTAATCCCATGACTCCAAAGCGGTGTTTTAATAGATAAGGATCTGCTTGTGCTAAATCATAAATCGACTCAATTCCTGACATCTTTAAACGAGCAGCCATACGCTTGCCAATCCCGCAAAATTCAGTGATAGGGGAGATAGACCAAACTTTTTCTTGTACATCTTCATATCTCCATTCTGCAACAAAACCTGTTGTATTTTTTGCTTCGTTATCTAGGGCCAGCTTGGCTAACAATGGGTTATCTCCAATGCCAATTGTAACGTATAATCCCATATGGTTATAAATAACACGTTGAATAATTTTGGCCAATCGATAAGCAGTATCACATTTGAAATACTTCAGAGAAGCAGTTATATCAATGAAGCTTTCATCCACACTAAAAACAGAATGATCTTCATCTGCAACAAAACGTTTGAGCAGATTATTAATTTCACTATTTCTTTTCATGTATAAATTCATTCTTGGTGGAACAATAATCAAATCTGGGTGATCAGGCACTTCATCTTTACGAGTCACATTAGAAATTCCCAGGACTTTTTTTGCCATTGGCGAAGCAGCAAGTACAAGTCCGCCTGCATTATCCGCACCACTCATTACTATAAGCATTGTTTTGAGGGGATCTAAGCCACGTTCTACACATTCTACGCTCGCGTAAAAGGATTTTACATCGATACATAAAACATCTCTCCGGGGTTCTTTGGAATAATCAAATTTCATGCAAAAAACCGTCCTTTCGAGTTACATTATACGAACTAACGTTCTGTTTTGCAACAACAAAATTTCAGTTTTCCGAATTATTTTAAATTTAAAGTAGCTCAAAAATCTACAGTCATTATTTTTTTAGTTTGTGTTTAACGCGCAAGTAGATATCAACCAGCCAGTAAATAATTGTAATTAATACTATTACTTTTAGAAAGTTCACCATGAATACTAGATTGAATGCGTATTTTAACCACAAAAGCCATAATATAATCGCGATAACTACTTTTCCAAAGGTATTCAATTTCCTAACCAATAACCAATGTAAAAAATCTTCTCCTTTGTTTTTAGTAGCTCTATATTCTTCTAGAATATTTTTTTTCATGTTTAAACCTCCTTTTTTCTCATCTTATATTAACATATATATAATTACATGTTAATATAAATATAATGAAAAAGAAAGGAGGTAGTTTTCTTATGAAAAAATTAGCACTAGGTTCATTGCTTTTAGTTGCTCTAGGTGTTATCGGGACATCTTTTGCTTTAACTACTGAAGCAAAACAAGAGGCTGGATATGGACATCCTCTTATTGATCACAAAATTTAGGCAAAAAAAAGACATCCCTTTTATTACTGCTAAAAGGAATGTCTTTTTTGTTCTCTAATGATTTCTTATTTTTTTAAGTACATATTACTTTTTCAGTCTTTTTGACAGCCCCTAATCAGGCACCTTTTAAATACTGGCTATCAACGTAACCAGTTATACGTTTTCCTCGATTATCAATTCCACTAACTTGCATCCAATAGATCCCACCTACTTTTTTTGAAAAGAAAGACCCATTTAAAATCGTACCTTTAGGAAATACACCTACAATTTTAGATTTAGTACTCATGCTTGAGCGACAATTCAAGGCAGCAGTTGTTTTCACTCTATATTCACCATGACGTGTAGAAAGAGTAACTACATTTTCTTTTATATCTTCAAAAGAAGTAGCACTTACCGGTGTAGAATTAGATATAGTTGCTGTGGCTAAAATTCCAAGAAACAAAAAAGTAAATACTATTTTTTTCATGAAATCCCCTCCCGTTATTAATTTTTAATCAGTAGTTGTTTTAGGCTTTGTGGCAGCATCACTACATTTATTTCTTTTTACTTTTTTTGATTTGTATTTCTGTTATTCTTTTATCCTGTTTCATATTTCCAGCGAAAAAAGCCATCCCTACTACCCCTGAAGATAAAACAAATTCTAAAGCTGACCAATGAAAAGAAACCGTCAATATTAAGACAAGAAAAAAAGCAATTCCTAAAATAGCGTCTTTTGTTCCAAAATTCAAGTAACCAAAATTCATTAAGCACCTCTCCTCCCTTTATTCCCCTTGGACTTACAATAGGATATTTTAAACCAGCTATAAGAAATTCAATTTTCTGACAATTATAATTCCTTAAAAATAGGCACTACTGTCCTTGTTTTCTGCCTATGCCGATACTCCTTTTTGCAAAGACTACATCTAAAAATTTGCCTATCCGTATTATTTTTGCGTATTGCTAAATGTCCACAATCACATTGTACATAGTAGACTGGACAACATTTTTCTTTATCTAAATTTATTTCTTTACCAAAAAAATCATATACCCTTCGTTTCATTTAAACTCCCCGCTATTATAGTATTTCTTTAATCATTAAAAGCAAAAGTAAGAAAAGACAAACCTAAAACGCCAAACATAATTTGTTTTTCTGTAAAAGCCAATACTAAGAAAGAACAAGCGATTACTATCCATGACCATTCTTTTACTTGAAATTTTTTCATCTTTTCACCTTCCCATAAACCCATCACAAATCTATTGATGGCAGTAGTATTTTAATGTTTCTTCTTAATTATTATACCATATATACCCCACAACGCTAATAACGTTCATACATACTAGTAAACTCTTTAGAACCACTCCTCCCAATCATCTTTTCTACTTCAAGCATGCTATTTGTTTCCATTAATTATAGTGCGTGTTTGTATTTATAGTTTAACACTCTTTTGGGACGTCCTTCTAGATAGTTTTTAGTGTTTGCTCTATACCTCAGACAAGTTTCTATAGAATGAAAAACATTGAAGAGACATTCTTTACACTCGATTTTTTCGTCATCCGTACATTTGATATAATTTTCTATGTTATATAATTTAAGTGTTTACATTCCAATTTCTTACTTTTTCTTTAAAGAGTAGAAACAAAATATTTGTTGTCTTCTCTACTTCATACGTGCTACTTGCTTCCATATTATATTAATTTTAGTCATGATATTAGCCCAAATTAAGCTATTCTTATAAAAAAGAATCAGTGTCTAAAATCATGTAAACTTTTTACACAAAGCAAAACTTTTTTTTTAAAATGATTTTTGTATTAAAATAAAAGCAAGAAAAGGAGGGAAATCTTGTTATGAAACTTACCATATCTGATACAGCTAAAAAGTATTTAGCTGAAAAAGTTCCCCATAATACTTTTATTTTAGCTCTTAATGACGGTTCTAATCAATTTTCTAATGTTGGCGGGTCGTGCGCTGTAGGTGATAAATTTCAGATTATTTCTACGGATAATTCAGTAAGTGGATATTCAATTGTTTTGTCTAACCCTACATTTACCGTTCATATATCTAACGCTGAGAAAACTTTTTTGGGCAACGATATTAAAATTGATTTTAATCCTAGAACTTACTCTCTAGTTTTAAAAAATGAGAGTGGAATTTTAGATTCGAATGTCTTTTTTAATACTAATAATTAGTTTTTTCTAAGTCCTAAATATAAAGATAATTTTTCTCGATTTTTTTCATAGATTACTTAAATAGTCAATTGTATGTCGCTACTGTCATAGTAAAGAAAGAAGGATATGAGAGTTGTTTATTCATACTAGAAAATTACAATACAATGCTAAACCTGATCGACCAGACCCAATTATGGCCAGAAAGTTACAAGAGGCACTTGGAGGACAATGGGGAGAAATAACTGGAATGCTATCCTATTTAACTCAAGGTTGGGGATCATCTGGTAGCGAGAAGTATAAAGACTTACTATTAGATACTGGTACAGAAGAAATTGGACATGTTGAAATGATTTCAACTATGATTGCTTATTTATTAGAGGGGGCTCCAACGTCTATTACTGAAGAGGAAGCAAAAAAAGATCCTGCTTTAGCTGCTGTATTAGGAGGTATGGACCCTGAGCACGCAATAGTCCATGGATTGACAGCAGGTCTTACTAACCCTAATGGAGTAGCTTGGAATGCGGGGTATGCTACATCTAGTGGAAATTTAGTAGCTGATATGCGGTTTAATGTTGTCAGAGAATCACAAGCACGAACACAAGTTAGCAGGCTTTATCACATGACGGAAGATAAAGGTGTCCAAGATATGTTAAAGTTCTTGTTAGCTAGGGAGACTCAACATCAATTACAATTTATGAAAGCTCAAGAAGAGCTGGAAGAAAAATATGGAGTAGTTATTCCGGGTAATATGAAAGATATTGAGCACCAAGAGTTTTCACATACCATTATGAGTTTTTCTGATGGACAAGGATCACGTGCTTTTGAAGGTCAAATAGCGAAAGATGGCGAAAAGTTCACGTATCAAGAACATCCAGAGGCAATGGGAGAAGTACCTGTATTTAAACATACACATCCAAATCTTCATAATGATCAAGGATAGGTAGTTTTATTCAAAACTATCTATTACAAGACTACAATAAAAAAAGCCGAAAATGTTTCTATCTTTTCGGCTTTTTTTATTGCTTAGACTAATTCTCATATTTAAACTGGTAAATATTTCTTTCTAGAATACAATCACTTTTATGTAGACTTTCTTTTATCTAAACTAAATTTTACATTGTTGAAATTTTTTTAAGTATCATCATTTTATTTACGCATAAGATATATCTTAATAATGAACACATTATTTAATACGTTTATCACTAAGTCATAGTTGTTCTTTTGCTTTTTTGTCTATTTAAGTGTAGACAAAGAAAATTCTGTGCTATTGTTTTTCTTTATTGTATCAGGAAAAAAGAAAATAGCTACTAACAAATTATTTATGAAAAGTTGACAAGTTATTTTCTAACTTGTATTCTGTATATGTTAATTGAATAGATTTCTTCGGGGCAGGGTGTAATTCCCGACCGACGGTGACGAGTAATTACTTGAAGTCCGTGACCCGCATTTTTGCGGTTGATCCAGTGAAACTCTGGAACCGACAGTTAAAGTCTGGATGGGAGAAGAAGAGCTTAGTGGATATGATAGGAGGAGTGTGTCTTCTATTGTCATGTCTTCTTTAAGTCTGAATTTTTTACCAGCCCTGCGTATATACGTAGGGCTGTTTTGTTTGGAAAGGAGGAATTTTCTTGCATGAAGCGTTTATGGAACTGGCGATTAAGGAAGCGAAAATGGGAGAGGGGAGAACCTTTACTAATCCTTTAGTTGGTGCAGTAATTGTCAGTGGAAATGAAATTATCTCAAAAGGTGCACACCTGAAATATGGCCAAGCGCATGCTGAAATAAATGCAATTAATGCATGTAAGTCTCCCGAAAAACTACTCAATTCAACAATTTATGTAACCTTGGAACCTTGTGCTCATTATGGAAAGCAGCCACCCTGTACGCAGGCAATCATTGATTCAGGAATAAAATGTGTCGTAATCGGGCAGCTTGATCCTAATCCGATGGTTTCAGGAAAAGGAGTGGATAAGTTAAGAGAGCAAGGTGTTCATGTAATAATAGGTATACTTGAAAACAAGGTACGAGACTTAAATATACATTATAACCACTTTTTTGAGAAGCAACGTCCGTTTGTTTCTTTAAAGCAGGCAATGTCATTAGATGGAAAAATTTCTTTAAGGCAAAAACGAACAAATCTTACTCAAAAGCAGGCATTTGAAAGAGTTCATGAAGAAAGAGGAGATTATCAAGCAATTTTGGTAGGAAGTGAAACGATTTTTATTGATGATCCGCTACTTTTAACAACAAGAAAATCTCAATTTCCACCTGTTCGTATCGTATTGGATAGAAGAGGGAGAATTTTGGCTAATTCTAAGTTAAGTATTTTTAAAGAATCTAGTGTCCCAGTATTGATTTTTACTGAAAAAGTTGGACATGCAAATCAATTACCAAAGCATGTAGAGGTTCTCTCTTTAACCTCCGTTACGATTCAGAATGTTCTAAATGAACTATACAAAAGGAATATTCACTCTGTTTATGTTGAGGGGGGCTCAGTCATTCATGATGCTTTTTTAGCCAGTGATTACTGGGACGAGATAATTTGTTACGTAGCACCATTACTTCTTGGTGGAAATAGTCTTCCAAGTATGTCGAGTAATCGAGTAAGCAATTCCGGAACCCCATTGAAATTTGTGAATATCGAAAAATTAGGCAGTGATCTTAAGATTGTTGGAAGGAGAGCGTAATATGTTTACAGGTTTGATTCTAGAAAAAGGGAAAATTCTTCGAATAAAGCATATGGGTCAAACAATTAAGTATATCTAAGTCAATAGAATGGAAGGAGCTGAATTAGTTGAGTAGAAAAAATATTCAGGAAGCAATTGAATTTTTAAGAAAAGGCAAGTTGATTGTGGTAGCAGATGATGATGATCGAGAAGCAGAAGGTGATTTGGTTGGTGTAGCAAATTTAGTTTCACCTGAAAGTGTCAACTTTATGGTTACATTTGCGTGAGGCTTGATTTGTACTCCTGTTTCAAAACAAATAGCTGATCGTTTGAAACTTAGAGAAATGGTAAAAGAGAATACTGACAGCTTCGGAACCGCATTTACCGTTAGTGTAGATCACCAAGAGACATCAACGGGGATTTCAGCTTATGATCGAGCAAAAACGATTGAAATTTTGGCAAAAAATGAGAGTGTTTCGGAAGAATTTCATCGTCCCGGACACATTTTTCCACTAATTGGTAAAGAAGGCGGTGCTTTGGAACGAAGAGGGCATACGGAAGCAGCCATCGATTTAGCGAAACTTACAAATCAAAGTGAAGTAGCCTATATTTGTGAAATTTTAAATGAGGATGGAACAATGGCAAGAAGACCGCAATTAAAACAATTTGCCCAAAAACATAAGCTGCCTTTTATTACAGTGGAAGAATTAGTAACCTACCTAAACGCAGAAGAACCGTTAACAGTGAGCCTTCCTACTGCATTTGGCGAATTTGACCTGACTCTTTTTGAAGACCAACAAGCTAAGGAACATTTACTATTATCAAAAGGAGAGATTCGACAGTCTAAAGAGCCGTTGCTAGTTCGTGTGCATTCTGAATGTCTGACAGGTGATATTTTTGGCTCGCATCGTTGTGACTGTGGCGAACAATTGCATGAAGCAATGCGAATGATTGAGAAAAAGGGAAGAGGAGCCATTTTATATTTTCGCCAGGAAGGTCGTGGGATTGGTTTAAAAAATAAATTACATGCATATCAACTACAGGAACAAGGCATGGATACGTTTGATGCAAATTTGGCGCTTGGTTTTAAACCAGATGAAAGAGATTATCAGTTTGCAGCAGAAATACTGGATGCTTTGGGTGTAGAAAAAATTGACTTAATCACGAATAATCCTGAAAAAATAGAGCAATTAGAAGCTCTTGGAATAAGTATCAATCAACGGATACCTCTGGAAATTCCAGCAGTGAAAGAGAATGAAAACTATTTAAAAACAAAAAAACAAAAATTTCATCATTTACTAACTATTTAAGAGAGGAAGAAACATATGGCAACGTTTGAAGGGCAGCTTAATGGAAAAGATATGAAAGTGGGAATTGTAGTTGCACGATTCAATGAATTTATTAACGCAAAGCTATTGAGTGGAGCAATGGATAATCTATCTCGTCATGGCGTACTAGAAGAAAATGTTGATATTTATTGGGTACCCGGTGCATTTGAAATTCCTTTTATAACCCAAAAATTAGTTAAAAGTAAAAAGTATGATGGCTTAATTACCTTAGGAACCATCATCAGAGGAGCAACGACACACTATGAATTGGTCAGCAATGAAGTCGCAAAAGGAGTGGCTCATATTGGTCTGGAATCAAAAATTCCTGTAATGTTTGGTGTGTTAACAACTGAATCCATTGAACAGGCGATTGAGCGATCTGGAACAAAGGCAGGAAATAAGGGAGCAGACGTTGCTCAAGGACTAATTGAAATGGTTTCCTTGAATAAAAAAATAATAGAAAAATAGCTAGTATAATTGATAAAAATTGAAAATTTAAAATAGCGTAGTTTCCAAAAATTTTAGTTAGTTTAAGCTATCTTCAACTAAAGCAACTTTTCTGAGGAAAGTTGCTTTTATTACATAGGTTTTAACGATTACATTTTCTCAGATAACCATCTAAAATATTCATAATCGGTAACTATAATCATTTCTTTGAATTCCTGCTTTCTGTTAGGATTTACTCGGATAACGTCTTCAGCCAAATCTAATAATATCTTTTCAACCACTGAGTATCTTTCTCTCTATTTTAAATTACAACTACTCCATTTTATTTCTCACTAAGTAACTGCTCTTCCTTTGCTTGTTTCTTGATTCTTTTGAGAGTAGACAAAGAAATACCTGTTTTCCTTTCCACTTCTCGCATGCTGTTTGTTTCCATTAACTCTAGTGCATGTTTATATTTATCATTTAGGATTCTTTTTGGGCGTCCTTCTCGATAATTTTTATTATTCGCTCTGTGCCATTGTTTTCCTTCTTGGGTACGTGTCACGATTAAATCTCTTTCAAATTGCGCAAAGCTACCCAGCATATTCATCATTAACGTTTGCATAGAATCACTTTTATTTGGCTCAAAGGTTAGGGCATTATCTAAGAAGGTGATAGTCACTCCTGAATTGTTTAAAGAAGAGATAATCGAATTTAAATCAACGATACTTCTAGCTAGCCGATCAATTTTCGTCACTAAAACTTTATCGCCAGGTTTTACAATAGATAGTAGTTCTTCTAATTCTTTTCTTCCTTCTTTTTTTGTTCCCGTATATTTTTCACTAAATATTTTTTTTGCTCCGGATTTTTCTAGTTTTTGAATCTGGGTTTTGTAATCTTGGTTACTAGTACTCACTCTTGAATAACCATAAATAGACAAAATTTCTTCACCTTTTCTGAACATAAGTTTTTGACACCTGATGATTTCAAGTATAGCACGAAAAAACAAAGAGGTCAAAAACTTTTAAGTATCTGAACCCGACGAATTAATTCTAAAATACCTAATCTCGATTGACTAACTAAATTACACTAAGTTAATTAAATGCAGTATATAATCATTTAAAACTAATTAATTATTTAGTATAATGAAAGACAAGAGGTGATTGTATGTTAACCACAAAATCTAGAAAACAAGGAAGTTCTGTAGTATTGACATTACCATCTAATAACGGACAGAAACCAAAAGCAGACCAAGAATATATAGTGATGTATTCTGATGATGGGACAATTACGTTAGTCCCTAAATTACAAGATCCATTTAGTGGTGGATCAGAAGGGGAGTACTACGAAAAAGATGAATGGTATGACATTGAACCTGGAGGGAGAGAATTATTTTAATGAGTGACGAAAAGAAATATATTCCTAAAAAGGGCGATATTGTATGGATAGATTTCGATCCTTCAGCTGGAAAAGAAATACAGAAAAGACGTCCAGGTCTAGTAGTTTCTAGATATGAGTTTAATAGAAAGACAATGTTTGCAGTAATTTGTCCCATAACTTCTACAATTAAAAATATGCCCACTCGTTATACATTACCTGATGAAATGGAAACTCATGGACAAGTCGTTATTTCCCAATTAAAATCTTTAGATTTTACAGAAAGAAAGTTAAGCCAAATAGAACATTTACCATTAAAGGATATGGCTAAAATAGATCAAATCATTGAATACATTTTTTAATTATAATAGGAAGAAAGAATACATATAATATTTAATGTTCATGAATTCTTTCTTTTTATAACGTCTATTTACTATAACGTATTATAGTAAATAGACAGAAAGGAGGATAAATTGAACCTAAGAAAAATAGAACATGAAATTGAAGAAATATTGTCTAAGGATACTCATTCATGGGTGCGTCTATACGAGCTAATAAGAGAAGTAGAATATAGTAAATTATGGCGTAATGAGTATAGTTCTTTTACACAGTGGATTAAACATTTAGCATATGTAACAGGAGTAACTGAATCTCTAATATGGAAAAGAAAAAAAGCAGGAGAAATATACTTTGACTACCAACAACGAGCAAGAAGTAGGGGAGTTAGTGTTCCTAACATAGAGGACGTAGAAGTCAGTCCAGATAACTTTGAATTAGTAGAAAAAATTAGCCAAGGAAACAGCCAAATAAAAGATGAATTAATGCAACAAGTTTTAGTAAAAGATATTAAGCGATCTGATTTAGTAAACACTTGGTCAACTATTAAAACGATTCAAGCTAAAGAGGGTGGGGGAATCGTTAAAAAGAATAGATACTCTAAAATTGATAGTAGTGACGAACAAATATTTACTATATCTGATTTTTCGTTTGCATTGTCAGAAAGTTCGTGGTTACAAATTGCTAAGAATTCATATCACAAAGGAAAATCAGTTTATAAGCTAATTCCCAATTTTTCCTTTTATTCTTCGTTATTGATGAGATCTGTTACTTTAGATTTTTTATTGCTAGAAAACGTGTCTAGTAAATACACACAAGAATTAAATACACATAGCATCGAAATAGTTTTTTCGGATAACAAACTTAACAATATAATTTTAAATACTAAAACTAATTATAGCTGGGTCGTTGTTCCTGAAGATATCTCACTCATTGCACTTAAACAGCTTCCTAAAGAAATAGGGTTATTAAAAATTTCATCTAAAAGAATAATACAAGTTGTTAGGAATGCAGCACTTACTAATGAAACTAGTAAATTAGATATTTTACAAGCATTCATCGTTAAAACTATATAAATTAATATCTTATATGTAGAAAAAAGTGTTTATTATACATCATCAATAATCTATCATGACGATGCAGCATATCTCAAAAATGGCATTGAGTTTATTTTTACCATATGAAAAAATGGGAATAGCAAGTGTCTTTATATTTTTGATTGTTATGTAGATTTCGTGCTAAAATACATTGAAAAACTTAGCATGAAAGTTGAAAGAGTTATTGAAAAAAAGGATTAATAATTAATAGGCGGTGAATTCAGTTGTTAGAAAACAAATTAGGTATTATTAACCAACTTGAGTTAAACAGAGTTGAGGAACGTGTCAGTAAAGAAAAGGCAAAACAATTATATGACTCTGGAGATATTGACAGAGTAGAAATTGGAACATTCAAGGGGCTATCATATATTCATAATTATTTGTTTGAAGATATTTATGAATTTGCAGGTAAAGTTAGAAGTCAAAATATTTCTAAAGGAAATTTTCGCTTTGCACCAGTAATGTACCTAGAAATCGCTTTAGAACATATAGATAAAATGCCCCAAAGAAATTTAGATGAAATTGTAGCCAAATATGTTGAAATGAACATTGCACATCCTTTTCGTGAGGGCAATGGTAGAGCAACGAGAATATGGTTAGACTTAATTTTGAAAAAAGAATTAAAGCAGGTTGTAGATTGGAACTTAATTGATAAAGAAGATTATTTATCTGCAATGGAAAGAAGTCCAGTCAAAGATTTGGAAATTAAATATTTAATCTCAAATGCTTTAACTGATAAAATTAATGATAGAGAAATCTTCATGAAGGGTATTGATATTAGCTATTATTATGAAGGGTACACCGAATACAATGTTGAGGACTTATAAATTAAAGGCTTCATTTTAAAGAAAAATTCAAGTTGTTACGCATGCAGCACTTACCAATGAGACTAGTAGTTTATATGTCTTACAAGCGTTCATTGTTAAAACCGTTTAACTTAACCTTTTATATGTAATAATAAAAAACATTTATTATTTTTCATTAATGATCTATCCTGTTAATGTACCATACAACAGAAGAAGAAGGGAATGGTTAAATGAAAATTTCAGCTAAATTATTTGTTTTAGGAATAGGCCTAACTTTTGGAGGTCTTATAACAAGTGTTCCAGCAGAAGCAAAAAATATTGTGACGAGTAACTATGAATTAGGAAGTTTTGCTCAAAATGACCCTGTCAATTATTCCTTACTAAGAAGTAAACGCAGCCTCAGTGAAACACCTCCTAGAGTGGATTTTATCGATATTTCCTCTCATAATGGAGAGATTTCTGTAGAACAATTTCAAAAGATGAAAAACATGGGAATTAAAGGCGTAGTAGTCAAATTAACTGAAGGAACAACCTACAAAAACCCGTTAGCCCCTAGTCAAATTACCAATGCCAAAAAAGCAGGTCTAACTGTTTCAACATATCATTTTTCTTGGTTTGAAAATCAACAAGAAGCAATTGATCAAGCCAATTACTATGCGGATTACGCAGAAGAATTAGGGCTATCCCAAAATAGTGTCATGGTTAATGATGCAGAAACAACACCAATGATTAACGCAGATGCCACAAAAGTTTCTGTCTACTTTAGAGATCAATTAGCAAAACGTGGCTTCAAAAATGTTGTCCATTATTCTAGCGCTAGTTGGTTCAATAATAATTGGATGGAATATGACGTTTTAGGTAAAGAAAATAGTTGGGTAGCAGAATGGCCGGCGAACCCAAGTGCTAATAATTTATTGCACACAGATACAGCCGCTTGGCAATGGAGTAGTCAAGGTTCTTTTGATTTCATTCCTGGATCTAACTTTGACTTCAACGTAGATTACCTAGGACGCTTTACTACTAACTAAAAAAGAGCGATTCTTTTTAGAATCGCTCTTTTTTTCTGTCTAATCGACCACTGAATAAACATACCTAAAATACTTCACCAGATAAATAGACAGTCGTTTTCCGCCGACTGTCTAAGACTAAGATAGATTTGTAAAGAAGTGAATAACATACTTTACATAATAGAATTTTAACATATACAAATAAAATGAGCCAAATTTTAGTATCTTAAATACATTAGTTATTATGTTATATATTTAAATGTAAATTATTCAACGCAGGTTTTTGTTTGTTAGTTTCAAGTAAAAGCTTGCAAAGTTATTCATGATTCTGTATTCTTATATTTATATTAAAGGAGGTGGTTTAATTGACAAGTGATTCGATAGAAGGTGAGCAGAGAACTTTAGTATGTTTATCCTATTTCTTAATTGAATAAGAATACAGTAGTGCATCAAAAATTACTTTTCATTACCAGGATAGTAATAGATGGGCTTTTTTGTGTTTAACTATATTAAGATAGGGGTTTAAAATAATTTATGGAAGAAAAAAATATATACCAATTAAATATTAATGAAGTATTAAGAAAATACAATATATCAGATTTAGAAAATGGTTTAACAGATAAACAAGTTAAAGAAAGTTTGTTAATGTACGGATTAAATAAATTAGAGTCAAAGAAGATACCAAAATGGAAACTACTTCTTAGACAATTTAATAACATGATAATCTATATTTTATTGTTTTCGGCATTGCTTACATTGATAATGGGACATATCTCAGATGCCCTTATTATTGCATTAGTGGTTATTGTCAATGCACTGATTGGCTATTATCAAGAGGCAAGTGCCTCAGACGCTTTAGAGCGAATCCAAGAAATGCTATCTTCTGAGGCAACTGTGTATAGAGACGGGATCAGAAAAGATATTCTTTCCGAAGAAGTGGTTGTTGGTGATGTTGTCTTTTTAGAAGCTGGTGATAATGTTCCAGCGGATTTGAGAATCGTTGAAGCCGATAATTTGAGGATCCAAGAATCTGCTCTGACTGGTGAACCTGATTCTGTAGAGAAGACTGAAGAATCTTTAGAAACGACAGACATACCACTTGCTGAAAGAGTTAATTTAGCTTTTGCTTCAACTTCTGTTACTTCTGGTAGTGGCATAGGAGTTGTAACTTCAATTGGTGAAAAGACTGAAATAGGAAAAATATCAACTGATGTTAATAATACGGAAACTAGAAAAACTCCACTCATGAAAGAGATAGATGGCTTAGGTAAAGGAATTACTTATGTCATCATGGCGGTAGCAATAGCTTTGTTTGTTTTTAGTTTGATTTTAGAGACTTATTCTTTGTCAGTGCTATCTCTTGCCGTAGTTACAATGATTGTGGGGTCTATCCCTGAGGGATTACCAGCCACAACTTCCGTTGTTCTAGCAATGGGTGTGAGTGATATGGCTAAGAACAAGAATACAATAGTTAAGACCTTGCCTGCTGTAGAAACATTAGGCTCTGTAGATGTTGTAGCTACAGATAAAACAGGAACTTTAACTAAAAATGAAATGACTGTTAAAGATATTATTTTTTACAAAAAATATCTTCAAGTTACAGGAGATGGATACAAACCCAAAGGAGAGATTCTTCATAATGATTCTCCAGTTGTAGTCGATAACCAACTTGAATTGTTTTTAGAAGCTGGGTTTGAAGCTAATGATACGGTGCTGGTGAAAGAAGAGGACCGTTGGACAATTAATGGAGAGCCTACAGATGGTTCTTTCTTAACGTTGTTTTATAAGCAATATTCTTATCCTGAGAAACCAGACTATGAAGAAATAGACATGTTACCATTTGACTCAGACTATCGATACATGGCAAAGCTTGTTGAAAATAGTCAAAAAGAACGGATTATTTTTATAAAAGGTTCTCCCGATAAACTTTTTCCAATGGCACAATCTTTTGATTCTTCATTTGACGAGAAATATTGGTTTCAACAAGTAACAGAACTTTCTGAGGAAGGAAAAAGAGTTGTTGCTGTTGGATTCAAAAAAGTCTCTTCAGATATTGAGGAAGTGACACATGAATTACTTAGTCAGGGTATAGATTTACTGGGAATTGCAGGAATCATTGACCCTCCAAGAGAAGAAGTTATTCATGCCTTAAAAGAAATGAATCGTGCGGGTGTGCATGTCAAGATGATAACGGGTGACCATCCTTTAACAGCCAAAGCAATAGGTGAAAAACTTTGTTTAGCTCCTAAGATAAACGTGGTAACTGGTGCAGAACTTGACAGTATGTCACACGATGAATTTAAGAATGCAGTGTTGTATAATCAAGTATTTGCAAGAACCACACCAAAAAATAAAATGGATATTGTGGAAGCTTTACAAGAAAGTGGAAAAGTAACTGCAATGACGGGTGATGGTGTCAATGATGCTCCCGCTCTAAAGAAAGCAGATATTGGTGTAGCCATGGGAATGAACGGAACTGATGTTGCAAAAGATTCTGCGGATATGATTCTAACAGATGATAATTTTGGAACAATGTCTGTAGCCATCAGAGAAGGTAGAAGAATTTACGATAATATCAAGAAGAGCATATTATTCCTTCTGCCAACATCTTTCGCTGAAGGTTTAATCATTGCTTTTACAATTTTGACGCAAAAAGAAATGCCATTACAACCAACACAATTATTATGGATTAATATGGTATCAGCAATTACAATTCAGTTTGCTTTTATCTTTGAGCCTGCTGAAAAGGGGATTATGCATAGAAAACCACGTAAAAATGGGAATCGTTTGTTAAACAATCATGATATATGGCAAATGGCTTACGTATCGGTTTTGATGGCTCTGATAAGTATTATTTCATATGAATGGTTATTAGCAGAAGGTGTTAGCCAAGCAGTTGCTAGTACTATGATGATTAATGTTGTGGTATTGAGTAAGATATTCTACTTATTCAATATTCGTACTAGTCAACCGGTAATATCAAAAAGTTTCTTTAGTAATCCAAAAGCCTTTGTAATAATTTTGATTATGATTGTTCTTCAGCTAATTTTGACCTATGTCCCATTTATGCAATCTTTGTTTTACACTTCTGGGATGTCAATAATTCCCTGGGGTATTTCGATTGCATCGGGTATTGTCATTCTTATTATCACAGAAATTGACAAGTTACTTAGGCTAAAAACAAATAAACAAACGTAATAGCAATATATCAGACAAAAAATAAAAATTCGACTAGAAAAATCTAGTCGAATTTTTTAGTGTAAAAGCAGTTGGTGGATAATAACTGTATGTTCTCTTGTGCTATAATAGGCATAAAAGTGAATATACATTTCAGGAGATGATTTAGTAATGGGATTAAATGCATTTTTAACAGGATTAGCCAATTTAGAAAAAATAAGGAGAGCTCCAGGTTTTTTTAAATATACTGAACACACAGTAGCTGCCCATTCATTTAGAGTAGCAATGATTGCTCAAACTTTAGCTGATATAGAAGAGGTATCCGGTAATAAAATTAATTGGCAAACTCTATATGAAAAAAGTCTAAATCATGATTATACGGAAAGATTTATTGGTGATATAAAAACACCAGTGAAATATGCTAATAAAGAATTACGCAGCATGTTAGCTTCTGTTGAAGAAAGCATGACAGAAGCTTTTATAAATCAAGAAATCCCTAATGAGTTTCAAACAATTTATCAAAGAAGACTTTCAGAAGGAAAAGATGATACTTTGGAAGGTCAAATTTTATCTGTTTCAGACAAAATAGATTTAATGTATGAATCATACGAGGAAATTTCTAAATCAAATCCAGATAATGTATTTAAGGATATGTTTTTCGATGCAGTAATAACAGTAAAACAATACAGAGAGCTAAGTAGTGTCCAATATTTTTTTAAAAATATTTTTCCAGAACTAATACAAGATGACTTTTATGGAAAACTTTCGTTCCAAAAAGAAATAGAAACTATCCTTAATGATTGAATATCCAATAATTCTAAAAATCTACTTTTTAGAATAGAAAAAATCCTTTTCATACTTATTTTTTCATATAAAAATGGTTAAAATCGAAAAGAACAAATTTAAATATCTTGAATAAGAAAAGTTCCAACACGAATAATACAAGTTATTTACTCTTTGAAATACCAGTAATAACAAAAAATGCGAACGAAATACTCCTTTTAAACATAAAAGTTTCGGTTAATCTTAACTTTCAACCTTATTATCCTACTTTGAATAATATATCTTATGTTAACTAGATTATTTTTACAAATTAAAAAAGACAAAGATGATTATCGCCTTGTCTATTTCCATTAATAACGGGCCAAGCAGGATTTGAACCCGCACAATCTCCCATATGAGTTTTGACCCTACTTATAAAGTTAATATTAATTATAATTAATGTTTCTCTCTATTACAAATAATTTAATTCCATACTACTTAAAAATCTCTTTGCACTTTATCTTATAAAAGACTGATCGAAAAAGCATTTAAACATACCACAATTGAGTTAAATACTTTTTCAATCAGTTTCCATTTTATGACAAAAAGTTATGAAATAAAACGTTGCTAAAGCTGTTTCTTTTGATTGATTATCTTAATTTTTTGTGTAGCATTTCTCTGTAGTATTCTTTGCTAGATTCGTAAAGAACAATTGTCTTTTTCTTACTTTCAGCATAATCTACAATTGGATAAGGATAAGACTCACCCAAATTCACGTTGTATCGATTTTGTAATTCTTTATTCATTAATTCTGGTTGGTGGATATATTTTGTAGGTACTTGTTTTAATTCGATGACATATTTTTTTATAAACAAACCTTCACTATCAAATTTCTTTGACTGAACAGCAGGATTAAAAATTCTAAAATACGGAACAGCATCCGTTCCAGTAGATGCTGCCCACTGCCATCCTCCAATATTACTAGCCGCATCATAATCAATCAACATCTTTTCAAAATACTTTTCACCCCATCGCCAATCTATGTGCAAATTTTTCACCAAAAAAGAAGCAGTAATCATTCTTAAGCGGTTATGCATCCAGCCCGTTTCTTTAAGCTGACGCATTGCAGCGTCTATTATAGGATAACCAGTCTGTCCATTTTGCCATTTAACAAATTTTTCTTGATTGTTTTCCCATTTAATGTAGCGAAATTTTTCTTGATTTGCTACTTCTTTTTGTTGAGGAAATGTACTGTAGATCATATTATAAAAGTCTCGCCAGGCTAATTCCTTCTTATATGTCTCTTTACCAAGACTAGTTACGACTGAGTCTAGCTTATGCCAAACTGTCCGGATTGAAATTTCTCCAGTTCTTAAAAATGTAGATATATGGCTCGTTTTGTCTTTGTAAGGAAAATCACGTGTTTTTTCATATGATTGTAAATCATTAGAAATAAAGGATTCTAGCATGGATTGTGCCGCTTCCTCCCCCCTACAAAAATTCGCAATAGGGATATTATCCATCATCTTATTGAATCTTTTTTCATCTTCAGGAAATAATGACTCAGAAAAAATTTTTTCGGAAGTGTAGGGAACATCAATTGGCGTTTCCTTCATTGCTTCTTTCCAATTATTATAATATGGCGTAAATATTTGGTAACTTCCACCGTCTTTCTTCCTTATTTCATTATATCCGTGTAAATAGGTGTCCTGAAAAATTGAATATTCAATTTTATTTTTTTCAAAAAAACTAATTGACTGTTGGTCGCGAAACGTACCATAACCACACGTGTCTTCGTTAAAATAAATAGATGTCCATTCTGGAAGTTTTTCTTTTAAACGAATAAATGAGTCCAAAGGGTCTCCAAACATAATTTGCAAATGGGACTCTTTATCAACTTTTCTTTTAAATGAAGCTACGCTTGAAAAAAAAGCATCGTGATTAGGGCTGTCTTTTATAAATTGTTGTGGGTTTACTTGAAATATTAATATCAATTCTTTCGAATCTACATTTTTTAAAGCATGATATAACGCCTTATTATCCTGAAGTCTCAAATCACGCCTGAACCACATTACTGTTTTCATTTTTGAATCCCCCTTAATTAATTATATTAGATACATTGTTATGAATGGTAGCTATATAGATTAAGTTTCCCTGATAAATACTCTCCTAAATAAATATCACTTATTCTGCTATGGCCCTGTTTTACAACTTCATTTTCCAACCATTCTTCATCATGATTAATCAATTCTAGTACGTCAAAGTTTACTTGGCCATCAACAATTATAGGGTATCGGATATTTTCATCCCCAAATTCAATAAGTGTCAATTGACCGTTTTGTTCTAAAACAGCTCTCTTAATATGCTGTACCTCATAAATTCCATTAGATCTTAATTTAAACATCAATTCATTTGCAGATATACCATTTTTTAAACATTCATTCACGTCTACAATACCGTTCTTAATAAGAGTAATAGGCTTTCCATCAACAATGTATTTAACGTATCTGTTATGCTCTTTAGCAAATTTTAATATCAATACCAGTAACGTCCAGATAATTAACACTAATACAAATTGTAAAACCGTAATAGAATCGTTATAAATGACACCACCTATTATCCCGCCTAAAACATAGTTTTGAACCTGATCCATTGCAGAAGAAGGAGCTAAATTTCCTTTTCCCATTAAGTTAATTTGAATAATTAAACAAATAATCCCCAAGGCAAATTTAATAATGATTGGACTGTAAAATTGCATATATTCTCTCCTTTATTTATTTAAGACTATATTTTGATTAATCAAATAGGCTTTCTCAAGAGTGAAAGAGCTTTGATCAGAACTTAGGTTTACTCTAAAATAATTCTTCTTAATTTTGATCATTATTCCATCTACTAATTGTGTCGAGTTAACAAATATATCACTTTCATCTATTTTTTTCTCTTTTGCTAAGTTTTGAACTAAGTTTACCATCTGAGATGATTGGGTGTGTTTTGCTTGATTTGATTGATAGTCAGAATATTGGACCCCAGAGGCAAATATTAATAACAGTAAAAAAATAATGCTTAAATCCCTATACTTTGTCTTTATACGATGTCGTAAATAAAGAATAAATACAATTACTAATAAAAAAAGAGAACCAAATATCAAAAAATATCTAAGATAGTCGTTAATATCAGACTGCGATTCTAAATAATTTATCCCATAAAAATTCATTACAGTTCCACTTCCTCTTCTAAATACTACTCAATAATGTATTCTATCGCTTTTACAAGTTTATGATAAAAGTATACTACAGTATTCTTTTTTCAACATCCAACAATCTGCTAACTCATCTATAATTATTTTTTTATCTGACGAAATTATTGACTCCATACTTTTGAGCAGCTCATTTTTATCAGTATCATACTTACATATAACTAATACTGGATTGTATTCTTTATTTTTCTCATTTACCTCAATAACATATTCTAACCCGTCTATCCAATATTTATCAATTAATCCTTCAATACGCCCCATAGATTTTTCTATATCATCACAAACAAATATAACTTTTTCTTCCTGATAACATAGTATTATTGATTCTGGAATAGATTCTTGCAAAATTTTTAAAATTTCAAAATTTTTTATACCCATCGGAAAAGCAATATTTCTATATATATTTTTTTCCAATTTAGTACAAGAAATTTTTACCCTTAATAATTTGTAATTTTCATATCTCAGCATTTATCAATGACCTCCAGTTATTTAGTCTCTATTTGAAAAGTAATAGTTTATTTATGAATTATCACTATACAGGGCTAGATTTTATTTATATATTGTAGATAAAAGTGATAAAGAAAAGAGCGTGTACATATGCAAATTTTTAAAGCAAGAGATTCCGACAAAAATCAATTAGAGAAATTTCTAAAAAAAAATTGGGGAGACTGTGAAATGGTTATTTCTTCTGGTCGCTACAATTATAAAAATTTACAAGCCTATATTTACAAAGATGTTGGCTGCGTTGTTGGATTAATTACATTCATTCAGAGAGCCACAAATTTAGAAATTATATCTGTAGACAGCACCATAAAATCGAAAGGAATAGGGACTGCTTTAATAAATCACTTAGAAAAAACTAGTAGAGATCTGAGCGTAAAAAAAATATCTGTCATAACTACTAATGATAACTTAGAAGCTCTAAGATTTTATCAAAAGAACGGCTATAGAATTGTAGAAGTTTTTCCAAATGCAGTAAAAGAAGCAAGAAAAATAAAACCTTCAATTCCCTTGTTTGCAGCTAATGGAATTCCTATATTAGATGAATTAAGACTAGAAAAAATTTTTAAATATATAAAATACCCCAGAAAGCTCAAGTTTTATGTATGAGTTTCTGGGGCTGTTACATATAATTCACTTATTATAGGCTTTAATATCTTACATAGACTACACCTGATCCTGAATTAGCATGCAGCCACAATTGCAATTGGTCCCCATTTGATGGTTTTTCCTTATAACGTAACGTCAAGTTACTATAATTGTGATTGAAGTTAGTCCAGTCACAAATAACTTTATTTTTAGAAACATTATATATTGCTGCAGACCAATTTAAAGATAGAGGTCCTCCATTAACAACATCAAGCATTAAAAAATAAGGATTATCAGAGATTTTATTCCAATTTCCAATAACGACAGGTTTTGTCCCCATTCCTCCATGCAGTTCTCCACTCCAACTACCGCCTATCTCTTTTAAAGTTAATTTGTTATTTTTTAACATGTTGTCTTCCTTGGTAGAAGTTTCTGCATGTACTGTTGCTGATAGACTAATTGAAAGTAAAAATGCTACAGTAAAATATATTAAATAGTTTTTTTTCATAAAAACACTCCTCAAATATTTTATTTAATTTTTTATACTAACTTTAAAAAAAATTATATATATTGACATATTATAAACAAACACTTTTCAATTTATTTAAAAATAAAAACCCTTTTTTTTATTACTAAGCTGTCAAAGTTATCAATTAATTAATATTGATTTAAAAAAATATCTGCTGATTAACAAGCTTTAAATAAGCTGTGTGCTTCTTTAGGGTTCCATGATGCATCACCATAATTGTAATGTGTCACTAAAGAAATATAATTTGTGCCTTCATACGAAACAATTTCTCCTTTTTCGTATAATTCCGGATTAGTAATTGATCCTAATTTAAATTCTCTTCCCACTCCAGGATTAGGAATAACCGGTACCTTTGTTGATACAGTGATTTCGTTGCTTTCTTCAGAATAAACTCCATCCACACTAACTGCTTTTACAGTATATTTATATTTTGTAGATGCATCTAAGTTCTTGTCTTTGTAATGGGTATTAGATGTCGTAGCAATTAAAGTATTATCTCTATATACTAAATATTCTTTAATACCGGATGAATGTGTAGCCTTATTCCACATAAGCGAAATTGTACTATCTGTTTCGCCCATCGAGTGCAATCCGCTAGGTGCAGTTGGTTTCTCTTGGGCGTCTTCGCTAAGGGTTTTAGCAACAATCTGATCACTTTTCTCTGATAGTTTTTCTGCTTGACCAATTGCCTGAATTTCATATTTATATTCAGTTGATGCATTTAATTTGCTATCTTCAAATAGATTTTCTTTTACTGTAGCAATTTTAACTCCGTCTCTATAGACATTATACTTTTCTGCTGTAGTTTGAGCATCCCAAGATAATGAAGCAGTACTCTTAGTGACATTTGTTACTTTTACATTTGTAGGTTTGGTAGGTAACACAGGAATCTCAGAATTTTTAACATTTACATCAATCACGTTGTAAAATGCATTAGACGTATCTGCGACGTCCCAAACGGCTAATATAACGTTGTAACCCACTCTGTTTTGAGGAATATTAATTGTATGGCTTAGATTGTTTGATGCAGATGATCCATCATGCTCAATCGTTCCAATAAGTTCAAGTTCATCTCTATTCAATGGTGCATTTTGATTCCAACCAGATTTGGTCATGTAGTAATGCCACTTTGTTGTCTTGTGAGGTGCTGTATAATGCCAAGTAAATGTATTAGCTCCAGTGTTTATATCTGTTTTCTTCCATCTATCGCTTGTTTGATTATCTAGTACATAATCTCCGATTTGTCCAAAGCCGCCATTTGCAGATGCAATACGGCCATCTGATGGACCTCCTTGTGGAAATCCCTTAGGTGCTTCTAATGATTGTGGATTAGTAATAACATTTCCATACAGATTAAGTGCAGCAGTCCATCCTACAGTTTGTTTGTCCAACTGACCTTGGTAACCTCTTGCCGGAGGTGTTTCTACATATCCATGTGCAAATGCTGAATCTGTGTTTAGCATTAGAACCATCCCCATTAAAGTTGTTGCTGTAAATAAACTTCCTAATAATTTTCTTTTCATAATATTTCTCCTCCCGGTTTCTTGTATTATTTATAGTAATGGAATATATCCAAGCAAAATAGATATTTTTATTTATTTTCCTTTCTTTTATTTTCTATCTTAAACAGAACTACACACAGAAGAATCACTCCCACAACGCTAATTAAATGATTCTTTTGTTCTCCTGTCCTAGGATATATTCTCTTACTTGATTCCTTATTTCTATAGATGACATATTGGGGAACATTTTTTACATTCACTTTTGCCTTACTTGATATGCCTTCATAGCTATAGGTAATTTCATATACTCCTGCTTTTTGTGTATCCACGTTCCCAGTAACTTTTACTTCCTCAAATTTTACTGGTTTGCCCTCTCTATCCATCGCACTATCGAAGTTTTCTTTTGCTGCCCATTTTTCTCCTACGTATATAGTAGAGTCATGGACATTTAGGGCCATTTGTTTTTCTTTCACATTCACTTTTGCCTTACTTGTTATACCCTCATAGCTATAGGTAATTTCATATACTCCTGCTTTTTGTGTATCCACGTTCCCAGTAACTTTTACTTCCTCAAATTTTACTGGTTTGCCCTCTTTATCCATCGCACTATCGAAGTTTTCTTTTGCTGCCCATTTTTCTCCTACGTATATAGTAGAGTCATGGACATTTAGGGCCATTTGTTTTTCTTTCACATTCACTTTTGCCTTACTTGTTATACCCTCATAGCTATAGGTGATTTCATATACTCCTGCTTTTTGTGTATCCACGTTTCCAGTAATTTCCACTTCCTCAAATTTTACTGGTTTGCCCTCTTTATCCATCGCACTATCGAAGTTTTCTTTCGCTGTCCATTTTTCTCCTACGTATATAGTAGAGTCATGGACATTTAGGGCCGTTTGTTTTTCTTTTACATTCACTTTTGCCTTACTTGTTATACCCTCATAGCTATAGGTGATTTCATATACTCCTGCTTTTTGTGTATCCACGTTTCCAGTAATTTCCACTTCCTCAAATTTTACTGGTTTGCCCTCCTTATCCATCGCACTATCGAAGTTTTCTTTCGCTGTCCATTTTTCTCCTACGTATATAGTAGAGTCATGAACATTTAGGGCCGTTTGTTTTTCTTTTACATCCACTTTCGCCTTACTTGTTATACCTTCATAGCTATAGGTGATTTCATATACTCCTGCTTTTTGTGTATCCACGTTTCCAGTAACTCCTACTTCCTCAAATTTTACTGGATTACCATCTTTGTCGGTAGCTTTTACAAAATTATCTAAAGGATTCCAAATGTCCCCTTCGTAAATAACTGAGTCTTTTGTTTCTAAAGATGTTTTATCCCTAGAATAATAGTAAATTAAATTTTGTTCTAAATCTGTGTATTTACTTATTATGTCAGACCCTTCTTTTTCAACACCATTTAGTTCGGCTTTTAAATATATATATCCTTCAATTTCTTTTGACTTACTTTCAAATATATCACCAAACACAGCGTTCGGATCTAATATATTTTCTTGAGGAAGAATATTTTTTTGTGTTTCAATATCCATGTACCTCACATGAATAGGAGCTGCTTTTTTTAGCTTGTACGTGTAAATAACCGTTTGTTCTTTTTCGTCATCATATAATCCGTTACCAGATTTAACTTCTTTTCCATCAATTGTTATATTTTTTACTTCATACCCTTTAAATGACTTAATTTCAGTACTGAAAGAATCATTCCATTTTTTATTAGCTGTATTAAGTTCATATTCTTCAAAAATGTTTCCTTCTTCGTCTTGGTATACGACATGAATTGGTTTTGCTGGTGCACGATCATATTCAAAATAGACATTAACCACTTTGTTAGCGTCTGGATAAACACCTTGTGCATTTTCAGGAATACTGCTAATCTGATAGTGTTGAATGTTCTTAGGATTAAACTGATACGGTTGATTAACGCCACCAGATTTTACATCGTTTGTTGCAATGGGCTTTTGTGTATCTTTATCTAAATAATTAAGTATTACTGTCCCACCTACATCAGGTTCATAAGAATATATAATCTCTGTATCGTCATCTGAAAATTTACCTGTGGTTATTTCTGGAATCTTAGTCAAATGATAATTATTTATAATTTTAGGCTGACTAGTATAGGGGTCATCAAAATTACCTGACAAAATTTCTGGTTCAGAAATTTCTTTATTATTCATACTGTTTATATACCGAACAGTTACTTTACCAGAAGCCTTTTTCTTTCTGAATATATAACTAACTTGGCCCGAATAGGTTTCGGATTCTGTGTCTATAAACTTACCAGATATATTTCCTGTAGTTTTAATTAGTTCGTAATGGTTATTTGTTAATTTTTTCAAAATTGATTCAATGTCTTTGTTTTTATCACTAACATCGAAAGAAGAATTATACTTACCATATAATAAATAACTTTCATGAATTATATTTCCTGTTTGATCTTTGAAATTAGCAATAACAGGTTTTCCATCGTTAATTGTGTAAACAAAAGTGATTTCTTGTTTTTTATCTGTTACTTGACCAGAAATTTCATCTTTTTTTTGATGATAGTGTTCAATTTGTTCTGCTTTCTCATTAAATTTTTGACCAAACTTCAATCCAGTAATTGTTTTATCTTTTTTCAGTTTAGTACCATTTTCATCGATATAATGTACAATTATTGGTCCACCTTCAGATACCTGATAATGATAAACAATCTCTTTGCTTTCTTCATCTAAATATCCTTTTATTGGATCAGTGCTATCTATAAGTGTATAAAAAGGAATTTCTTCTCTTGGAGTAACAACATAATCATCGCCCCATCTACCACTAATAACTTTATTATCAACTCCAGGAATAGGAGCTCCATCTTGATCTACGTATTTCACTGTTAAAGGCTTAGCTGAAGATAATCTATACTCAAATGTTATTGTCTGAGGTTTTTCATTTAGAGTTATTTCTTTGTTTAGCTTCCCATCAATTGTTTCATAGTGTGGAATATTTTTAGCTTCTGCAGTTTTTACTTCTCCGTACTTCCCTTTTAAAGTATCCGAGGAGGGTTCTCCAAACGCCTCTTTTTGACGCTCATTTAGATTAGTCTCTTTATTCAAGAAATTGACAGTAGTATCCCCTCCTTGGACTCTTTCAAATTGATATTCAGCTTGGATAGTACCGTCTATATATTTACCAGAAGTATTTTTCTCACCAATATATTTATAGAATTGTTTTTCAATATACTCTTTTTTTGAACTATAATCGGCTTTCACGTCGTTATCATAGTTAGTGCCAATTTTACCAAACACAGTATTATCGTTAATAATTGATGTACCTGAATCGACATCTGTATAACTAACACGAACTGAACCTTCTTCATTGTCCTTCGTTACGTGTACTCGAATTGAAATAGGATTTTCTAATAAATCTTGTGAATATAAGGTTTTCTTTGTACTCCCTGAAAATGTTTCCCATTCTAGTGTATGATAAACTGTGTAAACACTACGCACTTCTAACCAAAAACTTGTATCTATTTTCTTATTGGTCTTTGCACTGATTGAAATGCTGCTGGGGCTTGTTTCCGTCGTACCATTTCCAGGTCGATTATAATCAATCTTTAATAAGTTAGTATCAACTCCATCTGTAGTGTATATCGGGTTCATACTGATAACGTATGCTTCTTTCCCCCATGTAATATCTCCTTCGCTATAAGTTCTTGAATTTCCTGTCTTATATGAATAAAGATTATTTAATGGCTGTGAAACTGTACTAATATGTTGATTTGAACTATTAGAAATCATTTTTTTAACTGCGTCTGTTAAAGTTGTTTTTGATTCGTTTTTTGCTTCTGAAACACGTTGTTCTATTGCAGCATATACGTCATTAGAATCGAATACTATAAAAAGACTGGGAGAAATTAAGCATGCTACTATTAAAATTTTTATGAATTTTTTCAAGTTGTATTCACCTTTCCATTGCTAAATGTTTTATGATAAAAATAATATTGTTTCGACTTGATCAGTTAAATATGCATATTTAATACTAAATTCTTCATTTTTGCTTACTACAGACATAACCTTGAGCATTTCTTTTCTTATTAATTTATCATTCTCATATATTTTAGACTTATCGATTTCTAGTATGTCAATAATCATCTTTTTTACGGATACTTCCTTACTAGGTATGTCTGATAAGTAATCAATCAAATCTTTTTTGTTCATGTTAGTTTTTTCCTTTCTACATTTTTTTATAAAAAATTGGACTTTCATCATAGCTACTGTAAAGATTACAAACTATTTTAATTCTGCCAATAGCTTATCTTCTTCCGTTATTCGCATATATAGACATATTCCATAAGGCAAGAAAAAAAACATTATAGTAATCCAAGAATGAAAAAACATTGTAAGGCCTATCAGTTCAGGAATAATATTTAAAAAGTAATTTGGATGTTTGATATATTTAAATAGCCAACTTGAATTCAATAATTGTTCATCTACAATAATAAGTTTCACGGTCCAATTTTCTCCTAAAACTTGTATCACTCTTATCAAAATAATGAAAGAAAAAGTTATGATTATTATTCCTATTACACTATAAATATCTAATTCAACTTTCTTATATATCCCTTCAAAAAAAGAACAAAAATAAAATAAAGTGTGTAAAATTGCTAATAATTTAGACACTAATTTCCCATATTCTTTTCCACCTAACAAGATCAACTTTTTTTCATTGTTCTTTGAGATAAGTAATACAGTAACTCTAAATAGTGCTATAAGTCCGAAAACAATGTATAGATACAAGCTCACTTGAAAATTCTCCTTTTACTAAACATCTTTTATTTTTTTAATAAGAGATTATTTAACGCATAAGAAATCAGCTGTTTATTTTGAAATACCTATTTAACATAAGCAATGCAAACACAATAAATAAAATTGAAAGCAGTCCTATAATATATATAAAATACTTCTCAAAGAAGCTTTCTTTTCTATCAACAGAAGTTTTGTTTAAATTCTCTGCTATTTCTGCTTCAATTTTAAATTTTTTGGAAAAAGACCACTTATTTCCTTCTCCATCAGTCAAATTAATGCTATAAGTATAGTCTCCAGGATCAAATTGCTTATCCCACTCTGTCATAAGATTAAATTTAGAATTAGGAGCAAAATTCAACTGATCTTTTGTTTGCGTGAGGAGGGGATTTTTATTTCCTTTTTTAGTTATTGCTATCTCTGCGTTCACTTTTGAGATAATGGTAGGTGTAATATTTCTTAATTCAAATTTAACATTATTTCTCAAGTTTTCTTGAGAAACTTTTACTTCTCCTCCTTCTAATTTAGGAGAAATTTTTTTGGCTGTTTCCGTAAGTTGAATTGCTAATGTTCGTGTAAATATGTTATTTACACCGTTAGATCCCTTCTCTATAGAAGGCTCTACAGTAATTCCTCCTAAAGCTATCCCTTCAAATGGTGTTTCTGGAACTGATAATTCAAGAGAAACTTCTTTTTCACTATTTGCAGGAACGTCAACAAGCTGTTCTGTTAGTGTTAAACAATCTTTTAAAGATAGTTTCAACGATTCATCTTTTTCAAAATTAGTGATAGAGTAATCGATAATCCCGTTTTGATTGGTAGTTGCTGTATTCACATATAGTTTGTATTTTACGCTCTCATTCGAGTTATTCTTAATTTTTATTTTGAGCGTTTGCTTTTGATTTGGTGTGACAGTTAAATCAAAATAGCTTGGAACTTCAGGATTCTGATTTTCTGTTAATACAGGTGTAACAGAAAAATCATTGCTGTCAGCTAATACTAGTTGCTGAAAACCTAAAGCTGAGAAAGCAAACATAAGGAATAGCACAGCTTTCTTTATTATTCTCATCATTTTCTCCTCTGTGATAAAAAGCCTCCCGATACGGAGGCCTCTTTATGATTAATACTTTATTTAGTTCCTGGACCTTCAGACAAGTTCCATACGATAGTCGTTGTATAAGTAGTGGCCAATTGTTTTTCTGGAACTGTTAACTTAGCGTTTAAACTAACATTTGTATCAAACTCTGTTGTCTTAATGTCAGTATCTGCAACTGTTGCAATCGTCTGTGGCTGAGAATTTAAATCAGCGGATGATCCAGGTTTAGCTACTGTAGAATTTGATTCAATTTTTGGAGCGACATTTAATCCCATTCCTTTAAAGTTTTCATCTTTTAATTTAGCTGTTAATGTCCACCCTTTACTACTTGAACCACGTAAATCTTCAATGGTAATACTTGATTTATCTTTTTCTGTCGCTGTTGTTCCACCTTTTTTTACGGTAACATCATTAAAAGTGATATTTTTAGTGTCAGAAATTTTAATTCCACCAGATTTTACTAATACAGAAGCTGTGGTTTCTTCCGCATGTACTGACTGTCCTAATCCAAATACTGCTATTGTTGCTAAACCTGCTACTACTAAACTAATCTTTTTCATTCTTATCTTCTCCATTTCGTTTATTATTTATATATATCCCAACTACTCCTAATAAGAGTACTAGTAATCCTATAATTGAGATAGATAAATTAATACGCTCATTCGTTTGTGGTAATCTGTTTTTTTTATTCAATTTCGTGTTTGATTCTTTATACTTTTGTTTACTTGAATCGTTAGTGCTTTCTTTTGGATTTTCAGGTTCTAACGGATCGTCATGTATAATTCTTACAGTCACTTTACTTTGTATTTCTTCTGCAAATACAGATACGTTGATGAAACATAATGGAATACTAACAGTTAGAAATAAAAGTAAACTCAATAATAGTTTTTTTATCATACTATGGTCCCTCCACAAGATTCCAAGTAATTGTTGTGGAATATTCTTGACTAGCTAAATTATTTTTTGAAGGGACTTTTAATAATATACCATCAGTGCTTTTCCATTTATTTGAGACTTCAACTTCTAAAGGTTCGGTAGCACTTACCTGTTTATCTTGTGTATAGACAGGAACTGCCGAGCCATTCAAATAGCTGTCAACTCCTTTTTCATTACGATAAATCAAGTATGGTGCAATACCTTTTAAATCGGATGATGCTTTAGCCGTTAGTGTCCAATTCCCTTGTTTATTTGATCCACGGTTATCTTTTATTAAAAGACCCAGACTACCAGAATATTTTCTTTGGACAATCTGTTCACTTTTTGATTTTGAAAATTCTTTAAATGTTAATGTCTTAGGAACTGTATAGGTCAACGTTCCTGGTTCAACGTTTATCGTTACTTCATATTCATATTGCACTTTTTTACCAGTAGTTAATGTTTCTTCAACAAGTATTTTAGCTCTTTTATCTCCAGATGAGGCAGTATCAGGATATTCTACAAATTCCTTTACATCTATATTTGAATAGCCTTTTAAATCAATATAATCTTTAACATGTTCATCTAAATATTTATTTGTGGAATAAATTGGTATTTTTCCTGTTTTAGGAGTTAATTGATTGAAGTGTAAAGGACGGTATCCTGACGTAGTAATCTCATAGTAAACTGCTTTTTTAGCATCATTATAAGCTTGCTTCTGTTCATTTTCGTATAGCCAATTTTTGCCAGTTTCAGTTTGCCACGCTCGAACAATATCACCATAGTTTACAGCTTGATTTTGAGCAGTACCCCACTCTTTCAATTTATCTTTTTTTAATTCATTTCCACTTGCTTTAATGTATTTATCCCCATTATTCGACTCATCTATTTTCAAAATCTGTTTGTTAGATAAGTCAAACCAATTAAAAGTGTAATACTGTTGATTTGGAAAATTTGAATGAATTGCTAGATTATCATCATTTTGACCTTGAGATGCAACAATAGTTGGAGTTGATTCTGTGTATAACGTAAATGCTGCAGATGTTCTACCGTTGGCTCCATAATCATAACTACCATAAACGACACTATTTCCCCAACCTACTTCAACTGGCACATCTATCTCCACTGTTTTTGAAGCATCAGATTTTAAGGTAATTCTTATTTTCGCATTTTTTGTTCCTACAGTGTCTGTTGTAAGGCTATTAATCAATTCTACTTTGTACTGGTCAGAAGATAATACCTGATCACCTAATTTAACGTTTTTTACAAATTTAGAGTAGTCAAACTTTGATGTATCTATCCCTAGGCTAGTTGTTTGGGATGCTGGCTCTGCTGTCAATTTTTTTTCGTATACATTAACACTTATAGTCAAGTTTCCAAAAAAGCCTCTGTCTTCTTTCCCTTTGTAGGATATTACTGGAGTAAGACTATGAACTCCTTCACTTAAGTTATTAGTTTCAACATTAATATCAGTCCCTACGTATTGAGATAACGCATTGTCTATATACCATATTACTTTGCAGTCATTTGTGTTATAGGATAAAAACGATGAATCTCCAATACTAGAAACCTTAATAGCGGTACCTTTTTCCACTTCAAAATTTAATTTAGGGGATATAGACTGATAAAATATAGCATTTGTATTTTCATTAAATAATTTTTCTGGATGACTATTTCCTAACTTAATATAGACCGGATTTGTACTTGTTTTACTTCCAACACTATACTTTTCATTTAAGGTTATTAAATTGCTTAAATTGACATAAGTAGAAGAAGTATTGTTATTGTTTAGAAAATTCATAGATGTTAAACTTTTTACATTACTCAAGTCCAAACTAGTTAAATTAGGCATGTCAGTAAATAATCCATATCCTGTGAGCTCTTCTAGCCCTGATAAGTTAATCTTTTTAACATTAGGCATTTGTTCAAAATTGTTATAACTTCCACTGCCGACACCTACACTCTCTTTTATTTGTGGTACTATTAACTCTTCACCTCTAAATCCGTCAAACACCCCATTATATATTTTTTCAGCAGATGGTGACTCAAAATATATTAATCGATTAGGGTCTTTATAGTTACTAAACGTAGATAAAGAAGCCCTTCTCAACTCTTTAACGGTTCCATCATCCTTATATGAAGTTAGTTTACCTGGTTGTCCATTAGCACCAGCACAATAGAACTGGCTTGGCAGATAATTCGAGTTTTTAACTTCTAACTCTGAAATATTTGTATAGCTTAATTGCCTAGCCATTCCCGCAGCATTGTCTTCACCAAATTCGCCGTCTACAATAAGTTTTGTCACATTTTTTTGATTGATTAATAAGTCATAGATTTTTGATTGAACTGCAAGAGCATCAGGCTTGCCTGTTAGCTTAGCAGTAGCTACATTTCCTGATATTGTAATTGTGACTGGCTCTGCTCCATGTACTTCTTTAGGAAAGTAAATAAATGGAAGTACACAAAGTAGAACAAAAAATATTTTTTTCAAATTATTCACCTCTTTTTTTATTACTCTTATAATATTTCTTTTCGTAAACAAAACAAATGTTTTACTTACATTTAAAATAACAAAAAAATACACATCAATCCCCTTGGAATTAACGTGTTTTATTTCTTAATATGTATTAAAATAAGGGTGTAAGCAAAACATTTGAATAGATGACATACAATAACTGCTCATAAATTATAACAAATATATTTATCTTCTATTATCTTATTTTGACTTTTTTTTCTATTTTGAGATAATATAGCAGGTGATTATCTACTAATCTAAAATTATCTCTGGAGGAATTTATGAAAACAATCGGTTATGCTCGTGTTAGTACCATCCATCAACAATTAGACTCGCAGCTAAATGCATTATCAAATTATGGATGCACAAAAATATTTACAGAATTCGATAGTGGAAGAAATACGCATCGAAGAGAACTTAAACGTGCACTGGACTCTTTAGAATCTGGTGATACTTTTGTAATTTTTAAACTTGATAGATTATCTCGAGGGACAAAGCATTTGTTGTGCTTGATGGAAGACTTTAATGATCGTGGTATTAACTTTATAAGTATTCAAAACAATATTGACACTAGTACTTCAATGGGCAAATTTTTCTTTACAATCATGAGTGCCTTTGCGGAAATGGAGGCTGACCTCATAAGGGAGCGAGTACTATCTGGGTTAGAGGCTGCAAAAGCGAATGGAAAAACTTTAGGTCGACCATTAGAAAATAAATATATAGACGAAGTTATATATGATTACTTGAACACAACTAACTCTATCGTAGATATTGCAAAAAAATATGATATCTCTAGACCTACAGTTTATAAGTATCTTGAAAGAAAAAAAATTCCATTAAGATCAAACTAAAATTTTTACTCAGAGAATCCTACACTTTTAACAATTTCCTTGTTTATAATTTCATTCAAGTAAGCACCTAGCTTGTTCCAAGCAACTTTATCAAATACGTCTCTAAAATAAAAATATTCCTGATTTGTCTTCACAACGTAATTATCAGATATTATGATGTCGGCATCTTTATAATTATTAACCAGTTTTAAAGCATTTGCGCTGTAATTATGGATCAATGCATTCTCCACAACAGATTTATACTCTGGTCTACGTTGAAATTCAACATACACTCCTACTGGAATATCTTTGTTCAACTTGACATATCCCATTATGATTTTCGTAAAATTAAAAACCAATTTATCAAATGAGGGTTCCTTGTAATACTTACTAAAACTTTTTTTGATAGCTGACTTAATAAACTTTTCTGTCTTCTCGTTTCTTAATTGGAATTTGTCAAACTTCATAAATTTATAAAGTTTTAAATAATGAATGACAATAAAATGATTACAAATAGAATATACAAGAAGAAAATAACTATCTTCGGTTAAGGTATATTTTTCACAAATCTGATTGATTAATAAAACACAGGGATTGATTATTTTGTTTCTATTATTATTTACTAGCTCTTTTCCTAGTACTATTTTTTCATTTTTCGTTCTTAGTTCTCTAGTAAAATAATTAAGAATGAATGCTAGCTGAATCAATTCATCATGAAGCCCACCTATCTCTCCTAGTTCTCTTTTCTGTAAGTATGTTAAATACATAGGCAACTCTTTTTCTTTATTTAATATACGACCGACAGATTTAACGGAATCTGGTAGTTCAGCAGATACATACCCTTTTCTGATTGCTACTTCATACACCGCCATGATGATGTTTACTCTTTTCAGATTGGATGGAGAAAAGGTTTTTATTCTTTTAGAGTTTACGAAAGAATGTATAGTTTCTATTTGTAATTCAGATATAGTTTGAAAATACCAACTATTTTTCGATGAAATAATATTTATCATTAGATAGTGTAATAAGCGTATTACCACTTCTTCTCCTGATAAACATAGGATCTTATCACTTTTTTTTAAAATACTTACACCCAGATCCATTATTAAAAAAAAACTTTCAATTTTTTTTAATAATTTATATGTGTAAGACTCGCTGTAGGAAAGGTTATTAGCTAACTCCATTACAGTAAATTTTCTCTGCTCTAAAACAAACAATAAACTGTTATACAAGCTTGAACTAAGTAAATATTTTTCTCGTATATACTGTAACAATTGAACATAGTCTTCATCTTTTACATTTTTTGATAAATGAACAACATTTTTATCTACTATAAGTAATAATTCTTTTTTGTTCTGATCATTGTAATCAGCTATATCTAGCTGAAGACTATTGATAGCTCTCTTCACTTTCTTTTTTGACACTTTTAATTTTCTTTCTAACACCGTTACTTGTATACCATAGTTGTGTAAATCATGAATAATTAGTAATTTTTGAAGCTGTATTTCTGAAAAAAAAAGTCTAAGAACATTTTCAGGTAACAAATTTATCATCCTTTCTACGAAAAAAATACAAAGCTAACTATACAACATATGTAAGTGTCTTTTAAAGTAAAAAAAAAAGCAAGATTTTTTTCAGCTAAATATTTCCAGTTACAAAGGAATCCCATTATTACTAAATATATTTAGTAATC
>NZ_JBIOOG010000003.1:0-47172 GCF_051712125.1 Enterococcus sp. DIV1444a
ATGGAAAATTTTCAATTTTACAAATCTAAAGAAATTTACAGAGAAAAATACTATCAAATGCCAAAAGTATTTTTCACAAATGAAGTTTACAAATCATTATCCAATGATGCAAAAATTGCATACATGCTTTTAAAAGATCGGTTTGATAATTCCGTTAAAAATAATTGGGTAGATAGTGAAGACAATGTTTATTTTATCTACACAGTTGCTGAATTAATGACTCTGCTAAATTGCAGAGAAGGAAAAGTATCAAAAATAAAAAAAGAGCTTGAAGCAGTTAATCTTCTTAAACAAAAAAAAGGTAGAGTAAAGAAAATTAATGGAAAAATAGAAACTACACCTAACCTGCTATATCTCGGAAAACCTAACGTTACTTCAGAAGATGTTTTCAAAATCAATGAGGAACAAAACAATGTTAATCCTGTAATTGCGAAAATCGCAAGTACAGAAAAAGTCAGTGATATCAACGAAAATCCTGTAATTGCGAAAATCGCAAATACAGAAAAAGTCAATGATATCAACGAAAATCCTGTAATTGCGAAAATCGCAGACAATCTATTCTATACTTCTTATTTAGATACATTAGATACATTAGATACTAAAAAAGAAGTCTTGCAGCAACAATTATTGCTCGATCAGTTTTCAGAAGTTCAAGAGAACACTTTCCTAAGCAAAGATAGCTTAAAATTTATTGCTGCTTTTTCTGATACTATTCAAGAAGCCCATGAACAAGTAGGAACAATTATACGTGCAAAAACCAAAGTAGAAAAAGAATACAACATTGTTTTGATTGGAGAGGATTATCAAGAAGAAATTGACAAATGTTTGCGTCGTGTGATGCATAAAATTAAGACAGATTCTACTGTAAAAAGTCCAAAAGGCCTATTCTACAAGTCGTTTTATAATTTATTTGTTGCATGTGCGTTAGAAAAAGAAAATATAAATAATGGGAATAAGTCTAAAGGTTCTGAGATAACTTTGCATAATTGGATTGAACAATAAGTAATTGATTCATTCGTTTGGATAAATTTCATTCTGTATTTTGTATCCCTATTAAAGTTTATTTGATAAAATTGTAAATATAATAGCTATTAATTGGTTATTTTATTTGTATATCGCTAGAATTAGTTAGCAAATTTAAACTACGGAGGTTGATAAAAATGAAGAAGTACAAGAAGTTTTGTTTTTTAGGTATTGGGTTATTACCTTTGGTATTAGCCAGTTGTGGTATAAATACTGCCACAAAAGATTCACAAGATGTAACCGAAAAAAAAGTAGAACAGGTAGCGACTTTGACTGCAGGGACACCTGTCCAAAGTTTAGACCCAGCAACTGCTGTAGATCAAACGAGTATAACTTTATTAGCCAATGTGATGGAGGGGTTGTATCGATTAGATGAAAAAAATCAACCGCAACCAGCCATCGCAGCTGGTCAACCAAAAGTATCGAATAATGGCAAAACTTATACCATTGTGATTAGAGATGGCGCTAAGTGGTCTGATGGTACACAAATAACTGCTAGTGATTTTGTGGCCGCGTGGCAAAGAGTTGTAGATCCTAAAACAGCTTCTCCAAATGTGGAACTGTTTTCTGCTATAAAAAATGCCAAAGAAATTGCTTCAGGAAAACAAGTAAAAGATACTTTAGCAGTGAAAAGTATTGGTGAGAAAACATTAGAAATTGAATTAGTTGAACCAACACCTTATTTTACTGATCTGTTATCCTTAACCGCTTACTATCCAGTACAGCAGAAAGCAATTAAAGAGTACGGGAAAGACTATGGTACTTCTAAAAAAGCAATTGTAACAAATGGGGCATTTAACTTAACAATTTTAGAGGGGGTAGGCACTTCTGATAAGTGGACGATTTCTAAAAATAAAGAGTACTGGGATAAAAAAGATGTCTCTATGGATAAAATTAATTTCCAAGTTGTCAAAGAAATTAATACAGGAATTAATTTGTATAATGACGGACAACTGGACGATGCGCCACTTGCGGGAGAATATGCGAAACAATACAAAAAAGATAAAGAATATTCAACAACGTTAATGGCGAATACGATGTTTTTAGAAATGAACCAAACTGGAGAGAATAAACTTTTAAAAAATAAAAATGTCCGAAAAGCGATTAGCTATGCAATTGATAGAGATAGCTTAGTCGAAAAATTATTAGATAATGGATCTATTCCTTCTGTTGGTGTTGTGCCTGAAAAGATGGCTTATAATCCAAAAACAAAAAAGGATTTTGCCAATGAAAAATTAGTAGAGTATAACAAAAAACAGGCAAGAACTTATTGGGAAACTGTCAAAAGTAAAGATAGTGTCTCTGAAAAACTAGAACTAGATATTTTAGTAGGTGACGGAGAGTTTGAAAAAAAAGCAGGAGAATTTTTACAAGGTCAATTAGAAGAAAACTTAGAAGGGTTGAAAGTTAATATCACACCAGTACCTGCTAATGTATTTATGGAACGTTTGACTAAAAAAGATTTTGCGATAAGTCTAAGCGGATGGCAAGCTGATTATGCAGACCCTATTAGTTTTTTAGCAAACTTTGAAACCAATAGTCCATTGAATCACGGTGGATATTCTAATAAAAACTACGATGAGTTGATTAAAGACACTTCCTCTAAACGTTGGCAGGAATTAAAAAAAGCAGAAAAGATAGTGATAGATGATGCGGGCGTTATACCCGTGTTTCAAGTGGGAATAGCTCGACTTCAAAAAAATACAATAAGGAACTTAGTGATTCACCCTGTTGGAGCTAGATATGATTACAAAAAAATGATGGTACAAAATTAGAGGAGGAAGTATGGAATTAGTACGTAGAATTTTTTTAGATAAACGAGAAATTATACTTGTTGGAACCTCTCATATATCTAAAGAGAGTGCAGAATTGGTAAAAGAGGTAATTGAAAAGGAAAGTCCAGATACTGTTTGTTTAGAATGGGATAAAACAAGGTACAATAAATATATGAATCCTGATGAATGGTCAGATACAGATATTGTTCAAGTAATTAAACAAAAAAAATTAATAGTTTTGATCTCAAGTGTAATATACAGTTTAATTCAAAAACATTTGGCAAAAATAAATGATTCTGTGCCAGGAGCAGAATTTTTCCAAGCAGTGAATAGTGCAGAAAAAATTGGGGCTAAATTAGCTTTAGTCGATAGAGATTCACAAGTTACATTTAAACGTTTTTGGCGGTTGATACCTCTAAGAAAAAAAGCTCTTTTCCCACATGCTTTTGGTAAAGTTTTAGAAGGAGCAGAAGATTCTAAAGAAGAAATGAAGAAACTTCTTAATTCAGAAAATTTTGAACCTATATTTGAACAATTACAGCAAACATACCCTGAATTGTGGGAATCTTTCTTAATTGAGAGAGACTTATATATGTCTACAAAAATTCTAAATGAAGAAGGAGAAAAAATAGTTGTTGTTATTGGTCAAGCTCACTTAAATGGAGTTGAGAAAAATATAAAGGAAAATCGAAAAGCAAATATTGAGGAATTAGACGGATTACCACCCAAACTTTGGTCAACTAGGGTTTTAGAAAGTATTATACCTTTAATAATTATTGGTTTATTGATTTATTCTTTTGTTTTAGGAATGGATATAGGTATAAATCAAATCATTCGATGGGGTATATGGAATGGCGGCGTAGCTGCACTCTTTACTGTCTTAGCACTTGCTAATCCATTGACGGTTATTACTTCTTTAGTACTTGCTCCACTTGCAACGTTACTACCAATGGTATCAATAGGTGTATTTTCTGCAATAGTAGAAGCTACCATCAGAAAACCTAAAGTTCATGATTTTCAAACAATGGATGAAGATTTGCTATCAATAAAAAAAATATATAAAAATAGGGTATTGAGAATATTTTTGGTATTTATTTTAGCAAGTATTGGTGGTACTGTTGGAAATATCATAGGTGGACTAGATATAATTAAGAATTTATTTTAACTGTAAGGATAGGAAAACCCAAAAAATAAGATTTTTAATGTCTTATTTTTTGGGTTTTAAGTTAATCTATTTTTTTGTGGTCAAAATTTTTGGGGTCTAATACTTGTCCATCATCGTCAAGAACACCAAATATTTGTTTTGCTTTTTCATCATCACTTTTAGAAATGATTGTTTGTAAGTTTTTATGGAATTGCTCAACATATTCAGGGCTTTCCACTTGTTTCAATATTTCAACATACGAGAATACTTTCATAATATGCTCTATATCTCCAGAAGTAAAGTATAGAAGCATATTTCTTGAAGCTATGAAACTTAATTTATATTTATAACTAGTGTAATTTGATAACAAAGTTTCAAAGTGATTTAGAAGTATAAAGCAAGAACTGTAATCCTTTGTAAATATACTTAGAGCAATTGCATTAGACAAGGATAAACAAGCTGTATCTTTAATCTGCTCGTCACTATCTTCACGTAAAGGAAATAGTTGCTCTATCAATGTCTGAAGATCAGAGTAAGGGAATATAGTGCATAGATTAGAAAGAATTTTATAGTGATACAATACAAATCTTTTGCTTGATGAAAACATCTTTTTTATATCAGCTAAATCTTGTTTATCCACAGGAATAATTTCTGAAATCAAACTAGAGGTTTGCAATTTTATAAGTAAATATAAATTCATGTATTTTAACGAAGTAAATTTTTCATGTATAGATTTTTGATAAAGAGAGTAGAGTTCTTGATTGTATTCTGAATCAGGATTTTGTTGAATTTTTGAAAGAACAAAATAATATGTTTCTAAATCTTTATCAAAAACACTTTTAAAATCTTCATTACAAGTTCTAATTATTTCAGGTATTGTTAAATTACTTCTATCTGCAAGAATTGGCAAATCAGCAATTTTTAAAAAATGTTCATTATGGTTTTCAAAAAGGCTTGCTGAATTACGCTGAAAAATACCTTCATAAAACTTAGCTTGAGATAATTTCTCGCTTTTTCTTTGTATTTTCATTAATTCATTTAAATGCATATATTCAACTCCTATAAATGTATTCTGAATATGACGAAAATCGGCAAAAAAAAGAAAATAAATAAAAAATGAATTATTTTTCCCGGAAACGTCTTTTTTAAAATACATATACTTGTAATGAGTAAACTTTAATGCTATAGTAGTAACTGTAATGAATAGTTACTAAGTGAGGTAAATTTAATGAAACAACAAAAAAAACATATAGCTGCATTATTGTTTGCACTAATATTAACTCTTGTTTCTTAAAAAAAAGCCACACCACTAGTAGTATGACTTCGTCCAACATACGAATTATACCATGAAACTAGAAAAAAGTAACTAAAAATAAGAACCGACTATCTTTGGGCTACCAACCCAAGAGGATAGTTAAATAATTCATGCTGATCCCATGAACTATACTCGGTTCTCGAACACTGCAACATAAGTTACAACATACATTATAACATTTTTTTAAGTGAATTTCCAGACCTTTTTAAACTCCTTTATTGGTCTAGGAAAAAGATTACTTTAAATAAATTGTTTTGTATGGTGGAATGATGGTTGCAGTACACGGGGAACGTATACAGTTCATGTATATGTTCCCCGTTTTTTGGTTTTTATCGCTAAATTTTAGAAAGGGCTGGTGTTCAAGAATGAAACAAAAAGTGACGGGTACAATGATTTTACAAAAGGTCTATCGGATACATACAAAGACAGGAAATTGTTATGTATTGGAAAACGAGCGATTTTATCTAGCGGTTCAGGTTTTAGAACATGGGAAAATGATCTGGAAGAAATATAGAGAAATTCCTCAAATGGGTGTCACAAAAGCATTGCTTCGTCAAATCATTTCTTGTTATGACAAAGATGGAAATAAAATCATTGAACGAAAAAAAGGGTCCACCAAGTTAACCCTTGTTCCTGTAAAAAAAGTGAATAAAAAAAGAAGTCAACTAGTTTCCGCTAGCTGACAAGCATCATTGAAAGAAAAAATTAATGAATAAAATGTTAAGAATAGTATACCACAGGAAGTGTAACTGAGTAAATAGAACAAGGAGGACTCTATGGAAAAGAAACGAATTACCCATGCAGAAGAACTAAATCACGGAGACGTGATACGAGTATTTTCCTATGAACAAAATTGTGGAATGGATGAAACAACTTTTACAGCTCTTGTTGTTGCCTGCTCGGACAAGAAAAAACTAGTCATTCCGCAAGACTTCCAAGGCCATCTGTATCGAGCTGCGCAAAAAGGTGCGAGTTGGGAGATAACAGTGGATTGGTTACTAGAAAATGATGTTGACGTATTCATTGTCGAACGATTTGATCAGTTACTCACTACTATTTGGAATTATTTAAACGAAGAAGAAGTGTAAAAAAAGTATTCAGGAAACACCTATTGTTTGCTGGTTTCCAGCAAAGTTGCCAAACAAAAAAGAAACATTCTATCTTCTGATAACGAGAAGAAGAACTCTTTCTTTTTTACAACTGAATAGTCAGCGAGAAGTCCGCTGCCTTGCTTATCAGCGTAGCTATGAAGGGGCAAGGGTACAGAAGCCATCAGGGTGTCGTTAAACGCTAGGAGAAAAGCTAAAAGCTCCAGTATGAACGGAGACCCACACAATGATTGTGAAGTTGGTGTGCTACGGTACATGGTGAGATTGCCACGACCTACCAATTATTGGTAGTGAGCAATATCCGACTCACCTAGAGTTTAGGGTAACGGTTGCTAGAAACCCTGTGAAAAGACTTGATTTTTTGAAACCAGTAAACAATAGGTGTTTCCTTATGAGACATATTTCACGAAATAACAGGGTATTATTTTTCAGGGTAGTTATCTTTTGCTATGATAATTTACGAGGGGTGAGAGCATGACAAAAAGAGAACAGAAAATATGGCGTAAAGAAATGTTACGATTAATGAATGAAGACCCTGATTGGCATAGAAAAGAACACACCGAGCGTTTTAAACGTGTTCAAGAGCTTGCAGAAAAAATAGAAACTGCGGATGTGAGACAGTATTATAACCAAATTACCAAAGAAGCTTTTGAAATTTATCAGAGAAGTGGTTTGCAGTTCAAACAAATAGCGGAACGACTAAACGTAGATGCAAAAACGCTAAAAAAATGGCGTGAAGAAAATGGGTATCCCATTTATAATAAAAAAAATCGGAAGTGAGGAAAACAACATGAAAAAGATTGCAAGTACAGGGTTAAGTATCTTAGTCGCAACAGGGGTAGCAGGTATTGGGGGAAATGAGGTACAGGCAGCAGAACAAACGCAACCAAAAACACCTGAAAATGCTTCTTCAGAACAACCAACAGTGAAAGCTACACAAACAACGGAGCAAGCCATTACTGAAAAACAGCAACAAGTAACAGAGAAACAAGCAATTGTCGATCAAAAACAACAAGTTGCTGACACTGCGAAAAAAGAAAAAGACACCATTGATCAATCTGTTAAAGACCAACAAGCAGTGGTCAATCAAAACAAAGACGCATTGGATCAAAGTCAACAAGCAGTGACTGACCAACAAGCAGTTGTAGACGAAGCTAAAAAAGTCGTGGATGAAGCAACACCTTCAGCCATTGAAAAAGCCAAAGAGCAAGTGGCTACGGATACACAAGCTGTTGATGACCAACAAAAAGTAGTGGATCAAGCTCAAGCAGACGTTAACCAACAACAAGCTGTTGTTGATGAAAAAGCAAAAGAAACGAATGCTGCTAAAGTGCAAAATGAAAAAGATCAACAAGCAGTAACAGCTGCGAAACAAGAACAAGCCAAGCTTGAAGAATTAGCGAAAAATGCGGAAGCGGAAAAAGCAAAGGCAGAAAACGAACAAGCTGCAAAAGAAGCTGAACTGGCTAACAAACAGAAAGAAGAAGCCAAAGCTAAAGATCAAAAAACGAAGGACGATCAAGCAGTTGTAGACCAACAAACCGTTGTGACAACTAGTCAAGAGAAAGCAGCAGACGCAAAAGCAGATACAGCTGCGAAACAGGCAGACTTAACTGCGAAAGAAAATGCTTTGAAAGACAAGCAAGCAGCAACAAAGCAAGCGCAGAATACTTTAGATAGCTCAAAAGAAGAGTTAAAGGGGCATAAAGGACTTAACTTACCTGCTAACTTCACACCTGATTATTACAAAAAATTAACTGAACAAGAAAAGCAAGCAATGGAAAAAGAAGCATTAGCATTAAATAAAGTTTTTCCTGAAAATCAAGCAGATGCGGCAAAAGTAACGGAAATGATCAATATCAAAAATCCTACCGAAAAACAAAAGCAACAAATGAGCGATTACGTTGTAGGACTTATCAATGATGTTCGCGAAAAGCTTGGGTTACAAAAGTTGAAGATTTCTAACCAAGCTATGAAATTTGCTTGGGATGTAGCAAAATATGATAATCCAAAAGAGTTTGATCATGACGTAAATGCGATCAATCGTGCAGCAAAAGAAAATGGTTTTAAAGAATTCCCAGGACAAAACTTTTATGAAAATCTAAGTATGGGCTATTTTGAAACGATTAATGGCACTATTTCTCAACTAGAGTTTGAAAAAGCTGCTCGAAAAACAATTGCTGATATGCTTTTTGACGATGAAAGTTCAGCGTATTCTCATATAGATTCATTGCTAAAAGGGGACACAACAAACATGGCAGTTTCTATTTCAGGAGATTTAAATGATATTTCAGCAAAAATCCATATCATTAGCTATAATCAATCAAAATTAGTTGAAGCAAGTACCTATGAAGAAGGCACTGCACCAGTCTTTAAGAGTAAAGAAACCCTTCAAAAAGAAGTAGCAACCAATCAAGAAAATTTAGCTACTGCTAAACAAGCAGAATCAGACGCTCAACAAGCAAGAAGTGCAAGTCAGCAAGCCTTAAATACAGCCAAAGCAACACAAGCAACAGCAGAAAAAGAACTATCTGTTCATAAAGCGACATTGGCCAATCTTCAAGCAGTTGCGACTAAGAGTACGACAAACTATGAAGAAAAAGTACGACAAACTGCAACGGCAGAAAAAAGCCTTCAACAAACAAAAGATCAATTGGTAACAATCAATGAGTTAATTCAAAATCGCGCTGCTGTTTTAGAAAAAGCGAAAACAAAAGTTGCAGACGCACAAGCGATAGAACAAACGTCTGCTAAAGTGCTGAAAGAAAAACAAGAAGCCCAAAAAGCAGAAGAAAACACATTGAATAGTTTGAAGGAAGTATTAGATTTAGCAAAAGAAAACTTAAATCAAAAACAAATTGCGCTTAAAACAAGTACACGTTCATTGTCTCGTTTAGAAAATGCTCAACCAACATACGAAAAAGCATTAAACGAGTTAAACAAGGCAGAAGCAGCAGTGGTCCAAGCACAAGAAGCCTATGAAAATTCTCTGAAATCATTGGAGGAACTTAAAGAACAACAAGCTGTTGCTACACTTGCTTATACACAAGCACAAGAAGACCTATCTAATGCGAAGTTAGAGCTACAGCAGTACCAAGGCGTATTAAGAGACTTAGAAGCACAACAAATCAAACAGCAGCGACAAGAAGCGTTGCAAGAACAAGTCACAAAAGAGCAACAACGCCTTGAACGAGAAGCAAAACAAAATCAAACATTAGTAGCAAGTGCTACTTCAGCAGATAAAACACCTGGTCTCCAACAGTTATCTTTTTCTAAACAAAAAGAACAGCCAAAAGCACAAGCATTAACTCGTCTTGAATCTCGTAAGACGAAACAAGTAGCAAAAGCCCAAGAGTCCCTACCGCATACAGGTGAACAACAAAGTATCTGGTTGACTATTATTGGCTTATTTATGGCAGCAGGTGCGATCAGTTTCAAGAACAAAAGACGGAAAAATAATTAAAAGCATAGTGGAGTAAAGGAGCGTAATATATCGCTCCTTTTTTGTAATCATTGGAATAAATTGAAAAACAAAAAAATAGCCAACCAAAATGGTTGGCTGATCGTATTAAAGGCAGAAGAATCTACCCAATTTAGGAGCCAACCAGTTTCCGCTGATCGACAAAAAATAAATGGATTGTCTCGGATGGAGACACTTAAATAGTACCTGACAATAAAATTTTAGGCAACAAAAAAGTCAGCCGTTTTCCGCCGACTGACTAAACGAATAAGATTTGTAAAGAAGTGATTTGTACTTTTTACACAATTATAATAGCACGTTAAATGTTTTTAACGCAAAAAAAAGCTAAGGGAATCGAAAAACTTTCGGTTCTCTTTTTGTGAGGAGGAATGGAAATAATGATGAAAAAGCAACGAGCCCCTTGTGTTGCGTGAACTATTTCTACAAACAAAAAATAAAAAATCGAGGAGAATGATACATGAATCAACAGACTGAAGTAAAAAAACGTTTTAAAATGTATAAGGCAAAGAAGCATTGGGTCGTAGCCCCTATTCTTTTTCTAGGCGCGTTAGGAGCTGTAGGATTAGCTACTGATAATGTACAAGCTGCGGAATTAGATACGCAACCAGGAACAACGACGGTGCAACCCGATAACCCCGACCTGCAGTCAGAAAAGGAAACACCTAAAACGGCAGTATCTGAAGAAGCAGCATTACAAAAAGACACTACTTCTCAACCGACCAAAGTAGAAGAAGTAGTGCCAGAAAATAAAGGTACTGAACAAAGTTCAGCTACCCCAAATGATACCACAAACGTCCAACAACCAACAGTAGGAGCTGAAAAATCAGCACAAGAACAACCAGTAGTAAGCCCTGAAACAACCAATGAACCTCTAGGGCAGCCAACAGAAGTTGCACCAGCTGAAAATGAAGCGAATAAATCAACGTCAATTCCTAAAGAATTTGAAACACCAGATGTTGACAAAGCAGTTGATGAGGCGAAAAAAGATCCAAACATTACCGTCGTTGAAAAACCAACTGAAGATTTAGGCAACGTTTCTTCTAAAGATTTAGTCGAAAAAGAAAAAGAAGTAGACCAACTACAAAAAGAACAAGCGAAAAAGATTGCCCAACAAGCAGCTGAATTAAAAGCCAAAAATGAAAAAATTGCCAAAGAAAATGCAGAAATTGCGGCAAAAAACAAAGCGGAAAAAGAGCGTTATGAAAAAGAAGTGGCGGAATACAACAAACATAAGAATGACAAAGGCTATGTTAATGAAGCAATCAGCAAAGACTTAGTTTTTGATTCAAGTATTGTGACTAAGGATACTAAAATAGACAAGATTACAGGTGGCAAGTTTATTAAAGCCTCCGAATTTAACAAAGTAAACCAAGGACAATCTAAAGATATTTTTACAAAATTAAGTAAAGATATGAATGGAAAAGCAACAGGCAACTTCCAAAGCTCAAAAGTGGCTGCTGTTGAGTTTGGTCCTAAAGGCGGCTACGCGGTTCTTTTAGAAAAAAACAAACCGGCCAATGTCACGTATACAGGCTTAAATGCTAGTTATTTAAACCGAAAAATCACAAAAGCAGAATTCATTTATGAACTTCAATCTGCACCAAGTCAAAGCGGCACCTTAAATGCAGTATTTTCAAACGATCCTATTATTACTGCATTTGTTGGTACTAAAAATGCCAATGGGAAGGACGTAAAAGTTCGCTTAACCATTAAATTATATGATGCTAATGGCAAAGAAGTTTTACCAGAGAAAGACCATGCCTTTGCCTATGCGTTATCGTCATTAAACTCTAGTCTAGGAACAAATTATAGTGTAGAACATGCGGAATTTGTTTCAGACTTTGGTTCAAAAAATGCCTTCAAGTATATTAATGGTTCCTACGTAAAGAAACAAGCAGATGGAAAATTCTACTCAACCGAAGACCTTGATTATGGAACAGGTCCTTCAGGACTAAAAAATAGTGATTGGGATGCTGTAGGTCATAAAAATGCGTACTATGGTTCTGGTGTTGGTCTAGCTAGAGAGGGTGGACGTATTTCTTTCTCTTTCGGGATGACAACCAAAGGAAAAGTCAACCTATCTGGTGCGCAATGGTTTGCCTTTAGTACCAATTTAAATGCGAAATCAATTAGACCATACCAAAAGAAAGGGAATCCAAAAGAACCAGAAAAAGCAACAATTGAATTCAATCGATACAAAGCCAATGTGGTTCCTGTTCTTGTTCCGAATAAAGAAGTCACTGATGGTCAGAAAAATATCAATGATTTAAATGTGAAGCGTGGCGATTCTTTACAATACATTGTGACAGGAGATACGACAGAACTTGCTAAAGTAGATCCAAAAACGGTAACAAAACAAGGGATTCGAGATACCTTTGATGCAGAAAAAGTGACGATTGATTTATCCAAAGTGAAGGTTTATCAAGCAGACGCAAGTCTAAACGAAAAAGACTTAAAAGCTGTTGCTGCAGCGATTAATTCAGGAAAAGCGAAAGACGTGACTGCTTCTTATGACCTTCATTTAGACCAAAACACCGTTACAGCAATGATGAAAACCAACGCAGACGGCTCCGTTGTTTTAGCAATGGGGTATAAATATTTACTTGTCTTGCCGTTTGTAGTGAAAAATGTAGAAGGCGATTTTGAAAATACAGCTGTTCAGCTGACAAACGATGGTGAAACGGTAACAAATACAGTGATTAACCATGTGCCAGGTAGTAATCCTTCCAAAGATGTAAAAGCAGATAAAAACGGTACAGTTGGCAGTGTTTCTCTACATGATAAAGATATTCCGTTACAAACAAAAATTTATTATGAAGTGAAATCTTCCGAACGTCCAGCCAACTATGGCGGAATCACAGAAGAATGGGGCATGAATGATGTCTTGGACACGACCCATGATCGTTTCACAGGAAAATGGCACGCTATTACGAACTATGACCTTAAAGTAGGGGATAAAACGTTAAAAGCAGGAACAGATATTTCTGCCTACATTCTTTTAGAAAACAAAGACAATAAAGACTTGACGTTTACAATGAATCAAGCATTATTGGCAGCGTTAAATGAAGGAAGCAATAAAGTAGGCAAACAAGCTTGGTCTGTGTATCTGGAAGTCGAACGGATCAAAACAGGTGACGTAGAAAACACGCAAACAGAAAACTACAACAAAGAGCTTGTTCGTTCTAATACGGTGGTGACGCATACGCCTGATGATCCAAAACCAATTAAAGCCGTTCATAACAAGAAAGGGGAAGATATTAACCATGGAAAAGTGGCTCGTGGTGATGTTCTTTCTTATGAAATGACCTGGGACTTAAAAGGGTACGATAAAGACTTTGCTTTTGACACCGTCGATCTTGCGACAGGCGTTTCTTTCTTCGATGATTACGACGAAACGAAAGTGTCACCAATCAAAGACTTACTTCGTGTCAAAGATTCTAAAGGGGTAGACATTACGAACCAGTTCACGATCTCATGGGACGATGCCAAAGGCACGGTGACGATTTCTGCCAAAGACCCACAAGCCTTTATTCTAGCGTATGGTGGGCAAGAATTGCGTGTAACGCTCCCTACAAAAGTCAAAGCCAATGTTTCTGGGGATGTTTATAACTCAGCGGAACAAAATACATTTGGCCAACGAATTAAAACCAATACCGTTGTCAACCATATTCCAAAAGTGAACCCTAAAAAAGACGTGGTTATTAAAGTCGGTGACAAACAAAGTCAAAATGGCGCTACAATCAAATTAGGGGAGAAATTCTTCTATGAATTTACAAGTAGTGACATTCCTGCAGAATACGCTGGTGTTGTGGAAGAATGGTCGCTTAGTGACAAACTAGACGTCAAACATGACAAATTTAGTGGCCAATGGTCTGTGTTTGCCAATTCTAATTTTGTTTTAGCAGACGGAACCAAAGTGAATAAAGGGGACGACATTTCGAAACTATTCACGATGACCTTTGAACAAGGGGTAGTGAAAATCACGGCCAGTCAAGCCTTTTTAGATGCGATGAATCTAAAAGAAAACAAAAACGTTGCACACTCATGGAAAGCGTTCATTGGTGTAGAACGAATTGCGGCAGGAGACGTTTACAACACAATCGAAGAATCTTTCAATAATGAAACAATCAAGACCAATACGGTTGTGACGCATACGCCAGAAAAACCACAAACGCCACCAGAAAAAACAGTGATTGTACCACCAACACCAAAAACACCGCAAGCACCAGTAGAGCCATTAGTGGTAGAAAAGGCAAGTGTAGTGCCAGAATTGCCGCATACTGGCGAGAAAGAAAATACGTTACTTTCTGTACTAGGGGCAGGAATGCTTGCAGGGCTGGCATGGTTTGGATTGAAACGAAAAGAAACAGAAAAATAATGAAGCAATGAAGACAGGTAAAGAGAAGCCAAATGCGTGCTTCTCTTTTTTTGTTGGAAAGGACAATGATGGAAAAAATAAAAGAACGAACAGGAAGTGTCGCAATGAAAGAGTTAGCTATTCAGGAAAAAGAAGTTAATACTCGTTGGCAAGGGTTTCGTGGCCGCCTATTGATGATTAAGGTAAAAAAAGGAAAGACTTTTGAATTATTAACAAATAACCAAGTAACACCCGAAAACATCCATGAAATCGATGTTATTCACTTACTAAAGAACGGAAAAACATTAACGCTGAAAGTGGATACCGAAAGAAGCAAATTTGGATTCGAACAAAACTCTACTTTTGAAGTCCCAATGTTTTACATTGAAACACGAATTAAGCGAGAAGCCTATCATGATTATTTTTTATCAGAAAAAGAACTGCGAAACGAACAGAAAAATAATAGGCAAGAGAGCGTAATAAAAAAGGATAACTGTTCCAACTAAAAAAGATAGAAAGTAGGGAAGCCGAGTGATTATAATTACAGGATTATTTTTATTGGTTATTGGCGGGGTTGGTGGCTATCAGCTGGCAACTTTTCCAAAATGGGTAGAAATCCAACAAAATCGAGCCATTCAGAACCACTTTAATGTCAAATCAAACGAATACACTTATTTTGTGGAAGGGGTCGAAGATGGCTTTATTTTGTCTTTAAAAGACACGGAATACCGCATTAAATTTTCTGCGAATAAACCGCTAAAGGTTGTCTTCGTGGAAGAGCTAGCACCCGTCGAAGGGAGCTGAGAACATGTTCATTCTATTCCAAGTGGGCGAGAAGCAACAAGAGGCAATTGAGTTACCAATTAATCAGCGCTTTGCCTTGGTCCAGGGTATTCCCATGCTGGAAGAACTGAATCGAGAACTGTTGGCAACAAACCAAAAGGCAACAGTGGCTTATGAAATCTATTATGACAAGGCGCAAGAACTGCCCACACTTACAGCCGCTATCCACTTGCCAATCACAGAAGGAACCGTTGTGGAAGCCCTGCAACAACCAGTGATTGATAATCAAGAGATTGATCCAGAAGATGCCAAAGTCTTTCTTAATTTATTCCAAAAAAACGCGCCAAAGCAGAAACGAAAACGGTCAGTAAAAAAAAGGAAGACGGGAACAAACTTAGAACAAGAAGCAGATAATAAGGAAAAAATCATTCAAGTTCCTTACACACAGGGAAGAATGACTGTCAAATTTGCGACATTTCTTAAAGTCGGGTGTTTATTTTTCTTACTGCTGGCAGGATTTTATCTTGGAAAATCTGTTCAATCAGAACCTAAGATTTCAAATAAAGTAACCGAACAATTAAAAAACTTGGAAAAACAAGTGCAACAACAACCAAGAATTGACACGTTTAGTCGGTATTTTCTTACACAGTATTATGATGGAACAACAAATAACCACAAGGTGCAAGAAAAAGTCAAACGCTACGTTGATAAAGATATCGTGTCCGATCTTGAAGGAACGGAAAGCAAACTAAAAAGTGTGCTTCCTTGGAATATTCAGAAAAAAGAGGACGTGTGGGAAGTCGCTTATGTCCTTACGCTTCAAAAAGAGCATGAATTCACAATGGTACACGTTCAGCTTTCCATTAAAGAACAAGACAAGCAATACAAAGTAATGACGGTTCCAAAAGAAGAGCCGTTTGAAATCAACGAATAAAACAACTAAATGGAGGAATTACCCATGAAAAAAATGATCATAACGAGTTTATTTAGCGCCACAATGTTATTAGGAACAGTTGGAAGCAACGCATACGCAGACGAATTAATTCCAACAGACACCATAACGCCACCTATTACAAATACAGAGAGCCCAGGTGTTCCAGTAGATCCGTCAGAACCGCCTGTTGTACCAGATAAGCCAGCCCCTGAACCGCCTATTGTGCCAGACAAGCCAGTGCTTCCAGAACCATCAGAACCACCCGTGACACCAAGTGAGCCTAATGAACCTGCGGAGCCATCAAAGCCTACGGAACCAAGTGTTCCCGTAGTACCTACTGATCCTACAGAACCAACGACGGAACCAAGCACACCAGAAAAGCCAATAGAACCAGGAACGTCTACAGAGCCAAGTACGCCAGAAAAGCCAGCAGAACCAGAGAAACCAATCACGCCAAATAAGCCTGCGCCAGAAAAGCCAGTAACACCAGAAAAACCGGTAGTACCAAGCAAACCTACGCCAACAAATGTGGTTGTCACACCCACTGGAGAAATTGCTACAGGAGAAGTCACACAACAACCGACCGTACCAATTGAAACCAGTAACTTAGCAGAAATCACGCATGTACCAAGTGGTGATACGCCTGTTACAACAGCAGCCGGTGAAGCAATTGTTGCAGTGGATAAGGGCGTTCCTTTGACACAAACGGCGGATGGATTAAAACCGATTACGAGTGAGTATAAGGTGTTACCAAGTGGGAATGTTCAAGTGAAAGCAGCGGATGGAAAAATGAAAGTACTCCCTTACACGGGTGAAGAAATCAATCTAGTTGTTTCTGCCGCAGGCAGTATCTTGTCTATTGTTTCTGGTTTTGTCTTCTTCAAACGCCGTAAGGGTTCATTGATGGAATAGTTAGAGGAAGGGGCGCCATCAGCGATGTTCAAGAAAAAAATCGTTTGGGGTTGTTTCCTTTTCTGTTTGCCTGCAATTTTGATTATCGGTAGTGTGTTTTTTACGATTATGCTGATTAGTGGGGGATCAATGACGAAATCGGATCATTGTATTCCTTCCAGTATGGAGAATCCAGCGGATGGGACAACCGTTCCTCGTTCGGTGGAAGAATTCGTAAAAAGTCATAAAGATGCGTATATTCTTTCTTGGAAAGCAGGGGGCTTTTTGCCCTCTGCGAGCATTGCCCAAACCATGGTGGAAAATGGCTTTAATTTTACCAATCCTTCAGGTACTTCTTTTTGGCAAGCACACAATATGGGAGGCGTTAAGACTTCCCGTAAAGAAGATTTTCCGCTTACATTGGCAACCTTTGGTCAGGACGCTGTCGATATTACTGGCACAAAACCAGGAACGAGTGTAGGAGATAATACAGGGGGTGCCTATACCTGGTTTCGTGATTATAATGTCGGCATTGTTGGAAAAGCGGAGTTTATGGCTCACCAATCTCTTTATACTGCGGCCATTAACAACACGGATGGTTTAGGAACCTTAAGTGCGATTTACCAAGGTGGATGGGCAACCGATCCCACCTATTTGGTGAAACTACATGCTGCTTACAATAATTTAGGCAAACAGTTTCTGTGGCTAGATCAAGAAGCCATCAAAAAACATGGCGCAACCCCTTACCAAAAAGAACAAGAACTACCGACGCATTCTGTTCCTAATTCTACGGGTGTAAATGACAAGAAAACGAAGATAAAGGGAAAAAACAAAGGGAATTGTGTTTTGATTGCTGATTCTGCAGGTAAAGCAGTGGGAGAAACGTCTGCACCGACATTAGAAGTCCCAGCAGAATATAAAGGAAAGCTAACCTTGCCCCCTCCAGACCAAAAGAATTATGAAGGAAATAGTTATCCGTTTGGGGAATGTACCTGGGGAACATTTAATCGAATGGCGCAAATTGGTCAGCCGATTGAATGGTTTTCTGGAGATAGTGGAAACGGCGGAAACTGGGGAGCTAGTGCGAGAGCTAAGGGCTACACGGTAGTAAGAGGTAAGCCCGCAGTCGGTTGGGCGGCAAGCTTCTATGGTGGCTTAGCAGGTTCCGTTGCCCCATATGGGCATATTGCAGTTTGTGAGTATGTCAATCCGGATGGCAGTATTCTAGTCAGTGAAACCAATGTGGTTAATAGTGGCTCCGGTACGCGTTCTTGGCGCGTGCTAGATAAAGCCACGGTGGATCAAATTGAATTTATTCAAGGAAAGGGACGTTGAGGTATGGATATAACGGATCTTTATGAACGGATCAGTAAAATTCTTGTGCCAGTCTTGTTTGTATTGCTGGCACTTTTAGGATACTGGTCTTATAACAGTCAACAAAAACAAGAGAAGCAATTGATCGATGCACAACAAACCATTAAGGCACAACAAAAGCAACTTGAGACCGCAGAGAACCAACAAGCAGAGGAATTTCCAGCAAAGAAAGAAGAAGCCAAAAAATCGCCTGTGAAAGAAGAAAAACAAAAAGAGGAAACCGAAAAACAAGCGCTTGTTACGAAAGCAGAACAATTATTTTCACTTCTCTATGACTACCAATCGGATCTTCCAGAAGATAGCGTGAAAGTCAGAAAAGAAAAAGTTGCGAAACTCACCAATGAACGTGCCTTAGCTGAATTGTTTCCACAAGATGCAGAAAAAGGCCAGTCCTCTGTTCGTACGCTTTCCAGTTTAGAACAAGCACCAGAGATTTATCTCATGCCAAAAAAAGAGTCCAAGCTTACAGCTTTAGTGGTGGTGCACTATGCGATTGCTATTGCAGGAAGTAAGAAACAACCAGGAACATTTATGTACAAAGTCACGTTTGATCCAGAAACAGAAAGGTTTACAGCTATTCAGAACGTAGGTGAAGTGAATGTCCCACAATGAGAAACAACGTTGGCTCCTTCTCCTTGCAAGTGTAACAATCGTCATTTCTCTCGGTATTTTTGGGTCATTGTGGAAACGGGTAGAGTTAGACCAGGCAGTTCAGAAACAAGAACAAGATCGAAGGGTCGTAACGATTGCTGCAGAAGAAGAACGGCTGCTTGTGTTCTACAAAGATGATTGTTCATACTGTAAAAAGGTTTTACCTTTTTTGGTTAAGCACAACTTAGCCTGGCGAGATTTGATTTTCATTAATCTCAACCAAGAGCAAAACAGAAAATACATTAAACAATATGACTTAACTTCTGTTCCAACATTTGTGTCGCCAAAAGGCAGATACGAAGGGACAGATACGAAGCAGATACAAAAATTACTAGATAAAGGACTGTGAAAGTATGGATGGAAAACAACCAGTAGAAATAGTAACACAACCAAACGAAAGAATTTCAGCAACGTATGAAAATGAACGTCCTGCGATTCAAGTAGCCCTCTATGTTTTATGGCGGATTCACAACAAGAAGTACCAAAGAGGCGCGAGATTGTTCTATGACGAAATTCACAAAAATAACCCCACGAGTAAAAATGCCTATAAAGAAGCCTTGGCTTTTTTAGAAGGGGCAGGCTTAGTGGTGAATGAAGTGGTGATCGAAGATAAAGTGCCAGCTACTTTGATTCACCGATACGGGATTTTGACGAATGACTGAACAAAAACCCGTCTTTAATCCGCAGGCGGGGACTAGCAAAAAGAAGGTAGCACCTCAAAAGAAAAAGAAAGCGAGTGTTCTTTTACTCCTGAATCGAAGAAAAGAACAAGACCCAAACACGCGCACCATTCGGTTTGCGCCACGAACGGCCCAAAGCATCGTTTCTGTCCTATTTTTTAGCTTGTTTTTGGTCATGTGCTTGGTGGTGGTACTCACATTTGGGCGTGTCGATACCTTAACGCGAATGGCCATGGAAAAACAAGTCAATAAGGAAGAATTGGTGACAAATGTTAACAATGCGTTAAAAGACACCGAACAGCTAAAATACGAGGGGATGAAGTTAACCGATCGCTTATTTACTCTTTCCCATAAGGACGAAGGAAAAAAATACTGGGAAGAACAATTAACGCCGTTTTTAGCCACTGGGCTAAGTCCTAACAGCTTAGGATTAGATACAGTGAGCGTCGATCGAATTGCACGCAATGTGCGTTTCATTAAGATGGATACCGTTAATGAGGGCGAAGCGATTTACCGGCTGTATTATGATGTCCGTTTTACAGAAGGGGACACCTGGAGACAAGTGCAGGTGATTTTACCGGTTAGTTATGCCGGACAAGCGCTCAAATTACTCGATCGGCCAACATTTACTAATTTGGCTCCAGCAGAAGAAAGAAATAAAAGCAACTACAAAGAAAATCGTTTTGAACCTAAAGGTGTAGAAGTAAAAGATCAAGAAAAAGAAAAAGTCATCGAATTCACGAAACGATTCTTTGAGCTTTACGTATCCAATGATGAGAAGTTAGCATTGGTTGCCAATGTCAAAGGAATAGGAAAAGCTGCTTTAGAAAAAGTAGAAGCAAAAAAGGTCCTTCAGACAGAAAATGGGGACTATTACGTCAGTGGCACGTATCAATTTAGCTTTGACGAAAGGAATCCGTTAACTTCTCAATTTGCACTAGAAATAAAACCAACAAAAGAAAGTTATTATGTAAGTAAAATGAACGGAGTGTGGAAAAATGATTGATTTAAAACCCATTTGGGATAACATTTCAGGCCAAGTGATTATCTTGTTGGCTATTGTGGCGGTCTTTTTAATTGTGGTAGGACTATGTACGCAGGGATTTGCACGAACCATTTGTATGGTTCTTGGCGTGTTTGTATTGATTGCTTTAGTCTTAATGTTGTCTGATGCGGAAAAGATCGGTACATGGATTAAAGACAAAATCTTTAAACCGAATGCAGGCATGATTCTACCACCAAGAGAGTGGGTGAACATGACATGGAATACAACTATACAAGAGAGTTTAAGCAGCCTAACAAAATTTATTCGATAAGAGGATACGCTATTCCGTTTGCACCAAACGGACTGCGGTTGGAGTACCTCGTAGTTGGGGGCCTATTTATTTTTTTAGTCTTCCTTATCTGGCTAATCAGTTTCATTGTAAAAATTACGTTTCTCCAATCGTTATTTGCCAATTATTGGCTCTTAGTCGGTGCGGGCGTAGGCGTCCTTGTTTGGACGCTTTTTTCCCTTAAGTGGGACAATAAAAATTTTATTGACTACTTGCTAGGGCGAGGAAGTTATATTTTACAGAAAAAGAAACGGTACGAGCATGAGTTGCTGGTACAGTTTTTGCATGAAAAAGTTACGTATCAAGTGAAAAGTAGACAAAGGAAGTGAAAAAATGTTTACCATCAAAAAAGTACTTAAACATGCAAAGTCACCATTTTTCAAGCCAAGTATGACTCAGAACATGGACCTAAAGTCTGAGTTATTCCCAGAAAATAAAAACATGTTTATTTTAGCCCAAGGAAGGAATAACAAAATGGACCTTTATAGACGCTACAGGGCTAATGGTGGAACATTAAGTTTTTTTGATTATTGGGAAAGTGTCTACAAAAAAAATCGTTAAGAGAAAAGACCTTCGCCCGTTGTGAGCGAAGGTCTTTTCTCTTATTTGAACTTTTTTTGATAGATATAGAAGCAACCAACAGCTAAAATAATAAGTCCGCCAATCCATGGTAAAGCATGCATTATGCGTTCTCCAGTTTGTGGCAACATAAGAAACCTCCTATCAAATTAATAGTTATGAGCATACAACCAGGCGACAAGAAAAATAAGGGCAAACATCAAGAGATACATCAAGATGGTCAACAATATGCTCCATAATTTTTTCATAAGCCTAACTGCCTTACCGTTTCATCAGGATTTCTAATGATGAATGACGTAACCACTAGTTGTTTGCGTTGATTCAAATGCCCCGTTACCGCCACATTATATTTATTCTCTTTCAGTAGCAGAATTTTATTGGCAATTTCTGGATTGGCAACCAGGCAACTAATGGAACTATGAATGGTTACTAAAGTAAATCGCACCAGCAACGGCTGATTTTTTAGTACGCGGATTTTATCAAGTACACCGACATAGGGTTTCAAACACATCACCTCACACGAAAAATGGTTGAAAAAATTCTGGGTATAACAAAATCAAGAGAACGAAAAGAACCAAAAAGATGACAAGTAACGCAAGGACAGTTACGAGAATCGCTAACAATTTTTGAAACATGCGAATCACCTCAAAAAAAGCATAGCACAGACTAAAAATATAATAAAACAATAACCCACTAACAGTTAGTGGGTTATTCTGTTAGCGGATTAAACCTATTATAGCAAAGGCGGTGAACCCTTACCAATGAAAACAAAAGAACCACGCTTGGCTTTTCCAGTGGAAGCCATGACCCAAAATTTCGTTTTTACGACTACCCAGGAAGTGTGGGTGGGCTACAAACTCGCTCATCAGGTTTTTCCGTTAAATGACCTGGATTTTTTTAAAGAATACATTGAGGATGGCAAAGGGTTGTTCGAGCATGATAGCTATGAATACCACCTCATGAACATCCCTGAATACTTTGATTTGGATGAACACATAGAAGAAACGATTGACAAACTCGTCAAAGGAAGTTTCTCAGATCTTGGGGAGACCTATTTTCGCCAAGCAGGAGAAATTCTAAAAGACGAAGTGCAAATGAATGAGTACAGTACCTATTTATTTGTCCGTTTTACCACGCCCATTCAAGCGGCCAATCCTTTAGAATATCTTGAATTGTTCAAGGAATTAACAGGGCGTTTAGTCCATCGAGCAACGGGGCAACGGGTACCAAAAAGCGTACTCCTTTCCACGTACCGGAAAGCAGAAAAGCAACTTTACAGTGATCTGGCAAACTATAAACAAATCGAACGATTAGACCCTCGAACGATGGGGCGCCTCTTTTATTATTTCTTCCATCGTGCCAATACACGCTTGCCCCAACGGGAACTAATGGTGGAGGAGATGACGGAAGGGGTTATTGAAAATCATAGTGGCTACCTAACGGTAGAACAGCTAGGAAAGACCCATTATTTGGCTTTCTTATCGCTGGTGAATGTCCCTACGAGTATGTTTGGCAGTGCCTTTATCCAAAACCTACAGGATAGCTTGTCGACCACCATCGAGACCCATTTACGGGTTCGCTTTGACCACGAACAAGTCGACCGCCGAAAAGTGCATAAAATGCGCAAACGGCTCTTTGAGCAAGAGAAAGATCAAGAGTCAGTAGATGGAATTTTAGACGATGATGAAGTCGTTCTTTTTGGTGAAGAACGCTTGCGGGATCTAAACGAAACGCTCAAAAGGAAGGATCGCCGATTGTGTCGTTTGACTGTCACTTTTGTGGTTTCCGCTGAATCAAAAAAAGAGCTAGAAGACCACATAAAAGAAGTAGAATTTGTCCTAGACAGCACCAACTATAAACTTTATCGGCCATTAGTGGATCAGCTAACCTTGTTCAATCAATGCCTGATTGGGAGTAATTGCACCTTTAGAAGCTATGAACAAGTAGTGACCACAGGCTATGTCGCAGATTTTGGGTTGGACTTAAAAAAAGATGTGGGCAATCGTTTTGGCTTACCCTTAGGGCGAGTAATTACGGTGAAAAAGTTTAAATCGGTTCAACAAGCCTTAGCCATGTCTAGTAAAATCGTTTGGTTCTTCCCAAACTTAACCAAACGAGCCATTAAAGGCGCCCAACATACCAATGGCAATACCTTAATTATCGGCCCACCTGGACAAGGGAAATCCGTTTTGGTGAAGTATCTTTTTTTGTGGCTCACCTTCTTGGGACAAAAAATCCTTTACGTCGACCCAAAAAATGAATCCGAATTATTTTTTCGAAAAGCCCTAGAGAAGTATGGGCATATTCCTGAGTTTACAGCGCTCTTTAACCGGATTAATTTTATTTCTCTGTCAAAAGAAGAGAAGTATCGAGGAATGCTTGATCCATTACTTTTTTTACCGAGAGAAGAAGCGATTGAAACCGCTCAAACGGTTTTAGAAAATTTTGGGCAAGTTGATACCAATAATCATACGGCAAGTGAGAAAAAAACCGTGATTTTAGAAGCTATTGAAACTGTGATGAAAGGGAAAGGAAAGAAGCACTTAACCAAAGTCATTGAGGTAATTCGAGAAAAGGATCCACAGCTGGCAAAATTAATCTCCGGACATAATGTCGGGCTAGGGAAAATTCTCTTAGGGAACGATTATAGTGAACCCATTCGCTTTGAGAATCAAATTAATGTACTAGGAACACAAGGTCTTCAAATCCCGACACAAGAAGAAATCGCGGCAAATAAACTAAAGAAAGAACAAATTGCTGGGATGTCTATTATGGAAGTCATTATGAAAATGACCTACATTTTCTCTACAGATAAAGCCGAAGACGCAGCCATAATATTCGACGAGGCCAAAGGCTTCGAGGATACTGCTCAAGGCCGATTCTTAATTGAGGATAGCTTGCGAAAAGGTCGTGCCAATATGACCGATATTTATCTCGTGACCCAAGCCTTTATGGATTATGATTCCGAAGACAAGAAAGAACTCTTGTCGTATAAGTTTGCTTTTCGCCCAAATCAAAAAGAAGCGCAAGCCAAAGTATTGGCCTTCTTTGGGATGGAAGCCAATAAAGCGAATCTGCAGATGATGAATAACTTAAAAGCTGGAACCTGTTTATTCCAGGATCACGAGGGGCGAAACCAGCCAATTGCTATCGATGTCTTGTTTGACAGCTGGCTACTGGCGATTTCTTCCACCAACAAAGAAGATGAAGCCACCCAAGCAGCTCTTGCTATGGAACAAAAGAGCTAATTTTTCAGCTAAAATATTTGATAATTGGTGGAAAACATGCTAATATACTAGGTGAAGATGAGATCATGCAGTACACCAAACCCCTAGAGAAGTCGGATTCTCTAGGGGTTTTTCTGTGGGCTGATGTCGCCTTAGTAGGTTTTACTTCTTGTTTCGCTTATTCAGCCAATACTCGAATAGGGCAAGTAAAATGCCGACAAGAAGAGGGAATAAAAAATCTGAGATCATACAGTTCACCTCCTTCCAGTCGCAAGACTGTCGGATAGGCGACAATTTATTATACCTTAAATCAACAATGAATGGATGTGAAAGAAATGAAAAAATATCTAGTCCCGCTACTGCTTTTAGTAGCGGTTTTTTTGGGTGGCTGTAGTCATCAATCAAATCTAAAGCAAACCTTAGTTTCTGATGGCGGAAAATGGAAAATAGAGGCGGGAAATGGAATTCCTACGAACTGTTTCTATTTTTATGACGATGATACTTTTACTAAAGTAGATGGCCAACAGGTACCCATTACTGAAGGAACCTATGAACTATCTAAAGGAGACGAGCAGCTATCCTTGGTTAGTCGTAAAAAAGACACCGTTTACCGAAACATCAAACAAAGCGATGACAAGACGCTGACGATGGATCATGGCGGAAAATCAATCACATTGGTAAAAGTGCATGAAGACGACTAAGAAAAAGAGAAGAAAACAAGGAAAATTGCTTGTGCTGCTCTTCGGTTGTCTTTTTTTCTTCTCTCAATCAATGGTCAGTTACGCAGCGCCTGAACCTGATGAAAATAAAGTAGTCATTCGAGAACCAACAACAAATGTAGACACCCTTTATGACACCTACAAAGACAATTCTTTCGAACTAATGACACAAAATATGGAAGAGGAATCATTAACCGGTATCAAAGAAGCGATGGTTAATTCGTCTGCCACCATGAAAAACTTTACCTGGGGAGCAGTAAAAGGCTTAGGACAATTTAATGCTGAAATGGTCAAATATCTCTTTAGCATGGACGTCGTTACCCCGATTAAAGCACCGATCCAGAAACTCACCTCAAATATTGCTGGCAACATGTTATCCATCGCCGGAACAATCGGTATTGGCTTTGTTACGCTGGTTATGGGGATTAAGTTTATTGGCGAACAACGATTCCGCCAAGCACTAAAAGTGTTTTTAATGACTATTTTTATTTTTACGGGATTAGTTGTTTGTAAAGACGCGAAATCAGCGGATTCTTTGTTCAATCAGATGTTTGAGGCAGACAAACAAATCGAAGCAGCTTTTGTTAAAGTCAATCCTGTCTTAGGTGGCACAAGTGTACCAGAAAGCAAAGACGGAAACGTGCAGGATCGAATGAAAAGTGCGGGCGAATTAATTGCTTCCCGTGTTTTTTACACAAACGTCTATGAACCGTATTTACTAATGAACTACGGTACTTCAAATCCTGAAACGATTCGCAAAAAAACAATCACCTACGAAAAGAAAGACTACGACCGGATTAATATTCTGTTAGATAACGATGTCGTCAATAAAGCGAATACAGAATTACATGACAAAGTCACCGAAATAGAGGCGGATGAACTAAATAATCGCAGTATCATGTATTTCAATAATTTTGGGAATACGTTTTATGGGTTATTTTATTTAGTTGTCAATCTTATTCAGACCCTGGTGTATTTTATCTTGTGTTTTGTACGCTTAGTGATTGCTGTCCTACAAGTCTTTCTATTGCCCCTATTACCAATTATCTTGTTGACGGGGCTATTCATGCAAGGGATCAATGTCTTTGCCAATTATTTTAAAGGTTTTGGCTTTACTATTTTCATGAAAGCCATGACGGGCTTTGCCTGTATCTTCTTTGCGACGTTTCTGTCTTTAGGGTTTCAATTAAGTAATGCCGTCGATAATCCCTGGCAGAAAATCTTAACCATTCTGATTTATTTATTAACGCCCTTAGGGTTATATTTTTTCCGCCATTTCTTAGGCAATCTATTCATGGGGCGGGTTTCTTTAGCTGATGCCGCGCGCTTTGCAACCAATCCAATAGGAACGAACCGAAGAATGAGAGAAGACGCCAAAGAGCGGAAAGTGGCCAATAAAGCCGCCCGTGAAGAACGAAAAAAACAACGACAAGAAGCGCTGAAGAAGCGACAAGCGGAAGCGGAAAAACAAGGCGCAGACATTGGCTTAAAACGGCAACCGGCAAAAGAACGAGAAGCCAAGCGAAGTGCGCTGCGTCGAGAATTGAAACCAAAAGCGCAACACAAAGCCCCAACTTCTGTGGAAAGAGCGGCTCAATCGTTACAGAAGTCGCATGAGAACAGCAAAGAACAAGAAGCCAAAGAGCAACAACAATTGGCCCGTCAGCGCCAACGGAAGGCTTATGATAAGGCTAACTTAAAAACTGCAGCGGCACTTGTGGCAGCAAACCAAGCATTAAAAGCAGGAGCGCCAAAAGCAACATCCGATAAAGCAGATCCTAGAGACAACCAATCAGGGACCCAGTTACGCCAAAATATCCGTAGAACGGGTCAATCAAGTAAAGCTAGAACAGAAGGGCAACGTTCTGTTGTGCGACGCCAAGGGCAAAAACAGACACCGCCTACGGCAGAACCAACAAAAACAGAAACAAAACCACGGGCGAATATGGCGCAACGCTCTGGTGCACGTAGTCAACACAAGGTCAATGGTCAAAAACCTGCACAGCAACCAATGACTCCTAAAACAAATAAACAAACAAGCGCCCGTATAAGTGCTGGAAATCTGGGTGGTCCAACGCATCGGCAAGCACCTGTACGACAAAAGATGCAGGCAGTGCAACAAGTCATCGATCAACAAGCCACACCAACAAAGGCGCAAACAACTCCTGCTGTTCAACCAGTTGTCGCTTCTCCGGTGACACGAATGGCCAAACGAAATGCCCCACCAGCGCGGCCACAAAAACCAAAAAAAGGAGCCAAAACCGTGCCTATTCGTCGCTCAAAAATGAAACAACCCGCTTCTCCAGGAACGGAAAAAACGATGAAAGGAATGAAACAACCCCGTGTTCGAAAATAACTTTTTTAATGGCTTGTTTCAACCAAGAAACAGTCTAAAAGGGGGCAATCAGCCCCCACAACGCACCAAATACCAACAACTCCTCCTGGCTTTTTGCCTGGTTGGTGTGGTCCTCTACCCGTTTTCTTTTGCAGGAATCATTCCCCTAGTGGTCGTGTTATTCCTCGATAAAAAAGAACAAGCAGCCTATGTGTATGATATGGACCATGAGAGCTTCCTGAAACGAGGAAGCTCTTTTTTTATGGCCTGTTCCTTTGTCTTTTGTGTCCTTAATCTTCTAAGTTTCACTTTATGGATTCCACGAGGATATTTCTCCACGTATTTATTCTTTCCGCTAAATTTATTGCACACCACGTTAGTCTTTAACTGGCAAACGGTCGTTGCTTTAGCGTTAGGAGGCTGTGGGATGGGAAGCATTTTTGTCTCGTTTGCGTCGTTTGTGGCCAAACGGAAAGTGATCTCAAAAGAAGACGAACGTAAGAAAATAACCAATTCAAAAGCATACAAAAACCGTAAAAAAAATAAGTTCAAGGAGTCCCAACGCTACGCCGATGAAGACGAAGCACAGTACCAAAAAGCTTTAGACACCTCGGATTTCTTCTTATATGAACAATTGCAAAACACCTTGTTGTTAGGAACTAGTGAGTTTGGTTTGCCTTATAAGTTGTCGATTGAAGAGCTGAATCAGCATGCCCTTATTCCCGCAACTACTGGGGCAGGGAAGACGACTTTGTTACAACAATTCATTCAACATGCGGCCAAGTTTAATCTGCCATTAATTCTTCTTGATGGCAAGGGATCTCGAGATACGTATGACTCTATGCAGGCTATTGCTCGTTACTATGACAAAAAAGTCCATGCCTTTACAGACAACCAAGCGGATGGGGACATGCGTTACAACCCGGTAGAGCATGGCAATGATATTTCCGTACGAGACAAATTAGCAAGCCTTGCAGAGACCGAAAGTGTCCATTACTCTAATGCCGCTAAGGCACTTTTACAAGTAACGATTCAGCTATTAGACTTGTTTAGCTACCGAGAGGACATCGAGCGAACGCTTCACGATGTTCAAAGATATTTACTTCCTCGAAACGTTTTAACACTTTTTGGGGAGCAGATACTCATTAAAAATCCAACACTTTATGAGATAGAAGTAGAAAAAAAGATTGAGAAAAAACCGAAAAAGAAACAGAAAAAAGAAGCAGATAAATCAACCATTGAGGATGAAATGGGGGGAAGTGACTCAGAAACTGCCCCTAAAGAAACTGACGATGATGTCCTTTTAGAGGAACTAACAGACAGTGATGAACCACAAGTTGAAACCGAAATTGTCGTTGTGCATCCAGAGACATTAGACCTGGATAGCTTCTATTTTTTACTCAAACGTAACCTCTTTTACTTGTCTGAAGCAGAGCAAACGATGTTCGAGCGTTTATTTATGCGGTACGAACATAAATCCAGTGTGTTCTATTTGTATGCGACATCAGAAGCCTTACAGATGAATTTAAATATGTTACTTGATAGCGAGTTGGGGCGACTGTTTGACACAAAAGGTGCAAAAAATAAGCTCGACGTGCAACGAATCGCTCGTCGAAAAGAGATTGTTTATGTGTCGCTGAACGGATTAATCTATAAAGAGTTTATTCGCACCTTGGCCCAAATGTTGGTAGAAGACATTAACTTTTTTGCGTCAGAAATGTACCGAAAAAATCAAAAACAAGGCATATTAGTCATCTTTGATGAGCCCGCTTCTTATCTAAATGAAGCATTTATTAACATGGTAAACAAGGGTCGAGGCGCGGGTGTTCATGCGATCTTTTCTCCGCAAACGATGGCTGACATTGCCAAGCTTGGTGATAAATTAGACGAACAGTTGGTGGGAAATGTCAACACATTAATCATTGGAAAGGTCAACGGAACGACAGAGCCCGAATACTGGAGCAACTCAATAGGAACGTATGAAGACATCGAAGTGACAAGTATGATTGAACAAGAAGACGGGTATTCCGACGTTGGCAAAGCCGATTGGACGGGCGAGAGAGGAACAAAACGGAACGTGGATCGCTTTAAAGTAAACCCAAATGCGCTCAAAGCATTGCGTACTGGGGAGTTTATTGTGTATCGAACGGCAATGGATGTGGACATTCCTCCACAAAAAGTTTATGTACGAAATGCCCTCAAATGGTTACAAGAGAACAAGTCTAAATAAGACGATTACCAGGTAAAATTCTGTCACGTTTGCGTATAATTGACCGACAGATTGTTAGTCATTCATACTCATTTGATGACAATTTTGTGTGGGGATTGCACACGAAATTGAATGAAAAGCGTAGGTTAGTAATACTAAACAGCACGTAAAGTAGTTAAATATAGGACAGTAAAATCAGCGGAAAGGACAGCAGAATGCCAAGCGGTAAGCCCAACTGAAAGGCCAGCGGAAAGGGTAGCAGTTTACAATTTATAAAGAGAAGTCCTCGGCGCTTGGTATTAAAGGCTTTCTCCGCCTGCAAAATTCCTGACCATTTTCTCGCAACGTGGGGTAAAAACCCACTTATGAGAGAAAATGGTCAGGAATTTTGCAACTTCGAAAAAAATACCAAGCGCCGAGGACAACTAATATAGATGATACATTGAAAACAAAAAGTAGGAGAAAAACAGAGAGAGGAGAGGAAGTTCAAAAGATCAACCCCTACCCCAATCATGGGGTCTCAAAACTATCTCTTTCCGTTCTCTTTCAACCTCTTTTGAAAGAGAAAACTTACAACTCCCCCTTGCGCCTGCGCCCCCTCACCAATTCTTGAGGGGACTGTCGCTAAGACCGGAAACCCAAACGAGTGGTTCTGTTTGATAACTAGCGGAATATTGATGATTGGTTCAAAGCAACAACCCCCTAAATCCCCCAACAAAACTTGGGGGACTTAAGACCCAAAAAAGAACTTCTCCACGACGTTGCGAACTTCTTTTTTATCGATACAAATAGGCGTTGCCTATTTGTTCCTTTTCCTTTTCGATTAAAGACCAATCGAAAAGGAAAACAAAACCGTGCCCTTTAAAAAGCGCACCCGTAAACATTAAAAAGAAAGAGGCGGAACTTACTAAGTTAAAAAAGAAAGCAAGCCAATAAAACAAATAGGCTTTGCCAATTTGTACCTTTTTAGAAATGAGGTGATACTATGAATCCACTTTTATATAATTACTTTTTTGATGCTTCTTCATCAGACAAAACTACTATGACTATTTTGTGTTTACTCCATGAGCTAAGAATTGTTTCAAGAAAACAACTTATTTCTTTTTTAACAATTACTGACACTGCAGCCGAACGTACCGTAGATACTACTCTTAAATATTTACGAGAAAATCACTTGGTCGAAAATATTAAAAAGAGCAATCACGCTTACTACTTTTTAACGCAAGCAGGTCACAGCAGTATTGGTGGGTACTATACGTTACCAAAAGTTCCCGAGTACAATCTGCAGCACCATTTACAAATTAATGACTACTTAATTAAAATGCTTAAACTTGCAGGAGGCCATCCAAATCTAAAATGGGTGCTGACTGAACGCAGACAAGTTTTTGAAACAAAAGACTTGGCCAACAATCGGAACCGAAAAAAATATTTTGTCGCTGATTTTATTTTTCGTTTCCGCAATAAAGAAAAAGCAGAGGTGAACTGGTCTTTTGAAATTGAATTGACAATGAAAACGAGACGACGTTACCGAGAAGGGATTTTTCCGAAATACGTTGCTGAACTTAAAAAATATAAATATGCGCGACTTATCTATGTTACGCCTAGTCCGTTAATTAAAGAGGAACTTGATCGCTTTAAATATTTTTTTATAAAAAAAGAAGGGGAAGAGCATCAAGAATTATTCGACCGGCTGCACATTTTTACTGCCGATGAATTCGAAGAACAAATGAAAAAACTACTGAAAGAAGACAAATTTATTAATTGGGAGTGAGTTTCATGAGAAGAATAGAGAAAGAATTCAACAAGAAGCTCCCCGCTTATGAAGAGGAGCTAAATAAATTAGGCTATCTAGAAGACGAGACAGAAATGATTTCTATCAGCAAAAGACGGTGGCATGCCATTTGGTGGCGACCTGTTACACCTGCAAAAACAATCGTGAGATTCTTTCGATTAACGCTAGATAATGAAAACTTATGTATTTTAGGAGATGTAGAAATTACTATTTATCACGATGGAACATATAGTATTTCTAAAGAAGGTGTCCCTATTTTTATTAATGACTTATTGTCTTTAAAAAAGTTAATGACTATTTTCTATGGAACACCTTTTGACTTAAATTTCGAAAAAATTCGCTGCGTTAATTTTAATAGGTACTGTATTACTATGCCTGAAATATATGTTGAAAAATTTGATGAGTTAATAAACTATGCAATAATTTTAAGGAAATGCTTGCAGGAAATACAGGAACATGTGAAGTACGATTAAAAAGCTTTTCTTCTTTCAGAAGAACACCAATGAATTGGTGAAGGTCAAGGGCGTTCCGGTCAAATGCTCCTTTTCTGATTCAAGACGGTATCACGCAGACCTTTGCTTGTTCAGATCATTCATTTTGCCGTGTGTAACGTGTCATTCACTGATTGCTACAGTACCATAGCCAGTCGAAAAAACAAGGGTATATAAACGAGCTACGCTCGCCCTTGTTTTTTCTTTATGTCGATGGTCCTTTCACTGCACAGCGAACGACACGAACACACTGGCGAAAATGAACAATCTAAACAAACAAGCAAAGGGGGACAGTCTATACCGTTTGAGAAAAGGAGCCTTTGACCGTCCAGCTTCACTTCCTCAAACGCCTAACAAAAATGGTTGTTCAAAAACCAAAATCAAAATCGGAAGGATGAAAAATCATGACAAACACAACAGTGGAAACAAAAAGCGTAGAACAACTAAAAGAGCAAGCAAGAAACGACTTACACCAACGAGGACTAGTTATCGAGGGAAATTTTGAAGGTGATTTTGAAACGTACATCGGTTGCTATGCTAGACCACTAGATAAACCAACTGCTTTAGACCCGATGAACGAAAAAGAAGCCCAAGAACAAGCAAAGTATGCTGTAAATGGCTTTCCACAAGATTTTGCTGAATGGTTTGAATGGGACATTGTTAATGGGGAACTGGAAAATTTTTCTTGAAAGAGGATAAATGCAAAAAAAGAAATCTTTTGTTTGGGGACAAAAGATTTCTCAAGGCACTACATTATGAATTGAATAAGTTTGTAAATTAAGTATAACGTACCTATAAACATTTGACAATAGCTATATCCCCGCAAGCTAAAAGCTTGCGGGGATATACAAAGGAACGAACTTGTAAATTATTTCAGACGTAACACAGGAAACTATTGATATTAATCTCCAAGAGTGGGTAACTGCCCTTGGACTAATATAAAAAAACAAGAAAGAAGGAAAAACAATGATTAATGTACACGCAGTAGGACGCTTAACGAAAGGCGCAGATTTACGTACCACCAGCACAGGAAAGAGTGTCGCAAACTTTACACTTGCCTGCAAACGCAAACGGCCAGACAAAGATGGAAAAGTGCCAACGAGCTTCGTTCAATGTGTTTTATGGGGAAAACCCGCACAAGCTTTTGCGAAATTTACTCAAAAAGGCGCATTGGTTGGAGCAAGTGGTGAACTACAAACCCGCTCTTATGATGACCAACAAGGAATTACACATTATGTCACCGAGTTAGTGGTAGAAGAGTTTGAATTTTTGGAATCAAAAGCAGCGGTGCAACAGCGGGAACAAAAACAACACGGGCCTGAACCAACAACTTACGAACCTCCTGTAGAAGAGCCCGAGATGATCCAAGAGCAAACGTACCAGCAGCCTCCGTTGAACGGGATTTCTGAACACGGATTTAATCAATAAAAATAAAAAAGAGAGAAGCCCTATTGTTAGGGCTTCTCAAAAGAGCTTATAGAAATGAAATTAGTGAATATAAACTAATTAATTAAGGTAGTTTCAGAATACAATAGTGCAAAATAAAAAGCAAGGAAAAACGGTTTCAATCAAAAAATCAGAAAGGGTATTTTAATATGGCAGTAAAAAGTGAAAACAAACGTGCAACAGTTACTCTAAATCCTTTACAACAAGCTGAATTAACGAAATTAGCAAAAAAATATGCTGTTTCGGAGAGTAAAGTCCTGGCACATGGATTAGATCTATTAATTATGCAAGAGAACGCTCATTTCAAAACTGGTTTGGAAAAGTGCCCACACTAATTTTATAAGTGCCTGCACTTTTTGATGAGAGGAGAAAATGAAGATGACGAAAAGACAGAAATATTTAGTTAGTTGCTTGTTAGCTATTTTGTTTGCTAGCTTTGGAGTAGTAAGTAAAACGGAAGTCACTTCTTGGATTAGCCAGGTTCAATCACACGAAACGGAGCAAGCAATTACTGGCAAACAAGACCATAAAGAGGTATCGAAAACAAACAATTCAAGTACCGCACCGTATAGCCAAGACCAATATGACCAATTAGCTAAACTAGACTTCCAAAGTGGCGGAAACGCCATTTTAAACGTGAATAATGGCCAATCAATGCTAAACATTGACAACTGGAAAGAGAACAAAGTGATTTATGGGGAATTAGATCCCTTGAATCGGACAACCTTTGTGACGGCCTACCTTGATAAGAAGAATTTAGGACGTTCTGAAGGGCGAGAACGTCAAGTATGGAAGCCGACAGGCTGGCACCAAAAAAAGGTCGATGGGGAACCGATTATTAATCGCGGCCATTTGCTTGCCTATACGTCTAGTTTTAACTTTGATATTGACGGAAACTTTCAGATAGGTGAAAATGGAAGTCAAGACAATCCCAAAAACTTGGCGACACAAACAGCTTTTTCCAATCAAAAAGTGCAGACGCCCTATGAGAAACTGGTCAGAGATGCACAAAAAATTAAAGGAAATAAAGTTCTTTATCAGATTGTGACGGTTTTTCGTGGAAAGGAATTAATGCCTCGAGGTTATTGGTTACAAGCGGTTGATAGTGCAGGTACACTTAATTTCAACGTATACGAGTACAACGTGCAGCCAAACGTCGTGTTTAATTATGAAGATGGGACAAGTCAAATCAATCGATCAATGAAAGTGAGATGAAAATTATGACCAAAGAAGAGAAAATACTATTAATAGTACGCAACAGTGATTTTACCTATGAAGAATTGGAAAACTTACCGTTTGATAGCATCAACAATTTGTACGCTGCACACGTTTTAGAAAAAGAGGAAAGCTAAACTATTATGGAAAATCTACGCGCTAGAATAAATAAGGTTGGAATAGATTTAAGTCGTATTAGAAGTTTTTTACTTGTCCCACCTTTTGGCAAGGTGTTCTTAGGCCTTGTTCTTTTCGTGCCGATCTTTTTTCTTAACCAAAAAACAGGCTACACGTCCGATGACTATTCCTATCATTTTTTTTACGAAAGCTATTTACCAAGTAAATATCCCAAAGAAATTAATAATTTTTGGGATATTATCCATTCTCAATACAATCATTATCTTTCATGGAATGGTCGATATGTTGCGCACACTATCGTTCAGTTTTTTATGCAGTACGATAAGCTTCTATTTAACATTCTAAATAGTCTTGCTTTTGTAGCATTACTTTTTATTATCAATAAACTTGGAGCAAAATATTATGGCTACCAATTCAACTACTTTTTGCATATATTGACGTTTTTTCTTTTGTGGTTTTTTATTCCAGATTTTGGTCAAACCGTTTTATGGCTTTCTGGATCGTGTAATTACTTATGGATGAGTATAATATACTGCTCTCTAATACTGTTCTTTCTCACTAACACTGAAAAGAAAAGCAAGCCGTCTCTTATTTTGATGGCTAGTTTTATAAGTTTCATGGCAGGAGCTACTAATGAAAATTCGGGCCCTGCGGCATTGATTATTTGGTTCCTCTTTTTTTGCTACTTCAGTTTTCGTAGTAGAAAAGTTCGTCTATGGCAACTGATAGCTTTAATAGCTGGATTTATCGGGAGTTTATCTGTACTGGAAGCGCCTGGTACAAAGATAAGGTCTAATGTGATTATTACGTTACCAAAATTTATCGCCAACTTAAAACAAGTTACCAGCATTTACTTCAATAATTATATCGAATTATTAATAGGTATCCTATCTTTACTAATTCTCTTATTAATTTTAAAAATTCTTACAATGAAAGACTTCGTCTTTGTAAGTTCATTTTTTATTGGTAGTGTTGCAGCAGCCTACAGTCTTGCTCTTGCGCCAGAAACACCTCTTCGGGCCTTTTTTGGTTCAGTAATATTTTTAATTATTCCTTTTGTTTATCTTGTTACAATATTCATTAATAGCTTTGTAAAACTTAAACTAACCAAATTTTGTGTGCTCGGCATCATTTGTCTTGTTGTCTCAGTCACTTTTCTAAATTCATATAGAACAGCATATCGGGATAATTCGATTACTTTTGCTCAAATAACAAATAATCTTAAAAAAATAGAGAAGGAACGATCCAACCCCTTAATCATTTTAAAAGTACCTCGATCAGATTATAACTACAATGCGCACTTTCAGACTGCTAATTTACAAGAAGCACCCAATCATTGGTTCAATTCTTGGATGGCAAGATATTATAAAGTGAATGCGATAAAAGGACAATTTGATTAAGCATTATTGGGTACTATAAATCTGTTTCAAAAACGATGGTTTGTGAGACTGCAAAAATAAGCAATAACTAAAAAAGAGGAATCCTTTAAATTGAGGGCTCCTCTTTTCTCATAACCTGTCTCGATATCAACGTCTTATATACTCTTTTATCTATTTTGCTTTTCGAGCATAAACTTGTTATTTATTTCGTTTTTTGTAATAAAAGAAACTAACTATCATATAAATAAAGTAAAGGATTGCAAACCAAAATAACACTGTATTCCCTATCTTAAATAGGTCAGGTGATAAGTATTCCATTAAATATAAAAAAATTATGACCAATAAAAGTAGCATTAAAGTCTTGTTTTTCATAAAATCCTCTCTTTCACATTTAAATAGACTAAACTGATTTTTAATATTTATAATGGTAGTTTACCACTTTTTTAGTGAATTTCCTACACCGTGCTCTTTTGTTGTTTTATAGAAAAATTTAAGTTCTAAATATCAGTTTTTTTTACTAATATTAAGGTTATCAATTGTAATTATTTTTTCTTACTAATATAATTTACTTGTAACAAATATTAAACTTATAAGGAGATGTTTGCTTTGAAAAAGTTTCTAGTTACAAGTTTGTCATTAATTGCTATTAGCGCTTCTGTGTTACCTAATGTTTTTAGTGTTTCTGCCTATGCTGAAGATGTATCTACTGACCAACAAGAAATCTCTGGAAATGAGAATTATACGTTTACTCTTAATGAAGAGGCAAAAGCGAGAATTGACTTGTTCGTAAAGCTTGATAAAGTGCTTACATTCTCTAACGATTTATTACGGTTAACTGTCACTGATAATATTTTAAAAGATGATTTCAAGCTTAGCGATTCAGAATTATTACTTGTTAAAAATATCATTGCTCAGTATAATCATGGTGTTTTAAGTGCTAATACCAATATTCAGCCTAGAGCTCTTATTAAAGACTGGCATTTATTCTTGAGTCCTGACGATCAGCGAGGCATTATGTCGGCTGTAGTAGGAGTAGGTCCAGCTGCACTAGCAGGAGCATTAGCCGCAGCCATGTCAATAGTACCAGGTGCAGGTACTATTGTGGGCGCAGCGATTGGATTCTTTGGAGCAGCAACAGTTTTGAAAGCAATGTCTGATGCAGCTCTTAATAATAAATGGTTGAAAATTGGTCCTTCTGGTATCTCTGCTGTTACAAAACCATAAAAAAAGTAACTGTTATTACAGTAAAAATGCAAGTTTAAAATAGTGAACTCAAGTAACACTCAAAAAGCAGAATCCTTAAAAAAAAGGGATTCTGCTTTTCTAATTACCTCTCTTAATTCCAACTCTGCGTTTGAATAAGAGCAATAGTCAACCGACCACTGATTAACCATTATTTCAATTGAAATACCAGATAAATAGCCAGTCGTTTTCCGCCGACTGGCAAAAGAGATAGATTTGTAAAGAAGTGATTTGTGCTTCTTACAACTTCTTTATACCATGTCACTCATGATTTATAAAGTGTGTAAGGTAAAAAATCAGACTTTAGACCATTATATTTTTTGATGTATTTGTTTTATAATTAATATGTACCATAAAAAATTGATATACGGAGGTCGAAGAAAGTTGAAAAAGATTGTATTGACAATTGCTGCCGGAGTAGCTGTATTCTCATTAGCTGCGTGTGGCGGAAGTAAAGAAAAGAAAACAGAGAATTCTACAGCTACTTCTTCTAAAGTAGAAGAGGCAAAGGAAAAAGGAAGCAGCGCGCTTGATGAAGCGAAAGATAAAGCCAGTGATACTGTAGAAACAGGAAAGACAAAAGCCAGTGAAGCAGTTGAAAAAGGCAAAGAAAAAGTAGAAGAAGGAAAAACAAAAGCTAGTAAAGCCATTGAAGGTGCTAGTAAAGAATTAGAATCTTCAGATACAAATAACTAACAAAAATAAAATATCAGGAGGAATTCATTATGACAGATAAAGGAACGACAGATAAAATCAAAGGAAAAGCAAAAGAAGTGGCAGGAAATGTGACTGGCGATGATCAACAAAAAGCAGAAGGTTTCTTAGATCAAGCCATTGGCAAAGTAAAAGAAGTCGCTTCCGATGCGAAAGACAAAGTTGAAGATGTTGTTGAAGATGTAAAAGAAAAATTGGATAAATAGTTTCTTTAAAAGCAGGCCTTGAGGTCTGTTTTTTTAGTATTTTAACTGCTTAAAAATATATTTATGGATGGTCAAGTTCAAATTTTATACAGGATAGATTCAATACTGAATCCGAAGGGTAAACTCATCGTTTCAAAAAGTATACTTTTTGAAATGCCTTGATTTTCTTTGTTTATATATGGCATAATAATCACATAATACAATTTGAAACGTTTCTGATTTAATGTAAGTTTTTTGAAACGATTTTAGTGAAAAAAGGGTAGATAATAATGATGAGAAAATTTTTTTATATCCGGGTCAGTAGTTATGATCAATCGATCGAACGACAACTAATTGCTGCGAAAGAATTAGGAATCCCTGAAGAATATATTTTTATTGAAAAAGCCAGCGGCAAAGATTTTAAACGCCCTGAATATCAATTAATGAAACGAATGTTTCGAAAGGGAGATTTACTCTATCTACAATCATTAGATCGACTAGGCAGAAATAAACAAATGATTTTAGAAGAATGGCGGGAATTAACTAAGGAAAAGCAGATTGATATTTCTGTGTTAGACATGCCTCTGTTAGATACTGCTAGTTACAAGCAACTAGATGGATTAGAGACGCTTATCTCTGACTTAATTCTGCAATTACTGAGCTATATGGCCGAAGACGAACGGAAACGAATTAATAGCCGGCAAAGAGAAGGCGTAGAAGCTGCGAAACGAAAGGGTGTAAAATTCGGCAGAAAGAAAATTGCTTTACCTCCTGAATTTCCTGCGATCTATTCTGACTGGAAAGCAGGAAAGATAACTGCAGTCTATGCTATGGAGCAATTGGGCGTGAAACGAAATACCTTTTATCGACGAGTGAAAGAATATGAAAATACCTTGCACCACTTTTCTTGATAGATATAGCAGCTATTAGACGGGAAGGGAGAGTTTGAAAATGGACTTAACGGATCAAAGGGTCGTTTTTACTGGAACGCTGCAGCAAATGACACGAACCCAAGCCATCGGTTTGGTTCACTCTTTAAACGGCCATTGTCAATCAAGTGTTACTTCAAAAACAAATTTCCTGGTTTGTGGTCAGTATTCTAAGTCGTTGTTTGATGATTCTCTCTATACAAAAAAGGAACAAACCGCGCGGGACTTGATTGCGTTAGGTCATGAGATTACCATTTTATCAGAAGTCGAATTTTATGCGTTAATTAGTCAACAGTTGAAAGAATGGCAACGGTATTTATAATCGTTAGTAAAATGTACAAGGAGGAAAATTTTTATGAAGCGAAAATCTTATGATCGTTGGGGTATTGAAATAGCTAGTTTTAATCGAAATATCGCTTTTTATGTGGAATGTGATTGCGGGGAGCTAGCAAAGAATGTTTATCAAAAAAATTACTATGAGTGTCCAACCTGTCATCGGAAATACAAAATGAACCTAGGACAGTACGTTGAAATCAAAGAAGAACATGGGCAGTTCTAATAAAGTCTTAAAAAATATTTCCAAGAATTGGAGAAACAAATGACAGAAAATCAAAATTTATACACGATTGATTATTTTCCCCTGATGAATCAACTACTATCAAGTCAACTAGAATCTGCTGAAGAGCTCTACGATTCTTTACAGCCAGCTCTTAAGGTTCCCTATCAATTAGATGATCAGACAGTCTTAAGAACAGAGCGCTTGTACTTATCTGAAAAAGAGCTTGTCCCAGCTTATAAAGACCAAATTTCATTCTGGGAACAAACGTCTCTTTCTTTAGAACAACAAGCCCAAGTAAAACGCTTTAAAGAAAAACTTGTTCGTTGGGAAGCATTAATTGAAAACATATTAGCTTCTATTCCACGATTAAAAGCAATGACTATTGAGCGTATTTTTGAAAAAGACGAATTAGAATCGGGCATAGAAGTATTACTAGGCCTCATGGATGAAGAAGATGAGGAACAGAGTATCGTGTTGGACTGGCAGGATGCCTGCCCAATGTTGGCAAGTATCCATCAAAAATATTTTGTTAGAGCGTATATCGCTTTGAGACTAGGTTTGCCTGAAGCTGTGGTTGTGGACCGGATGTTGTCTTGTAGTTATGGCTGCTTAGATCCCGTTACAGATGAGCTTTCTTTAATGACCGCCTTTTATGAGGAAGAAAAAAGACTGATGGATAAAACCCCAGGGCTGATTCCTTTACCTACAGACTTAATGAAAGAAATTATTTCTCAACCACTCTATGAATTTATTGGCGACACACTTGTGCCCATTGAGACAGAAGAAAATGCTCAATTTATTGTAGCGTATGCTAATAAATTAGTTGATGTCATGGTTGACGGCTGGCCGTCATAACTGGTTGTTACTTTTCACTTAAGTTCCTGAAATAAAAACAATAGCCATGAAACACACATACGTATAAATATATGTGCATTTATGGCTATTGTTTTATTTTCTTTTTTTAGAAGCAATTTTTTCCGACCATAAACTATTATCTTCTAAAAATTTTTTAAATAATTCATTACAAAATTTACTTTTACCACCATTTTTTTTCCGAGTTTCTCGCCATAGAAGTCCAAATGATTGGCAATATCAGAATCAATATAGAGTAATGTTTTAATTTTTTTCTCTTTTTCAGGTTTTAAATTTTCCAAGAAATTTTCCTTGTCTTTTAAATTATCATCAACATCATTATTAACATTACCATTATCATTGACATTAACATTATCATTAATATCGTTATTGATATTAGTGTTGACGATATCTTCGAATGAAAAGCCATCTATTTTCTTAGTTCTAGCCAATATAGGTCAACTCCCTTGCTAATTTTGCATAAATTTGTTTGTATCCTATTAAGGATTTATTCTTTTCATCAATAAGTGTGACAGGTAATTTATATTTTCCTATAGATTCCGCATATCTTATTGATTCTGGAATTGTTGTATTAGTCATTAATATACTATTTTGTTCACACAATGCTTGTGCAGACTGTAAAAATGCCTCGTGAGTCAGGACTTTTCTTATTTTAACTGGAATCACTGCTTTTATATTTAAATTTTTGTTACTTCTTTTAAAATTGTTAATTGATTTTATTGACTTAACCATACTTCTGAAAGAATATACTTCAGGATGATATGGAATTAAAACATCGTCAACAGAATTAAAAACGTTTGCCGAAATCATTCCCATTGCAGGCGGTGTATCAATAAGAATGAAATCATAGTTATTTTTTAAATATTTTAGTGGTCTTTGCAATAAATTTAATGGATAATGAGATTTACTTCAATGTTGGTTTCTGTTTCATACTAAATAAAAACCTGTTTTAATTTAGTAAAAGGGAATTGGTTTGCAAGCAAAATCTTCCGGTTTTTGATAGAATTAAGAAAAAGTTGACAACAGATCCTATTTAAAAATAGGATGATTTGCACTTGAAATTTACTTGTTGGAATAAGAGGCAATCTGTTTAATCGATTGATTGTGCGTAGAAAATGAACAAAAAGGACGGTAAGAAAATTAAAGAAAGGAAGATTTTTATGCCATTAACCTTAATACTAGGTGGAGAATATATTTATTATGATAAAAATTTAGGCATGATGGTTGCCGGGGATAATTCAAATAGTGAGTTGATAGAACAATCAGATAACGTACCATTAGACAGACATAAATGTAAGGAACATGTATTTAAAGACAAACGTTTTGTTGAAAAAGAAAGTGAATCTTTAACTCTATTAGGCTATAAAATTGTAGTTGATACTGTTACTGGTGTGAATTATTTAGAAACTCCTAAAGGAGGAATTACACCATTGCTTGATGAAACTGGGAAAGCTTGCATCGATAAAATTAGTAAGTAAATAAAACCCCACCCCTGAAAATCTTTTTTTGGGGGTTATTCTATATTCAATTATTAATGATAATTATAGTGATGAGAGAGCAATTCTAAGCCGTTTTCAAAAATATTGATCGGTAGTTATGCAAAGAATATATTGAACGTTCGTATTTATATTGTTAAATGATAGACTGCAGACGGAAATAATGGGAAAAATCCCTTTTAAATACGAATAATTATTTGTTCCAGGAATACAGCTGGAATATAAAAGACGAATAATTGGTTTCGCTTTGCTCAACTGGCCTTCAACGTTTTGTATAGTTTCCCTCTCTGCGTTCAGTCCAACTATGCCAAAAGTTTACAGGTGTAAAAAAATACGGAAAACTGAATTTTACTAGTTGCTAAAGAGAACATTAGTTCGTATAATGGGTTAGTAGAAAGAAGGGATTTTGGATGAATTTGACGTTCGATTATACGAAAGAACCCAGTCGTGATGTGCTTTGTATCGACGTAAAAAGTTTTTATGCCAGCGTGGAATGCGTAGAACGTGGACTTGATCCATTGAAGACAATGCTTGTGGTCATGAGCAATTCTGAAAATTCGGGTGGCTTGGTACTCGCTGCTTCCCCTATGGCAAAAAAAGTATTAGGCATTTCCAATGTTACAAGGAAAAATGAAGTTCCGGACCACCCGAACTTAATTATTGTATCTCCACGCATGAAATTATACATGAAGAAAAATCAAGAAATTAACAATTTATATAAACGCTTTGTTTCTGATGAAGATCATTCTGTATTCAGTGTCGATGAATCGTTTCTTGATGTGACTGCTTCGCTGACCTATTTTAAGTGTGACACCGCCTATAAACTGGCCAAGATTATTCAACGTGTGATTTATAACCATATGGGATTGTATGTGACAATCGGAATTGGGGAAAATCCGTTGCTGGCCAAGTTAGCATTGGATAATGAAGCAAAGAATGCACCAGGCTTTGTGGCTGAATGGCGCTATGAAGATGTGCCAAAAAAAGTTTGGCCAATCTCCCCTCTTACAGAATTTTGTGGGATAGGAAATCGCATGGCTGCTCGCTTAAAAAAGCTAGGTATTCGGTCCATTTATGACCTAGCGCACATTGAACCTTACATGTTAAAAGAGCGTTTTGGTATCATGGGGCTACAGCTGTACGCGCACTCATGGGGCATAGATCGTAGTTTTTTAGGGCAAAAAGCGGGACGGCCAACAGAAAAATCATTTGGCAATAGTCAGGTTTTACCCAAAGATTATGCAAATAAAGAACAAATAAAATTGGTTTTGAAGGAATTGTCGGACCAGGTCGCTAGTCGCTTACGCATGGCATCGTGTCAGACAACCTGTGTCTCTTTGTTTGTTGGCTACTCAAAAGGTCAGACAGACAAATACGGCCAAAACGGCTGGCGTAGACAAATGAAAGTAGAACCAAGTAATAATACAAAAGTCTTGACTGAACATGTACTGCGTCTTTTTGAAGAGAATTACGCACCAGGGGTCGACGTACGAAATTTAGGGGTATCCTATGGCCGTCTTGTATGGAACAAAAATTTACAGCTGGATTTATTTTCTGTTCCGGAGGAGCAAATTCATGAAACGGATATGTATTTTCTTATTGATAAAATTCGTCAGAAATTTGGGTTTAAAGCACTGATACATGCTTCTTCACTGATGGAAGGCGCCACAGCAATTTCACGAGCAAGCCTTGTTGGTGGCCATGCAGGTGGAACTGTTGGCTTAGGTACAACCAAATGAAGCAAAATAGAAAAGAATTTTCTTCTTATTTTTCTCGCTCAATCAAACAAAATAAGCCATTATATTTATTACTTGTGTCTTCAGAAACCAATCCTTTTCCTAGACCAGTTATAGGAACTTTTAGAGGATATGCGGAAGAAAACAAAATAATAATTGGTGAAGATTCCTATAGTATAGAAGAAGTTGACTTTGTGTGTATGTATCGTCATTCTAGTAGAATAAAACAAGAAGAAAGAGTAAATTCAAACCCTTTTCAAGGTTTAGTCTCCCCTACTTTGTCAAAAAAAGAGCAGAAAAAGTTAGATGAGTATTTTAGCGATTGGGGGTTTCGTAATGAAGGCATATGATTATAATGGTACCATTATTCCTCTAGGAGACAGCGTCCACCAAGTGGCTTATGTAGAATGCAGCTGTGGCTGTCTAGCAAGCAGAGTTACGAGTGACTCAAACAAGTATAAATGTTCCTGGTGTAAACGAGTTTACACGCTTAGAAAAGATCATAGAACAGCTAGATAAATTGTTGAAGGTTTTATTATTGAATTGGCAGAATTTCAATCTATGATATAATTAATACGGCAGCTCGCCTCGATTGGAGGTGTGTTATTTGTGAAAGATTTAATGTCGTTGGTTATCGCACCGATCTTTGTAGGATTGGTTCTGGAAATGATTTCTCGTGTGTTGGACGAGGAAGACGATAACCGAAAGTAAGCTGCTATCAACACACACGCTAGGAGTCGCAACTAGTGTAAAAAAAAGCAATCCTATTCGCCGTAGGATTGCTTTTTGTGTTATTTGTACGATTTAATGTCGTTTCGCACCTTTAGTATAACATATTTTTAAAGGAGGTCAACCAAAAAGAAGCAGATACGCCCTTCCCTTATTGCATGTTTTTTAGTACAATATTACTGCAAACGCATTAATAATCTAAGAAAGGAAACTTACCCACCATGCCTAGAAAAACCTTTGTATATCCACACCCTATCAACGCATACATTATCAAGCAACTAGGGATTACTGTAGAAGAATTTTGTGAATTACATGCTTTCTCTCAAGGAACTGTTTCTTCTTGGATTACTCGCAACAAAAAAATTGAAACACTTCCTATCTCATTTATTTATTCTCTTTCTTTGTCGGCCAGCAAGACTATGGATCAGGTCTATTCAGACCTTCTAAAACTGCAAGACGATTATTTGCTACACTTAGAACATCACAGACGAACTAAAAAAATTATTGATGAAAGATAGCTATATTATTTAGGGAGTTTTACTGTCGTTGATATATATGTGTATTTTTGTAAATGTGGACATTTACAATTGTGTAATTTTTTAACTAATTATTACTTGCTATATATTGATTCATAATAAAAATATTCACATGTGTAAATTTACAAAAGTACACATGTGAATATTTTTATTTTTTCATTTTCTTTCTCTCTATTTTTTTCAATTCTTTCTCTCGTAACATTGCTAACGTTTCTTGATATTTTTTATTCTCTTCCTTAGTCTTGTTTTTGACTGCTTCATATACAAGTTCAGCCATTAACTCATAAGTATAATGATATTCAGAAGTCGCTAACAATGCATCAAATTCTATTTTTTGATCAAGAGGCACACGTATTGTTCCCCTCTCATTAGCTAAGATATCCTTAGGTATGGTTTCAGCTCCACTGTAAGGTTGTTCTGGTCTAGGTGTTTCCTGATAAAGATTTTTATTTCTATTTCCTATTAGTGATGGTTTTCTATTTTCAGTCATGGTCTAATCTCCTTCTATTAAACTAATTCTTGTGACAAGTTCTTTAGTAATTGGTATTAATGTATCAATGTACATTTTACTATTCCAATAACCTTCTAATGTAACGCCATGTCTAGGGATGTTTTGTATTGGTTTTTTAAAAGGCAAAATATTCTCAAATACATTTTCCTTTCCAAAAATTGTATATGCATCATTAAGTGATGAAGTGTCAATACTACCGTTCTTAGTCATTTGATTAGGCAAAATACCTACAACTTCAAACTCTGCTCTTGTATTTTCTACTAAAGGTATTAAAGTATCTTCTAAAAATTCTTTTGCACCGTCTAAACTGTCGCTCTGAGTTTGAAATGCAATTAGTATATAATCACTAACATATGATACAGCTCTAACATAATCAGAAACCGTAGGCGGCGTATCAAAGAATATATAATCATAATTGTCTTTTAATGATTCAATCAATGAATTGAAATATTCATAGGCTTTGTCTTTCACTTCATAAAAATCAGGGTCTGTTTTATCAACTAATCCAAACTTTTTAGACAGAAACGTAGGGAAACTTTCTAAATCTGATGAAGATGGAATAAAATCTAAATTAGGTAAAACGTTGATAACTAGATCAGTAAGATTACCTTCAACGATACCAGCCATTAATGTTTTTTTAAATACAACAACTTCGTCTTCATAATAATTTTTTCGGGTTACGAACATACTTTTAGTTGTATTCGCTTGAGGGTCCATATCTATGAGTAAAACTTTTTTACCTGAAAAAGCTAACACAGACGGAAGTAAACGAACAAGGGAAGATTTACCTACACCACCTTTTTGGTTACCTATACTAATTACTCTGCACCTTTCTTCTAATAGATTGGCTAGTTGTTCAAACTCTTCTACTATAAGCTCTATCATGAAAGTTCCTCCTTTTTTTATGTGTAATTTTTCAAATTTACACATTTACATTTGTGTAAATATCTATGCTTAAATTATACAATAGGCAATTTAAATAATCAATGTTTTTTTTACACATTTACACATTTTTATTTGTGTAATTAGTAATATAATCAATAATGAAAGTCTTCCGCTATGTGTATTTTTACAAATGTGTAAATGTACACATAATTTTGTTTAACCTGATAATATTCAAAATTAGATATTTACACAAATACATTTTTGCACTTGTGTATTTGTGTACTTGCGTAAATATTGCGTTAAAATATTACTTTACAATCGAATTGTATTCCTGTAGTTTACAAGATAAGAATACGTGGACGATTGATAACACTTACATTCTAAAGGAGCTTTAAA